>CAZWDH010000191.1:0-13815 GCA_964632865.1 uncultured Nitrospiraceae bacterium
CTTCCCTGTGCCGCGCCACCGGTGTGCGTCTAGCACCGGTGACAGGGAAGCGCTAGGTGCCGTCCGATGCGGACGGCGAAAATGAAGCAACTTCCATGGCTTGCCCCGCTCCGGGCGAGGCATTCCGCGCGTCTGGTATGCGTTTCCCAAGGTCGGCGCGGTGAAACAAGGACGGTGTTTGGAAATCGTTCTCCGCGACTTCTGCGGAGACAAACCTAGGCGCAAGCCCACCCATCGCATCGTCACTCCCCGAAGAACGCGATGCGGCGAGACGCTGTGGCTGAACTCCCGCAGGTAAAACAACGGTAGCCAACGGGAGCGGGAGGGATGCAGACAAATCCGATGGCGCGACATCCTCCGGAGACACTACTGCCGGCGCCGTGGACTGGAGCCCCCAAATACTGGCGGCCAGTGCAAGACACCCGACGAGCGCGGTCTTCATGCACAATCGAATTGCCATATCCCGTCCCTCCCATTGTCCGAGCGAGGATCAAGGAGCAATCCCTATGCCCTAATCGATGGCGTAAGACCGCGCGTTCAGGGATCCGGGCAAAAGGCAGGTTACATCATGGGGCGTGACAGGTTACGCGGATCATCAATCCTCGCCGAGCGAGCCACCCTTCAGTCCTGTTGTCGAAGTCCGGTTGGGGTACTGACGAGAACTTGTCGTAACGACGGATCTCTGACAATTGCGCTGGCGTTCACAGCCGAATCATTTCACTAGTCGCAGGACGGCGGCGACCACCTGTTCGTGGCTCTGCCCGGCGCATTCGACTTCAGCGTCGCGATACCGGGCGTAGAGCGGCATGCGTTCCGCAAAGAGTTCGCGGAGGTTCTGGCCTTCGGAACGCACGACGCCGCGCGCATTCAGGTCGCCGATCCGGGTTGCAAGAACGTCAAAAGGCAACGACAGATGCACGAGCATCCCGTTCGACTGAAGGTGTTCCATTGCCGCGGGGCTGTAGACGACGCTTCCGCCCGTGGCGATGACTTGCTCCCGGCAATCGAGTGTCAGGATGTAGCGCTCCTCCAACGCGCGAAACACATCCATCCCTTCGTCGCGGATGATATCGCGAAGGCGGCGGCTTTCCTGGGATTGAATGAAGACATCCGTGTCGAGAAACGAACGCGACAGCTCCTTGGCAAGTAGCACGCCGATGGTGCTCTTGCCCACGCCGGGCATGCCGATGAGGACGAGATTTTTTCCGGCTAGATTGAACACGCTCACGATCCCTCATCCATCGCGGCGGACTGCCGGAGGAACGCCTCCATGGGCGCTTCGTCCGGTGCCGCGGCGGGTGGCCATTCGCGAAGACACCACCGCACGACGATCGCGCTCACGATCGCGAACGGCAGTGCGCCGCTCACCGTCCACCACTTCGACGCCGCCCCTTCCAATGCCCATACTGGAGTCGCACCCAGCACGGCGTAGAATCCAGCCGCAAGCAGGAAGGCAGGAATCACCAATCCCCATCGGCGCGCGGAAATTGCCATGAGCGCGAGTCCGCTCACGGCCATCAGGCACAGGATTACACACGCGAACTTCGCCGGTTCCACAAGCGGCAGCAGAGGCGTCATCGTGGAGTCGTAAGCCAGTTGGAGCATCCACTTTCCGCTCTTGGGGCTACCACCAAACAGCATGCCCGTGCCCAGGATCGTGACCAGTGACGAAACCAAAGCTTCCGCCCCGCCCGCGCCTACGCCAAGGGCGATTGCGTTTGGGGCGCTCTTTAGCGCGCCGCGAAACAGTAGTCCGGCCAACAGAAACGTCACCACCGTCGCAAGTCCCGACGCGGCCCCGATGATGCCGCCGTTGACGACGACGTACTGCGAGTACGGCAGCGTATCTTCGAGCCTGACAAGAATCGTGAAGTGAAGAATCAGCACTACGGCAAGCGTAAGGAGCGCGGCCACAACGCGCAGCCCCGCGCCAGCTAGAAACCATCGCCATTGCGCACCCGCACCAAAGCGCCATCCAATCACGAAAGCCAGCCCCACCAACCCGAGCAGCGGTCCTGCGAAGGCGATGCGCTTCAACTGCGCTGCGTCGGGCACCTCCGCGATCCGCACGCGCCAGTCGCCTAAGGCGTTCTCTAGGTCCACCTGAATCTCGTAGTCGCCCGCTGTTTCCAAGGGCCCGAGCGGCGCGAGTTCTTGGCTGACGCGGTCTCCCCAGAGGTGTCGGTACACTTCGGTACCACTCGGGTCGACGATCCGCAGCGATCCCGATCCCTCGCGCAATACCGCCTGCACATCAATGGCGTGTAGCGCCTCCGGCCGGTCGACGCGCAGCGGAAAAGACGCAGTGTCCGACACTGGCTCCGGACCAAGCGACTGCTCAAATTCCGCAATGACGTCCGCTTGCACCGCACAGGATGCGAGCAAGACGGCCAATACAACGCGAGAAATCCGCGACATGAGATTCAACCCCTATGGAGTGCGAGGGCTCGCCCTCGCTCCGATACCAGCAGGCCCGCCTGTGACCGAAAGCATACCACGGCAAAGGCATTGGCAAAGAGCGATATGGGCGGGTCGTGCCATTGTTTCGAGCCACGTTAGCCCGGACTTCACTCTCCGCGCCGGATCAGGGATAATCGTTTAACACCATCATCCGGTCATCTGCAAAGGACAAACTTATGTGCTTCGACTTCACATTTCGCGCTTTCGCAATTCTCGTGCTCGCCTCCGGGCTCGCTATTGGCCAACCCGGGATCGAACGCATCGAGCACAACGCCGATACCGGCGCCGCGAAAGCGGTGGTCCTCACCGGTCCCGCACCGCTGGTGCACACTGCGATGACTCTGCCTATGGACGAATCCGGCAACGTCGTGGGCGCGGACAACGCGAACGAACAGACCGCGCGCGTGCTTGAGACCCTTCGTAGCGTGCTCGAAGCATCATCATCAGACTTCGATCGCGTGGCCCGCATCAACGTGTATGCCGCGCACGACGACGTCATCCCCTCTGTGGAATCCAAGTTCGCGGAGACGTTCGCAGAAAACGCGCCGGCCGTCACCTACGTCGTCGGCGAACTCGCGCATCCCGGCGCGCTGGTGGCGATGGACGCAATCGCGGTTGCGGATACAGGTACCGAGATCGCCGTGGATGTCGACAGTCTGTTTAGCCGCCCCCGCAGGGAACACGCCTCCGTCCTGTCTCCGGGCCGCGCCGTCTATATCTCCGGCCAGGCGGAGCCGGGGGAGACGTTGGCGGAGGCGACCCACAACACCATGGAAAGCCTCCGCGCCACGCTGGAATGGCTGGGGCTCGATCTCAGCCATGTCGTGCATGTGAAGACCTTCATGAATCCCATGGCCGGAGTGGCGGAGGTTGACGACACGCTGGACGCGTTTTTCAGCGGCGATACCGTTCCGCCAATCACCCACGTGGAGTGGACCAACAATGCGCCCATCGAGATCGAGCTGATCGCCACTGCGCCCGAAGGTACGGCGACGCAAGCCGAGGGGCCGGTCAGCTATCTCACGCCTTCCGGCATGACCGAATCGCCCGTGTTCTGCCGCGTGACCGTTATCGACAGCGACCGGCGCATCTATACTTCCGGATTGACCGGTGATGACAGAACATCCGCGGAGGCCGAAGTGCGCAGCCTCTACGCCGAACTCGGCCGCATTCTGCAAGCCGCCGGGAGCGACATGAACCATCTCGCCAAAGCCACCTACTACTGCGCCACCGACGCCACCAGCGCGGCCCTCAACCAGGTCCGCCCCGACTTCTACGATCCCAAGCGCCCGCCCGCGGCCTCCAAAGCCCTCGTGGGAGGGACAGGCCGCAGTGGCAAAGGGATCGCGATAGACATGATTGCCGTCGCGAACTAACGTCCAATCCTTTGGAATGCCGGCGCAAACCGATCGTATCGAGACCACCCTTCACGCGTGGGCCATCGCATCCAGCCAGCTATCCTCGTAGGGCGGTCGTTGCCCGTCTTGAAGATAGAGCCGCCCTGCCGTCATGCGCCGGGTGGGAATACAGTTCCGGTCGATCCGGCCTTCCAGTGTCATCGCGAGATCGCGCGCGAAAACCGGGTTGCCAATGTGCCAGGAATGGTTCCAGGAGCCGATTCGATTGGCCTGGTTCTTGGGGTCGATTGTTACGAAGAATTCACTGCAATCGACATTGACAGCCTTTCGATCAGCCAGCGGCGTCAGGCCCACGCGTCCGGCGCGCGGTTTCACGCCCAACCGTTTCGCGTTGGATATGGCGAGGACATTGTCGTATCCGTTCTGGTAGTTCGTAAGCCGCATGATCCTCCGGTACATCGGGTTCGACCATTGGCTGTCCGCGTCGAGCGAGTCGGCAGATACGTCGCCACCGATGAAGGCCACCTGACCGACTCGCCAATCGCTCTTGAACAACTCTCCATGGGCGTCGGCATTCGTAAACGCCTGCATGATCACATAGGCGCCGGTCGAATGGCCCAAGAGATGGATGTTTGTCTCGCACCCTTTCTCCTGACCGTTCACCAAAAGTACGACGCCGTGAGAGACGAGATAGCGGGCCGTCGCCGCGGCGTCGCTCCGATCTTCGAGGTAGTTCAAGGTGCTGGAGGCGGACGGCCAATCGAAGGACAACACAATACCGCGCCACCCTTCCCGGTCCAGGTCTTCCTGCAGCACGGAATGCCGCTTGTCAATGATGGGAATGGAATTGTTGTACCCGTGCACAAAGATCAACACGTCTCCCGCTTTCGACACGCGAGGATCGGCCTTGTCCGCCGCCTCTTGCTGCACTTCCTTGACCCAGTCCCCGGGTTTGATGTGGTGTTGCGGTCCGGGCAGTTCGCCATCCGGCACTTTCAAGAACTTAGGCGGTCCCGGTTCCGAGATGAACTCCCCACCCCGCAATTTCCGCGCACAAATAATGTACCGAAGCATAGACAGATCCTCCCCACAGGTTGCTAGTCCATTCAGATTCCCACAGCATTGACCCCGAATGGGAGATTATGAGACTTCGAACACCGGAGTGCAAACTGAAGGGTGCAAGGAGCACACTGTGAACCACCAATCCGCAGACAGGGATTCTCTGGAAAGTTGCCCAATCGGATTAGGTCATTGACGAACTTCTAGTCGGCCGCTGGCCGGGGTACTTCGGATAACTTCCATCGAACGCTTCTTGCTGCTCCGGTCAGGCCAGGAGAGCGTCCTGCGAGGCAAACCACCCCTTTGTGTTCAGGCAAACACGCACGAGCAGGAGCATGACGGGTACTTCAATGAGGACCCCGACGACCGTGGCCAGGGCCGCGCCGCTGGAGAGGCCGAAGAGCATGACGGCCGTGGCGATGGCAACTTCGAAATGGTTGGAGGCGCCAATCATGGCGGCGGGCGCGGCGTCTTCGTAGCGGAGTTTCAATACGCGGGCCAGGCCGTAGCCGAGGGCGAAAATGGCGCAGGTCTGGATGAAGAGCGGGACGGCAATCCAAAGGATCGTCAACGGATTGGTGAGAATCACCTCGCCCTTGAACGAAAAGAGAAGCACCAGCGTGACAAGGAGCGCGACAATTGTCACCGGCGTGAGGACGTGGAGAAACCTCTCTTTGAACCACGCTTCGCCCTTCGTGCGGATGATCCATTTGCGCGAGAAGTAGCCCGCGACGAGCGGAAGCGCGACGTAGATACCGATAGAGAGCAGCAGGGCTTGCCAGGGCACCGGCAATTTTCCCACACCCAGCAGAAATCCGCCAAGCACACCATACAGCACCAACATGGTCAGCGAATTGATGGCGACCATGACGAGGGTCAAACCATCGTTGCCCCGCGCCAGATACCCCCAGACGAGCACCATGGCCGTGCACGGTGCGATGCCGAGTAGAATACATCCGGCCAGGTAGCTGCGCCACAGCGGGACTTCGAGCATCTTCACCCCGTCGCTCAGCACGACCGTCCCCGCGCCGTAGGTGGCGTCCACGGGCAGATCGAGTCCGAATGGCATCTTCACCAAATCAACCGCGTCCGCGCCGATAAATCCGCGGAAGAGCACGCCCAGAAACAGCAGCGAGATGCCGTACATGGTGAAGGGTTTGACGCACCAGTTGACGAAGAGCGTCAGGAACACCGGCTTACCGCTCTTGCCGGCCTTGACCACGCTCGCGAAATCGATTTTCACCATGATGGGGTACATCATGAAGAACAGGCAGATCGCGATGGGGATAGACACCACCGGCGCGTTATTGACGTAGATGGCCATTCCGTCAAGCGTGTGCGCAAGACCCGGCGCGATCTTTCCAAGCAGGATTCCGCCCACGATACACAGCGCCACCCAGACCGTCAGATAGCGCTCAAAAATGCTCAAACCCTTGCCTATGGGTTCGCTTACCGTCGCACAACTACTCACTGCTTCTCCTCCAACACGTCGGGGAGCGTCTCCACGTATGCCCGGATTTCGTCGCGCACGCGGCGGTAATGGCCGAGCGCTTCCTCGTCTGTTTTTGCATCCTTTGCAAGCTTCGGTGGATCGTCGAAGCCCACGTGGACCACCTTCGCTTTGCGCGGAAAGACCGGACAGGTCTCATATGCGTGGGCGCATACCGTGACGACGTAGTCGAATTGCACGTCGTTCAGTTCGTCAAGATGTTTGGAATGGTGCGCCGAGATATCGACGCCCGCCTCCGCCATGACCTGCACCGCGCGCGGATTCATGCCGTGCATTTCGATGCCCGCGGAGTAGGCATCGATCATGTCGCCCTTCAGCGCGCGCGCCCAGCCCTCGGCCATTTGGCTCCGGCACGAGTTGCCCGTGCAGAGAAACAGGACCTTCAGTTTTTCGCCGTGGTTCGGCATGTACGCCCTCTCTTTTTCGCCGTCGAGCGACACGATTTCGTTTCAAACCCGCAAAGTTCCGGTCGTCCTTCGCAACAGTCGGCTGCGAGGTACCGGAACAAACTCTGCACGCCCTCGAAGTCCACGGTGTAGATGATCGAGCGGCTCTGCCGACGGCGTTCTAACAACCCGGCCTGGGTCAATTGAGCCAGATGGAACGACAGGGTCGGCGCGGGAACCCCCAACGCCGCGCCAATGTCTCCGGCCGCGAGGCCCTTATGTCCCGCGCCGATGACGAGCCGGAATACGGCGAGGCGGGTTTCCTGCGCGAGCGCGGCGAGTTTGGGGATGGCGTCTTGTATTTCCATAATTCTAAAAATATCAAATTATAAACGCCAGGTCAAGGCGCGGTGTAGATCGTCCAAAGCCCGCCGAGAATCACAAGGACGCCGCACACTTTCTTCAGGCGGACGGCTCCCTTGCTGCGCTCGCTCCAATTCAGGTAGCGCTGAATAATCTCGGTGAAGGTGCCCGCGAAGACGATCACAGAGCAGTGGCCGACACCGTACATCAACAGCAAGAGGATGCCGTACGCGAGATTCGTTGAGGCCAATCTGAACGTTACGCCGAGAATGGGCGCCATGTAGGCGAACGTGCAGGGGCCGAGCGCCACGCCAAAGACAAGTCCCAGGACGAACGCTGCCAACGGCCCTTTCCGTTTCATGCCGACCGGCCCCGAGCCGCTCCACGGCATGGGAATCACCTCGAGCAGATGCAATCCCACCGCGAAGAATATGATCGCCACGAACCAGTTGCCGTAGCGCCCCACGTCGCCCATCATCCGGCCCGCAGCGGCAGTAATGACGCCGATCAGCGCGATCGTGATGAGGATGCCCAACGCAAACAACGTCGAGATGAGAAATGCGCGCCGTGTGCTGAGTCGTCCCTGTTCGTCGATGAATCCGACGATAAGCGGAATGCTGGCCAGGTGGCACGGACTCAGAACGATGCTGAGAATGCCCCACGCGAACGAAGCGGCAATCGCGACAAGCGTGTTCCCCTCGACGGCTTGCGACAGTGTGGCGAAAAGCTCCTGCATGGTTACAAAACGCCCAATTCTTTCCACACCGTCAGTATGGACTCCTTCGAAATGAACCCTTCATGACGAACAAGTTCTTTCCCTTCTGCGTCGTAAAAGATCTGCGTCGGAATCGTGCGGATGCCGTATTGCTGGCCCGCGTTAGGATTCTTCCACACGTCGATAAACTGCACCTCGAAGGTGCCGGCATACTCCGTCTTGAGTTCTTCGAGAACGGGCGCCATCGCCTTGCAGGGAACGCATTTGTCCGCGCCCAGGTCGACCAGCTTCGGCAATTGCGCTGGCTTCTCGGCGGGCTCGGGCAGCGAAGCCGGTTCGACTGCGGAAGCGGATTGCGGCTCTGTGGCGTCGATCCCCGACGCTGAATCTGCCGTCGATTCTTGATTGTTCTGTGCTTTGATCGTCACTGTCGCCACGACCGCCCCTATGAGCGCAAGAACGATCAATGCCTTGGTTACAGTAGTCATACTTCCAATCCCCCGTGAAAAACGTCTATCGAAGGCAAATGCCTATCCCACGCTCTTCGTATGTGGTACGTACGAGCAAAATCACGCGAGCATCGTCTTAATCTCGTCCACAGCCGGTACCTTGCCCGATACCTTTACTTCACCATCGACCACCAACGCCGGGGTGACCATGACGCCGAATTCCATGATCTTGTTGATTTCCGTCACTTTTTCGATCTGGTACTCGATACCCATCTCTTTCGCAGCGGCTTCCGTTGTCTCCGCGAGCTTTTGACATTTAGGACAACCCGTCCCGAGGATCTTCAGGTCTTTCATGACAATGTCCTTTCTCTTGGGCAGGCGGGTTCACGCTGCCAACAAGCCATACAATATGCCGCTGATCGTCGCCATGACGATCACCAAGCTGACGAAGACAACGGTCTTCTTTGTACCGAGCACGCTGTGAATCACAACCATGTTGGGCAGGCTCAGCGCCGGTCCCGCGAGCAAGAGCGCGAGCGCCGGGCCTTGTCCCATTCCGCTGCCGATCAGTCCTTGCAGGATGGGCACTTCGGTAAGCGTCGCGAAATACATGAAAGCGCCGACGACCGATGCGAAGAGGTTCGCCCAGATTGAATTTCCGCCCACAAGCGACGCGACCCACTGGGACGGGATCAGCCCTTCCTCGCCGGGCCGTCCCAGCAGGAAACC
Organism: uncultured Nitrospiraceae bacterium; assembly: GCA_964632865.1. GTDB lineage: Bacteria > Hydrogenedentota > Hydrogenedentia > Hydrogenedentales > SLHB01 > JAHDWY01. The sequence goes on from CAZWDH010000191.1 coordinate 9,030, forward strand.
TGCCGCCAACACGCCGAAGAACAACAGGGGGAGAATCTGTTTCGCAAAGGTCCACGTCGAGGAGAACCAGTCCTGCATCTTTTCGTTGCTGGTATTCGTGATGTAGACCAGGCCGAGGATGCCCAGGACGAAAGGGACCATCGGCTCGTGGGGGACCAACAGCGCGGAACCCAGAACCACGGCGCCTACGATCGCCACCTTCCACCAGCGCGCGCCGAACCAGGCCACGAGGATCGTGCCGAGACCAAGCGCCGAAATGCCGGTGAGCGCCCACTTCCAGTAGTACACGACGTACCAGAATCCTTCGGTTTGATCCGGCTTGCCCCAGTTGGCGAATACAAGGACGGCCACCATGGCGGCGAAATACACGCCGTTCTGCCAGAGCGGGCGTTCGACTTCCGCATCGGGCATCACGGCGGCCGCTTTCGCCTTCTCCAATTCCTCTTTCCGGAAGATCAGGTGCATCAACAGGCCGATGATGACGCTGAACACAATCGCACCCACGGCCCGGGCGATACCCAATTGAAGCCCCAGAATACGCGCGGTCAGGATGATCGCCAGCACGTTGATTGCCGGACCCGAGTACAGGAACGCAGTGGCGGGTCCGAGTCCCGCGCCCATGCGATAAATACCCATGAAGAGCGGAAGCACCGTGCAGGAGCACACGGCCAGGATCGTTCCGGAAACCGATGCCACACCGTAAGCCAGGACTTTCGGTGCGTTCGCACCGAGGTATTTCATGACCGATGCCTGGCTGACGAAGACGGCGATTGCACCGGCGATGAAGAAGGCCGGTACGAGACACAAGATTACGTGTTCGCGCGCGTACCACTTGACCAGGTGGAACGCCTCGAAGAGAGCGTTATCAAACCGGACGTTACCGATCGGGAGGTAAAAACAGAGGAGAAATCCCCCGAGAATCAGCGCTCCGGCTTTCCATTCCGATTTCCAAGACATACGGTACATTCATGCTAATTTGGCCAATAAGCCAAATAGCCCCCCAAAAAATTTGCGCGTCTAGTTGACCAGCGCCATGTGCTCCTCCAGATTCGCCAGAAGCACCCCTTCCACGCATCCGAACAGATTCACAATGCAGGGAACGCGGAGCGTGTAATACACCATCAGCCCCCGCTTCTCGTCCTGCACGATTCCCGCCGATTTGAGCACGGTCAGGTGTTTCGAGACCGTCGACGTATCCGCGCCGATCATCCCGGTCAACTCGCAGACACACCGTTCCCCCTTGGCCAGCTCATCCACGATAAACAGCCGCGTCGGATGCGCCAGCGCCTTCACAATCCGCGCGCGCGCCTCATAACGAGCCTGGGTCTTTGTGTCCATGGGGTTTCGACTCCAAATAATCTTTGTCTATTTGGTAGTTTAGCCAAATAATGCCCGATATGTCAAGCACGACAGTTCGCCCTGAGTGGAGGGGCAGTTAGAAACGAGATCTCCGGATCGTCACGTCCGCGTATTTCCAGGCCGTCTCAAATTGTTCTTCGACCTTCCCGGCCTCTTCCGCCTTGCCCTGATCGCGAAGGGCTTGCTCGAGACCGAGGAGCGACCAGCCGTTGTTGGGGAATTTTTTGAGATCAGCGCGGAAGACCGATTCGGCGGCTTCGGGGTCGCCGGATTCTAGGAGGATCGCGCCGTAGGTCTGTCGAACGGGGAAGAACCAGTCCGGTGGTTCGTTGTAGGTGAGGGCGTCCTCGATTTCGACCGCCTCTTCCAGTTGCGCGACGGCGTGTTCGTATTCGCCTTTCGCGGCGGCGATCTCGCCGGCGAGCACGTTGAAGGCAATCTTGAGCAACTCGACCGTCGAATTGATGTCCCAGATGGTGATCTCGGCCAACGCGGGATCGGCGGCGATGACTTTCAGCGCATCCAACTCAGCCGCGGCTTCCGCGATCCGGGCCGTCCGCGCGTACGCGATGCCGCGGGCGTAGTGCCAGACGCCGCGAGGATAGAGCAGGTCCTGCGCGGGCTCCGGAAACGCGAGGATCTCATCCCACTTGCCGAACCGCACCATGGCGTACAGGGGGATCATCTTGAAGTGTTGCAGCGTTCCCATGCCCGGCATGCGCATCATTTCGTCCTCGACCATATCCGCCGTCTTTTGTGCCGCGTCCATGGCGGTCTTGCTGTCGCCTTCCATGGTCGCGGTGGCCCAGAGGAAGTGCGCGTTGTGGGGCATGTAGGCGAGGGGGTAGATCCCCTGAGCATGGCATTGCGTGATGTACTCGCTGTCGGATGCCATAGCACGGACGTTGGCGAGCGACCCGTCGTGATATCGCCCTACGCGAATGTAGATGTGCGACGGCATGTGCACGAGGTGCCCCGCGCCGGGCGCGATGCTCCCGAGCCGATCCGCCGACGGCAGGCCGCGCTCCGGATTGCTGGACGCCTCGACGGCGTGAATGTAGAAATGATTCGCGCCCGCGTGGTTTTCGTCAAGCGCCAGAGCCTGCTCCAACCGGTCGAGGATTTCCTGCGTCCAGGGTTGCATCGCGCCGTCGCGCGTCCAGTAGTCCCAGGGATGTAAATCCATCAGCGCTTCCGCACACAGCGCCTGGATGTTCACATCCCGTGGGTACTTCTTCGCGACATCCCGCATCGCGTCCGCATAGGCCTCGTCAAAGATCGACCGATCCTCGACGGGTTCGGCTGGATACCGCTGCGTGACCGCGCGGATCAAATCCTGCTCCTTCTCCGTCGCGCCCGGGGACAGTTCCATGGCCTTCTGTGCCGCGGCGTACGCAGCGGGCACGTCCTCGTCTTCCATGGCCGCGTTGATATTCGGCCCCAGCACGAGGGCGATGCCCCACTGCGCCATGGCGCACTGCGGGTCAAGCCGTGCAGCTTCTTCGAACGATCGCCTTGCCTCGGCGTGGTTGAATCCGAAGGCGAGCATGAGGCCTTGGTCGAAGAACGTCTGTGCGCGCTCCACGTTGGTGGACACGGGATAATGGAATTCGCCGAGACCTTCCAGCAGCGGCGCAAGCGGCTTGTCGTCTTGCGCCATCGCGATGGCCGCGGAGCAAATCGCGACAAAACTCGCCAGAAACGATCGAAAGACGTGCATAGGGATTTCCTCCACCAATCGATCCCTGGAGATGGAACGGGATACTCAGTCAACCTTGCGTGCGGTCATTGTAGCACACCGGCTAACGGCGAGCTGTTGAGTGCTCAGTCCGTTTCAGAAGACGGACCCCCGCGTTCGCGAGGGTGACGGAACCGATCAATCCGATGCCGTGTCATCCGGGGTGGACGCAGGCGGCGCTGCGGGACGCGGGGCGAAGATCGCGTGGTAGCCTTCGCGGTAATTGGGGTAGGCGAACGCGTATCCCGTGGCGAGGATGCGCGCGTTGGAACAGCGCTTGTTGCCGCGGGCGCGGCGGCCTCCCGGCTCCGCGTCGTCCGTGGGAGGTTCCGGCACGCCGAGCATGTTCGCCAGCCATCGGTACATCTCGCCGCGCTCCGCCGGTTCGCAATCGACGCCGAGGTAGAGTTCCTCCGGGTTGTCCAACTGCATGAGATGATGAAGAATCCCCGCGCAATCGTCGCGGTGAACCAGGTTCAGATAACTGGGTTCTGCCGGACAGGTGATCACGCGATCGCGGATGCGGTCCAGCGTTTGCCCGCGGCCCGGACCGTAGATCCCGCCGAGTCGTACGGACGTCGCCGGGAACGGCCCTTCGCGGAAGATCTGCTCGCCCTCCAGCATGGCCTTGCCGGAGAAATGCGTCGCCTCGGCGAGCGAGGTTTCGTCAACCCATTCGCCGTCCTGCTGAGCATAGACCCCCGTGCTCGACGTAAAGAAGACGCGCTTGATGGAATCCTGTGCCGATAGCGCGTCGAGCAGATTGCGCGGACCCTGCACGTAGGCGGCTTGGTACCGCGCTTCCTCGTAGCCGCCCGCGGCAGCCGTGTAGAACACGGATTCAAGATCGGGCGGCAAGTCGCGCAAGGTATCGGGGTCGGCGATGTCCGCCGCTATGTGCCGAACGCCGTCGGGCAAGCGATCCGGATTGCGGCGCAATCCCCAGACCTCGTGCCCATCCGCCACGAGCCGCTTGACGAGCGCCGATCCGACGTAGCCACACCCTGCAATAAGAATTCGCATGAAGTCTCCGTTTTCTGCAATGTGCATGCACGCAGTAATCGATGGTGTATTGTAGCAAACGAGCCCGGCGGGATATTTGTACCTATCGAGAGACAGCAGGGACAACAGAGACAACAAGGAAATCAAGGTCGGCCTGGTGAGAGTGTGACGTCAGCGGGAGAGATTGGAAAAGGTACAAGGCAATTTTGAACGGCCTTGTCGCAGTTGTCCTTATTGTCCTTGTTCAAACTATGCCATGATACACATGGGTGTCAACACGACTCGCTCCCCGCTCACCCCACCACCGTCTCCGCCGACCCCACCGCCGCCCGCCGCCGGCCACCCGACACCCGCCTAACCCCCAGCCGCGCGCACGTGTACAGCGCCCGCCCGATCTCGCGCGACGAGATCTTCGACGTCCCGTGCTCGCGGTCCGCGAACGTGATCGGCGTCTCCGCCACCCGCCAGCCCCGCGCCTGCACCAGGAAGAGCATCTCCAGCAGGAACGAGTAGCCGTTCGAGAAGATCGACTCCAGCGGCACCGACGCCAACACCTCCTGCCGGTAGGCCCGGAAGCCCGCCGTCGCGTCGCGCGCCGCCAGCCCCAGCACCCGGTTGGCCACCGCGTTCGCCGTCCGGCTGAGCAGCCGCCGGTGCAGCGGGTACAGCACCGCCCCGCCCGGCACG
>CAZWDH010000192.1:0-13775 GCA_964632865.1 uncultured Nitrospiraceae bacterium
CATTTCAGCAAATTGGGGGACGGTATGGGAATTCGAATCGTTGTCGTGTTTCTTGCGGGCGTTGTGTTGTTCGGTGGCGCATTTGGCGCGGCGTGGGGTGAGCCTTTTGTGAAACCGCAGGATTACCGCAAAGAGCCGTTTGAACGGATGGTGATTCTGGGCGAGAGCACGGTCGAGGGCGGACCGTGGCTGGCGGACCCGACGCAGCGTTATGCGGATGTGCTGGCGAATCTGATCGGCGAATGCCAGGGGGCGCCCATCGAGTATCACAACAAGGGGATCGGCGCGAACGCCATCTCGCCGCGCAGTCCGGGGTACGAAAAGTCGCGCAAGCCGAGCGCCATGGAGCGGTATAAGAACGACGTCATCGCGTTGGATCCGGACCTGTTTATTCTCGCGTACGGGTTGAACGACATGCGCGCGGGCATGCCGCTGAAGGATTTCCGCGAGGACATGGCCACGATCATCCGCGATGTGAAAGCGGAGTGCGATCCGGTGATCGTGTTGACGACGGTCTACTACATGACCGGTTGGAAAAGCTATCCGCCCTACGACAAGGGCAGCGTGAAGTTGACGCGGAAGTACAACGAGTGCATTCGGGACCTCGCCGAGGAGTATGACTGCATCCTCGCGGACGTATGGAGCGCGGAAGGCGGGGCGGACTGGGTGATCGATCCGGACGGCGTTCACGCGAACCGGGTCGGCAACATTCTGATCGCCAACAAGATTTTCGAGGCCATCGCGCAACATGCGAGTTGCCTGAGTGCGAAGTCGTTTCACGATCTCGCGGACACGAAGTGGCGGAAGGAGACGACGGAGTCGCGAGCCTCGGTGGGGGATCCGTTTAAGAAGACGTGGTGAAAAGATTGATTTCGCCCCACAATCTCGTTTCCGAATCGTAATCGGTGTTTCCGTCGTTGTAGGAACGAGTGGGAAGAACATCCCCCTTGCCCCCTTCAAAGGGGGAACTATACGCAACGCCTTGCGTTGCGTGAGGAAGGGCGCCGAAAGCTCAGGTGCATGCTCGGTGAATTCGCACTGCGATGAAGAATCTATCTCTCGCAATTCCCCCCTTTGAAGGGGGCAAGGGGGATGTTCTTGGGGTTCGTGATTCTACCGTTGCGATCGATTAGGGTTACGATGACGATTGCGACTACGGGAAAACTGGGAGGTACCAGAACATGTCGAAACTAGGGGTTGGCGTCATCGGCTGCGGGTGGGTGGCCGAGGAGTACATCAAATGGTTTCAAAACGACGAGCGGTCTGAAGTGCGCGGGTTGGTGAGCCGGAGCCGGGAGAAGCCGCGCGCGTACCGGGATAAGTACAACCTGGACTGCACCATCACGCCCGACCACGCGGATATGTTGAAACAAGACGACATCGATATTGTCGTGGTCTGCACGCCGCACGATCAGCACACCGGCTACGTCGTCGCGGCGGCAGAAGCGGGCAAGCACCTCATCATCGAGAAACCCGTCGCCCTTACCATGGAAGACGTGCGCAGGCAACAGGCCGCCGTGAGCAAGGCGGGAGTGAAGTCCGTCGTCAGCTTTGTGTTGCATTGGAATCCGCTGTTGATGACGATTGACAGCCTCATCCAGCAAGGCGCCTTCGGCAACATCTTCATGGTGGAAGTCGATTATCTGCACCGCATCTGGTGCGGGCCCGATCGCTGGCTCGGCACGAAGGAACAGGGCGGTACCTCTATGCTGGCCGCCGGGTGTCATGCCGTGGACGCGATGCGGTGGTTTGCCCGGAGCGAGCCGGTGGAAGTCAGCGCGTACACGGTAAAGACCGAGAACCCCCTCGAGTATGCCGGTACGACCACGGCGGTGGTGAAGTTTGCCGACGGCAAGATCGGGCGCACGACGAGTTGTTTTGACGCCGAGATGCCGTACGTCTTCAACATCGGCATCTACGGGACCGAAGGTTCGCTGCGCAACGACCAGATCTACGCGCCGAAACTGTTCCCCGGTCAGACCGGGTTCATGAAGATCCCGACCGTGCTTCCCGACAGCGGCGACGTTGCGCATCATCCCTTCCGGGGGGAGGTCGAGCATCTGCTGGATTGCATCGTCGCCGACACGCGGCCCCTCCCCGACCTGGATGACGCGGCGAACACAATGGCCGTCTGTGTCGCGGCGGACCGGTCGGCAGAGGAAGGACGCGCGGTAGCAGTTTCGGATGTAGGTTGAGCAGGACGGTTTTCGAGCATTTGATACCGGTCGTTTAGTCTTTTGATGTGCAAACCCGGATTGGCAAGGTCAACACTTTTTGACAGCACCTGTAGACAGGTACTAATAATAGTCCTGCTTAAAGCTCGAGGGCGTAGTCATGCAAGCGAAATTTTCAGAGGATGTCATTCCTTTGTCGGATCTCAAGGTCAACCCGGGCAAAGTCGTAAGTCAGGTAAACGATACGCACAGACCGGTCTTGTTGACCAGCAGAGGCAGAGGGGTTGCCGTCGTTCAAGGCCTGGACGATTACGAGAAGACGGCCGAAGAGTTGCAGTTTATAAAGGCCGTGGCTCAAGGACTGGCTGACATTCGGGACGGCAATACGCGTACGTTGGCTGAGGCGAAGAAGCTACTTGGCGCTGAGTAAGTGAAGATCGTTGTCGCTCGTTCCGCCCTGACTGATCTCCAGGAGATCAAGAACTACTACCGGGAGCAGGGTGCGCCGGAAGTCGGCCGGAATTTCGTAAATGCCATACTGAAAGATGTGCAAAGGCTGCGCATTCATCCAGACTCTGGGAGAAAGGTTCCCGAGTTTGATCAAGACCGTATCCCGGAAATTATTCATCCACCGTTTCGTGTGGTTTACCTGCGCGACGCGTCGTCGGTGAATCTGGTTCGAATCTGGAGAAGCGAGAGATTGCTATCGCTTCCTGACGGCGAATCGTAGCAATGCACTTCAGAGCGCATAGACCGTGGAATGCGGAAGGTGGCGCGGGATCGGTAAAAGGAGAAGGAAGATCATGAGCCGAAAAGGGACGAGCCGGCGGGAGTTTCTGCAGATCACGGCGGTCGCGGGGGCTGCGGGCGTGGCGGGCGGATGTGCAACTTCCAAGCATGAGAAGATTGCCGCTGCGGCGGTTGCGCCACCGGCGCCGGTGCCGGTTCGTGAACGGCGTACGCTCGGCGCGAACGACCGGATTCAGGTCGGGTTCATCGGGATTGGCAAGCGCGGCGGGGCGATTCTCGACAGTACCCTGAAGCGCGACGACGTCGATGTGGTGGCCATCGCCGATATCTGCGACATGAACCGCGCGGCGGCACTCGCCAAGTGCCGGGCCAAAGTCGCCGATGCGCGTGAGTATGTGCGGTTTGAAGAGCTTTTCGAGAAGGAGCGACTGGATGCTATCGTTACGGCGTCGCCGGACCATATCCACACGCCTGTGATTCTCACTGCGCTCGAGGCGCGCTGCGACGTGTATTCCGAAAAGCCGATGACACTCACGATGGACGAGGCCAAGGCGATTCGCGACAAAGCGCGTGAGACCGGCGCGGTGTTTCAGGTGGGGACGCAGCTGCGCAGTACCAACATGTCCCAGGCGGCGCGCGCGGCCGTTCAGTCGGGCGCCATCGGCACGCTGATGGCGGTGCATGTCAACCGGAACATGTGGGGCGGCGGCGTCTACGACATCCCGCCTGGCCTGACTGCTGAAAATACGCATTGGGACTTGTTTCTGCGAGAGACCAAGCCGTATCCGTTCGATACGGATCGCTTCATCAATTGGCGCAAGTATGTCGAGTATTCCAACGGCGCAGCGGGGGATCTCATGCTGCACCATCTGGACTTGTGCCATTTCATCACGGGATGTGGCATGCCCGAACGGGTGATGTCGGTCGGCGGGCAATATGCGAAGACAAAAACGAATCGTACTACGCCCGATACCATCAGTGTCTTGCTGGAGTATCCGGAAGGCTTTCAGTTCAACTACATCACGGCCTACGTCAACGGGCACTACGGCTTGACCGAACGGTATCTCGGAACAGACGGCACCATCGAGGTGCGCGATATGGGAACGATGTCGATTTATCGTGGCCGTATGGATGCCGAGCAGGAAGAGATTGTTGTTTCCGAGGGCATTTTGGACGCGCCCCATCTCGAAAACTTTTTCGCCGCCATGCGCACGCGCGGTGAAACGATCGCACCGGTCGACGCCGGATTCATCGGCGCGACCTGCGCACACATGGCCGTGCTGTCCGAACAGTCCGGCGAAAGCGCGAAGTGGGATGGGGCGTCGGAGACGATTGCGCTATAGCGCTCATCATCCATCGCAGACTTGGGCTGAACGCCCGCGTCACCCCAGCGGCTTGCTGGTGAGCAGTCCGATCCCGCGGCCCTTCTCACCGACGGCGCAGTAGTACATATAGAACGTGTCGTTGGACTCGTTGTAGACGAGCGAAATCTTGTGGGCATACTTTGCGTCGAGGCCGCCGGGATGTCCGCCCGCCTTGTACAGGGGTTCCTCGTCTTTCGTCCAGTGCAGCAGGTCGCGCGAGTAGGCAGCCATGATGTGGGCGCCGCCTTGGCCGACGCCGAAGTAGATCATGACCCAATGGTCGCCGTCGCGGAAGACCTTGCCGTCGGAACAGAACTGTTCGTCGTACGAGCCGGGCCCGCCGTTACGAATGATGGGATTTCCGGCGTACCGGTCCCAATGCACGAGATTGGTGGAGGTTGCGAGGCCCATCTGTTCGATGGGGCCGTTGGCGGCGTTGTAGAAATTCCAGAACTTGCCTTCGTGCCCGACGAGCCAAGGCTGGTAGATGCAGTCCTTCTCCCATTCCGCTGCGCCTTCGATGGAGAGGATCGGCGTGTCCTCGGAATGGCGGTGCCAGGTCTTGCCGTCCTCGCTCCAGGCGAGCCCTTCCGCGCCGGGACGGAGTTCGTACCCGCCGCGGCGCGGGTAGCAGCCGTACAATACCCAGTACTTGCCGTTCCAGCGCTTGGGCACGCGCGGTGCTTTCAGGTCGTAGCTTTCCATCAACAAGCCGCCGAAGGTGACGCCGCCGTGGTCGTAGGCGCCTTCCTTGCCGTAGCCCATGACGAGGCCTTGGGGCTTCCAATGGATGAGATCGTCACTCGTCGCAAGCGCGGTTTGATAGCCGGTGCCGTCAAATCCCGTGTACCACATCTGCCAAGTGTCGCCCAGCTTCCATACGAGGGGACAATCGGTCATCTGGAACCCCAGTCCATCCTCGGGATTCGGCGGCAGCACGTGGTCGGGGTAGTAGTGCCAGTCGCGAAACTGGGCCGACCATTCCTTCACGGTTTCAGTGGAGATCGCCGGTGGTTCTTGTGCGAGGGACGGTAGATTCCAGATCAGAATCACTGTGGATGCCGTCAGCAACTTCATCACGCTCATGTTCTTCTCATACTTTCACTGTAGGTTTTTCTCGAATGCTTTCAAGAGCATAGCATCGAAGGGCGTAGTCTGCGTACCATGAACGAAGTCCGCGGGCCGGCCATGGCTTAGATTCGAGGAGCAATCATGTACAGAACGATTGGGTTTCTTGCCGCTGTGCTGCTGTGCGGGGCGGTGCCGGCCCAGGAGCCGGAGACCTTGCGCGCGATCACCTACAACGTGCAGTTCCTCCCGGGGTCAGCCGGGAATCAGAACGAACGGCCGGACCCCGAGTACCGGGCGCGGCGGATCGCTGAAGAAGTGGCGGCCTTCGACATTGTCGCGTTACAGGAAACCTTCGATAAAGCGCACCGCCAGATCATTCTGGATACGCTCCAGGCGCAATGGAGCGGCGAACTCAACACGGTGATCAGTCCCCAGCCGGATGGGTTCTTCACGAACGGCGGTTGCCTGATCGCGACGCGGCTGCCGATCGTGGAATTCGACGCGGTCGTGTACAAGACCTTCAGCAGCCCCGCGGACTACGGGTTTCGCGCGGACGGGTTTGCGGCGAAGGGAGTCATCTTCGCGCGGATCGCGCGGAGCGCCGATCGTATGAATGACACGTTCGACGTGTTCGTCACGCATATGGAAGCGCGTGCCGACGATCTTCGTCCGGAGCAGTATAAGGAGATGGTCGCGTTCATCCAGGCGAAGAGCGATCCCGCGCGGCCGATGATCCTGATGGGCGATCTCAATACGCGGGGTGGCGTGGAGTTTCGCAACGACCCGGAATCGCAGTACCGCCAGTTGATGAAGGCGTTGGAAGATGCGCGGCCTGCGGGGGTGATCGATGTGTGGCCCGCGCTCATGGGAGATGCTCTGGGTGGAACCACTGAGCAGGACAGCATCGATACCGGCAAACGCATCGACTACATCATCGTCGGGAACCCCCAGGACGGGCCTGCCCTCAATCCCGTGTCGATTGAAGTGAACAGGTTTCAGGACGAGAAAGTTGTCGCCCTCTCGGATCACAACGCCGTTGAAGCGACGTTGGAATGGACGCATGGCGTGGTCGAACGCTGAAGATCAGGGTTGTGATTCCAGTTGTTTCAGGACCTCATCGGGCGGCGTCCAACCGTACTCGCGGCGCTCACCCGGTTCATAGGCAACCGTAATGAGGTACAAATCCTGTTCTCGGGCCGAGTCTGCGGGAAGGGAAATCTGCAGTTGCGTGAAGCCGTCGCCCAACCATGTCGCGTAATGATCGGAGGATAACGGGTACCCATTTAACCGAATATCGTTGATCATCGGGTTCCGATAAGGGATTCGCATCCGAAATCCGATGCCGTTCTGAAGTGGTTCAAAGTCCCGATTGCCGCGCGCGGGTTCCGTCACGACCTTGATTTCCGGTCCACGCGTAACAAATTCCGCAATGGGTTCGGCATCGACGTCCGGACGGATACGCAACCGCTCCACCAATTTCGCAGGTTCCGATTGCGCAAGGATCGACTTACCTTCCTTGCCGACAGCGCAGAAAAAGGTATCCCGGCCCTCCGTCTGCGGATAGAGGATCCCGATGGAGAGGTCGTCGCGGCGGTTCCAAAGTTCAACCCGGCTTTCGCGGCGTGCTGCGGCCGTTTCGCCCACGGCAGTGACGAAATGTCCAACGAACGACTTGACGCGGTTTACGGGATATCCCTGCGTCGCTTCGCCGTCCGGGGTCCCGTTGCCGATTGCGAACAAGCCTTGCATTCGCGCAACACCACTGGCTTCCCAGCCTATCTCCAGTGTCGTCATCAACGTGTGGTATTTCGCGTAACTATATTGGGCGGTGTAGAAAAGAGGACGGCCCCGCCAGACCTTCCCCGCAATCGGGTCCATCACCGGTCCCCAATACATTTCCTGGGCGTCGGCTTCGTAGCGATCCGAGCCAAACCCAGCCGCTATTCCGGCTTCGATCATGGCTTCGGTGATACGCCAATCCCATGGACGCAGCGCCATGTTGGAATAGGCCGAACCTGTGATCTCGAACATGGTCTGCCCACGGTACTGCGTTCGGTCGTCAAGAAGTTCGTCGGGATACTCCTGAAGACCAACCCCGTGCAGGTCGGCGTGAACCTCCGGACGATATTCGTCCATGACGGAGAGCACCGCTGCCAGTTCCGGCGTTTTGTCGAGCGCGGTATGGGTCATGGTTGAGAGGTCCCAGTTGCCCGCGCCACCGGTGTAGGGATCGATTCCCTGGGGATTGCCGAAGCGATCGGTTACGAAGAACGCGTGCGGGTTTACGATCGGCATGACGAGTACAATTTGATTCTGGCGCGTTTGCCGCGCCTCGGGCGATTCGCCGAGAAGCCATTCCACGAGGTGCAGGGCCGTATAGGAGCCGCTTCGTTCCGGGCCGCCGTGGAGCGATGTAAGGAGCGCGACTTGCTTGTTCTCGTCGGAAGTATTGGAATCGGTGATGCGCAGGAGATACACGCCCATTCCCGTTTCTGATTCTCCACGCCGTTCCACCGACAACAGTTGGGGATGCCGATCTGCCCAGAACCGTAAGGTCGCTTCATATTCGGCGAGCGTCAGCCGGTGAAGGCGCTCTTGCCACAATGGGGACGAACGATCTATACGGTCTTCTGCGAAAGAAGCGCCTGCGGTTACGAACACTGCAATCAGAATGGCTTGACGGAGGATCATGGATTCTTCCTTTGCAAAATGTTGGACCGAAGTGAACAATAGCACCCCGGCCTGAGAGCATTCGCATATGGGGACTCTACCAGTCAGATGGCGGAAGAAGAAATCCTTGATAAGGGCAACAGCGAGAGGCACCAATCCATCTTTCGAATGGATGTCGTTTCACTTGTAACGCTCATCGCCATACTGGTCGTAGGCGCCGCACTCCGCATTTACCGTCTCGGCGACGAGTGCATCTGGCTGGACGAGGTGGTGAGCTATCCGTATCTCGACCTGCCGACGCTTGGCGAGTATCTGGAAGAGGTGCGGTCGCACGATCCGCCTATGTCTCCGCTGTACTTCACGCTTCAGTACTACTGGGCGCGCGCCATCGGGGATTCCGTGACCGCGGTGCGTTCGCTTTCGGTTGTTTTTGGACTTGCGTCTATCGTTCTGGTCTATGTCCTCGGCGTGGTGCTGTACAACCGCAGCGCCGGGCTAATCGCCGCGCTGTGCACGGCCATGGCCATCCCGCACGTGTACCACGCGCAAGAAATTCGCGTGTACGCCCTGCTGCAATGCCTCGCGCTCGGGTCCATGCTCACCCTGGTATTGGCCTTGCGCCAGGGAGGACGGCGCTGGTGGATCGCGCACGCCGTCTGCAACGCGCTAATCCTGACCACGCATCTCTTCGGCGTGCTGCTCATCGTCGCCCAGGGGTTTTACCTGCTCGCGGCGCACGGCAGGCGCTGGCGGACGTGGTTGAGCTGGGGATGCGCGCACGCGGCGATGTTGACGCCCTTCCTGATTCGGGTGAACCGGTTGCGGGGCGACGCGCTTGACCAGGCGATCTCCTTCATTCCGGAGCCGTCCTTACGTTGGCTGCTGAACACGTACTGCGTCTACTACCCCGGCGTCGATGCCTGGGGGGGGCGGCTTCACGCGATCGGGCCGGTAGTTGGCGTGGTTGCGGTGTTGGCGGTGACGGGCATGGCGGCAATCTGGATTGACCGCCGGAGCCCCGAAAAGTCATTCCAAGAGAAGGACACCTTTCTCCTGCTCGCGCTGTGGTTTTTGCTGCCGCCGTTCTTGTTGTTCGTGTTGTCGTATGTGGTGACGCCGAGCTTCGTGGAGCGCTACACCCTGTACTCGTCCTTCGCGCTGTATCTGATGGCGGGTGGCGCGCTTGCCTTGCCGAATCGGTACTGGTGGACAGGTCTGGTGCTGGTAGGTATCGGCTGCGGGTATGGGTTGGCGTGGAGCGACGTGGAACGGCCGTTTCGTCTCAATTATCGCAAGGCGGCCATCGTGCTCCAGGGCACGTCTCGTCCGGACGAACTCATCGTAGGCTGGAAGGAAGTACGGGCGCCGCTTCTAAACCTGCACATGGGCATGCCCGTTGACGAGCGGTTTCGTCACGGCGAGACCATCGAGGAGATCCTTGGGGCGCTGGAAGGAGCAACCGCCGAAGGGCGGTCTGCCTGGACGGTAATTTACGACGGCCCCGGCGGCGACCCGCGCCGGGAGCTGGAGTCCGCCCTACGCAGTCGGCAGCTTCGCTATCACCGGACCGAAATTGGCGGGTTGCGGCAACTCTACATTTATCACGTGATGCGCTGAATCGCGACGCCAGCGCGGTCGCAGGGTAAAAGCCGCAGTGATTCGATCGAATAGGAGACGATCCCGAAAAAGGAAGGAGGGAGAAGGTGCTCGGATACCTTCTCCCTCCGAAGTGATCGACCTCGGTTCTTATGAGTGCGTGCTACTTCTTGCTGGAACGCGTTGCACGCCGCAAGAACAGCCCGGCAAGTCCAAGGCCCATCAATGATAGCGTGGTTGGCTCGGGGACGATGGTCTGGTTGCCCTGCAACACGGCCCATTCCTCGAATCCGTCGGAGTTGGCGAAGTTACCGGTGAATCCGGTCGGGTCAGTACCGGCGCCGCCAAAGTGGGAGTACAGGGTAATCACATCCGTGCTCTGATATGCAGCGAACAGGGAATCGGGAATGTACATGAACATGTCGCCGCTGCCGCTACCGGTATTAAGGGCGTAGTTCAAAGCCACCCAGTTGTCGCCGCCGGAATCCATGTGATAGACGAGCGTGCCGTTGTGGTCGAGGACGCCGCCTGTGAGGGTTTCGACATTGCTGTTCGCCGTGCCGCCGACGAAGATCTGGACATCGTCCAGAGACAAGTACTGATCGAGAGAGGCATTGTTGTTCTCGTTGATGTCCAGCAGGAACTGACGGTAAAAGACGCCGTTCAATTCGACGACCGGAATCTGGCTCAACGTAATCGAGTGGTTGAAGTTATCCGCGGCACCGTTGTCGAACGTCCCATTGGCCGTCGTGTTGTACCCCTGGACTTCTTCCTGGTTGGCCGCTCCGATCTGGGCAAAGGAGTCGATGACGCCCGTGCCTGTGGACTGCGGGTTGATTTGCTGGAACACTGCACCATTGATCGTGCCGCTGGAATTGGCCGTTGTCAGGTCGACAACCGCGGCAGTTGCGGCTCCTGTACCGACTGTGAACAGCGCGACCAGCGCCACGTATTTTATCTGCCCCGTCTTCACTGTGCTATCTCCTTTGAATTTGCCACCAACCGGGGTGGAAAATCGTCTACCGTACTTCCCAGTATTTGACACCCAGTTCGTACCATATCGCGCCGCGGTAGAAGGAGCAATATACATGCCATCATCCGGGATTCTGGTAAATTATTGACTGATTGGATCCAGGCATGTTTCGGCGCTGACTTCCGAAACCGATGCTTTTTGAGTATAAGGTTCTTATTTCTCGACATTTAACGGTCATGTTTCGGAGTGACCATTTGGCGATAGGCGAACAGCGGTTAGCAGAAATGCGAATTGCTACATCCCAATCTACTGGTTTGAACTAAGTTCAAAACGTGTGATTGTTGCTCATTTCTGAATAACATATGTTCTGAATTGCACTATCTATGCTCCGGCCATTGCCATGCTTGAGCGACGGTTCGCAACCGAGGTTTCCCGGTGCTGGAAGCGTTGCCAGAAGGAGAGGAAGCATAATCGTTCAAGGGAAGTGCAATTATTTGCCGAACTGCATGTTGCGCGCGGGGGATCGGGAATCGTTTAACGAGGATTATGCGATCTGGTTTGGAGCCGTTTGTAGATGCGCCGGGCGTTATCGCCGCAGATAAGCCGCTTCTCTTCTTCGCTCACCTCGGCCAGGGTGACGCGCCCGAGTTCCCACGCGAAATCGAACATGGGGAAATCGGAGCCGTAGAGGATTTTGTCGGCGCCGACGAGATCGATGAGTTTGCGGAGGGAGCCGCGATGGGCGGCAGAGCCGCAGATGTCGACGTAGAGGTTCGGGGTGGTGCGCACGCGTTCGTACAGGGCAGGGCCCTCCCGGTCGACGCCGTTCCAGAGGCAGGCGTGGGCCATGATGAAATTAGCGTTGGGGTATTGGAGGCACATGCCATCCCAGTCGTCCTGGCCGCCGCCATGGACGAGGATGGGGAGGTCGTTTTCGTTGGCAAAGGAGAGGCACTTGGCGTAGCCGTGGTCGTGCAACTGTGCGCCGTGGAGGTAGCAGTGCAGTTTGAGTCCGACGAAGTTCGATCCCGGGCGCAAGTAGCGGGTGAGGTCGGCAAGGCTGCCTTCCGGGTCGTTCGGATTCACGACGACATAGGCGTACAGTCGATCCGGGTATTCCGCCACCCACTCCGAGGCTTCGTGATTCCCCGCGCGTGTTTCGCCATGGATGGCGGCGAAGCTGCTGACGACAAAGGTGTCGATCCCGCAGCGGTCCATGGATTGGATGAAGGCCGCCGGACTTTTCAGGGGGGTGGTCGTGCGTTCCCAGGAGCCGCAATGGCCGTGCATGTCGATGACGGGCACGGGCGAGCGCGTAGCTTCGACCAGTAGCGGTGGTGTAGCGTTTTCGAAGGGATCGATGCGGAGGAGCCGTCGCGCATTGCCACCGGTCATGAGATCCCAGTCGGCGCGCTCGATGCCTGCGGTCAGGGTCTGTGCGACGACGCATTCGGGCGCGCGCCGGGGGAGGCCGGTGCCGAAGAGAAAGCTCTCCGCAAACCCGGCCCCGGCGATGTGCTCGAACATATCCGGGGGAATGAAGGCGCTGAATTCGAAGGACACGTTTTCGGTCGAGTAGAGCAAGCCGTCGACGGCGCGGGCGTCGCCCACGGTAACGCCGAGGATGACGATGTTGAGCTGCGGATACCGGTCGGCAAGGCTCTTCACGTTGCCCCAGGGAATGATGTTTTCCGGCCATTGCCGGATGCCGTAGTCCAGCAGCAGAGGAATCTCGGCCGCCTCCAGTTCGCGCAGGAGGGGTCCGACACACCAGTCTTCGAGGGGGTAGAGGCTGTGACGCGGCACCATGCGCACGGCGTGCACGCCGCGTTCGCGTGCGGTGTTGACCCAGGTTTCGGGGTCCGGCAAGTCGCCGAGGTACGAGGGCGCCATGACCCAGCAATGATAAAGATTGTCATGGCCGGCGAGGGCTTCGAGCAGCAGTTCGTTGCCCATCATGATGTCACCGTCGGCGGCGAGGGCGTGGTAGACGAGGGCCTCGCCGATGCCGAGCCGTTTGAGCTCGGCCTGAAGCGCGTCGGCGTCGACGAAGCTGCCGCCGACGGGTTGGGCGAAACGCCCCAGGGCGACGTTGATATCGAGAAGTGCCATGGGCCTCCTGTGTGAGTCGTTGCCGGTCAATACAATCACGCTAGCATGGGGGTGGGAACGGCAGCAAACCGTGGGTTTTGTTTGGGGCGTGCATGACTGATAAACGCCGTCGTTGGTGGGAGGCAAATTCGAAATTCGAAGCACGAAATCCGAAACAAATTCCAATATCGAAATTCGAAACGGGAGAAACGGCGGCGCCTAAAGGGAGACATAGGTCTTGGTTTCGGCGTCAGTGGGAAGAGATAGGACTGATAGGACCTATAGGATGAGACTTGGTTCGGCGGAGAACCTGGGACTATTGCCATTGGTTTTCCGGTGTCGGATTCTTTCGCAATTTACGGCGTGGCGTGATCTATAATCGCTCCTTGAGTGCCGGGCCGGGTGTGAGGCCGCACGAAGGGCGAAAGCAGGCGCGTGGTTCTTGAATCTTTGTCACGTTGAAGACTTCGGGGAGGAGTGGAATTCCATGGCATTAAAAGCAAAAACTTTGCGGCGTGGCGTTTTTAGCCGCCGGCAATTCTTGAAGCGTGGTGTGGCGGGAACTGCCGCAGCAATTGTTGCGCCGAACATCATCACTTCGTCCGCGTTAGGTGCGGAAGGGGCCGTCCCTGCGAGTGAGCGGTTGGTGCTGGGTATGATCGGCATGGGCAAGATGATGGGCGGCCATGTGGGGAGCTTTCTTGGCAAGCCGCAGTGCCAGATCGTGGCTATTTGCGACGTGGAGACGCGGCGGCTGGACGCGCAGGAGGCGCGCATCAATGACTTCTACGCGCAGCGCGACGGCGAGGGGTCGTACAAGGGTTGCGACGTCTACGGCGATTTCCGGGAGTTGCTCGCGCGGGACGATATAGATGCCGTGGTGATCGCGACGCCCGAGCACTGGCATGCCCTCAATGTAATCGAAGCGGCCAAGAGCGGCAAGGACATCTATTGCGAGAAGCCGCTCTGTCACACGATCGAGGAAGCGCAGGCCATGGTGACGGCGGTGCGCCGTTACGGGCGCGTTTTTCAGACCGGCAGCCAGCAGCGTTCGGGCCGGGAATTTCGAGTGGCGTGCGAACTGGT
>CAZWDH010000193.1:0-13745 GCA_964632865.1 uncultured Nitrospiraceae bacterium
TGCAGGGCTGCCTTCAAGGCGTTTGACAGTCACCCTGACGATGATCCTGCGCGTACTCCTGGCGCAATTGATCGTGCTGCTCTTCCTATAGCGCAAAAATCAAATCTATCGACTATCAATCGAAGTCACAATATTCGTAAACATCTCAAATAAAATACAAATCATGAATTCTAGTATCGATTAAATTTACTACTAATGCATTTAGTGACTTCATATAATAGTCATAAATAACCTAAACTTCGACTAATCGACTTCTATTCTAAGTTCTCCTACTGGCGAAAGCTCGACTGACTCTCCGAAGCGCACGTGGCAATGATTGCCTTCGAAGCGAGCAGTCGCCCGAACCGGTTCGCCTTTCAGGGTCACCCTAAGCCGGGCGCCCCTCAAGTTTTCCGGGCATTCAACCGAAACCGTCGAAATCTCCACCACGCCATATCGAATGTCGATGCTGTTCCGCTGACCCTGACCGGTACGCCGCTGCGCGACCGTTCCCCAACCCGATCCACCGGCGAAGAATCCCTTGTAATTCTCCGGCGTGACCCGGGGCGCGAAGGACAGCGCGCCGGACGCGGCGTCGTACACGAGCCCGGCCGCGGCAGTCATAAGCGAATACGAGGACATGGCTCGGGCGTAATGGCCGCCGCACTCGATCTCGGACCACGGGTTGCGCTGGCTGCCGGTATACCGTTCCCGCGCGCCGCGGACGATCTGGAGCCCCTCCTCCACCATGCCTTCGTGAATGAGGCTCGCGGCGACGTGATACTCGAGACCGGTCCAGACTTCGTCGCAGTAAAGGATCGGGCGCTCGGGCCGCCCGCCGTTGGGCCACGTGCAGGTGAGCAGCCCCTTCTCCGTCCCTTCCGCAAAGACGCGTTGGTAGTGCACATGGTCGGACAAATCGGCGCGCCAGCAATGCTGGTGAATCGCCTTCAACGCCTGCTTCACATGCTCCTCCGGCAGCACGTAGCCCAGATCAAGAATGAACGCCCACCACTGCCCCAGCAATTGATCGGTGTGACAACCCGGCCCGTAGCAGTTGCCGTTGTTGTACGTGGCATCGTCCGCGCCGGGAGCGTCGAAAACATTCACGTAGTACTCGCCGTTCCAGCAGGTCTTGTCGTAGCCGTCGCGTCCCAGCTCGAAGCGCGCGCGGAACTCCTGCACTGTGTCGGCCTCGTTCATGACCTTGGCCATTTCCTCCGCGGCGCGGAGCGCGGCGAGGTACAGGGTGCCGATGAAGGTGTTGCTGCCGTACAAATGCGTGTCGTACGTGTTGGGCTGTTCGCCGCGAATCACGCCGGTGCCCTCGGGGTCGTGGTAGCGCATGATGTACCGCATCAAGGTCTTCGTGCGATCCCACACGGACGCCAGCCACGCTCGATCGCCCTGCTGCCGGTACTCGCGATACGTTTTCAGCACCGTCCCGAGTTCGCCGTCCAACGCGGGATGATGCGGTCCGCCAATCTCGAAACCGAGTCGCGGCAGCGACAGCGGCAGCACGGTGCGGTGCGGGATGTAGTGCTCTTCGGGATGCATCTGGACCAGCAAATCCGTCTCCCGCACGTTGCGCTCCAGCGCGGGCAGGAAGAACGCCGTGGACATGGCGTAGTTGTACACGTGCGTACAGTTCATGGGGCAGCAGCGGTCGGAGCCTTCAAAGCCGCCGACGGTGCCGTCCTCGAGCCAGATGTAGATCGGCGACCGCATGATGGACGCGTTGGCGGTGACGCAGTCGAGGTAGTAGCGCGGCAGCGTGCTGTTGTAGAAGGTCGTGTGGAAAGTGCGCGTCTCTTCGGCGAGTCGCGGCAGATTGGCGGCGACGTAATCGACGACATCGTCCGCGCTGCCGAACGAATTGTTATACTGATTGCCGAGCCGGTGGTCGTACTGGTAGCGCGGCGGACCCCAGCCGTAGTTCTCGTCACGCGTGCGATTGGGGAAATGCCAGGCAAGCGCGACCGTGACGATCTTTTCTTCACCCGGTTGCAGCATGTGCGTCGTAGCGATAGCGCCGCTACAAGAACTACCAGGTGTACTGGGTCCATCCAACGCAGGCGCGATGTTACCCTTCGCAAACCCATCCCACAACGAACCGAATTCTGGCCACTGCGGGCACGCGCTTATCTCGCCGTCATCGCCGAGCAATGCAAGCGCCATCGATCCGTACAGGACCGCGTCGGACGAATATCCGGTCATGGGTTGATACGCATTCCCCGTCGCGAGTGCGGCGAGATTGCCGAGAACCGCCTTGCGATCGGAACCTTCCACCCATCGATCGGGCAGCCCATTGCACACGATCAGCTTTCCGTTGCCATACGTACCAGAGATGACCAGCGGCATCCCATCTTCGGTCTCCAGCAACCGTTCCGCGCCGCGTTTCAACCAGTCCAATCGGAAATTCAAAAAACCTTCCGCGTTCACGCGGGCCGTTTGAATGCCGCTTACGACAGGCCCTTCCATACGGACCGGCTGCGGCGCGTCCGCCGGACGCACGCGGAGGAACCGGAACGGCAGCGCCTCGCGGAATCGTTTGGCCAGCGCTTTGTCCATGGAATCGGAGCGGGCGGAATCGCTGAAGACAATGCGGTCGACGAGAATATGGCCCCAACCGCCGGTGTGGCGATCGACGATCTCGATTTGCGCCTGCTTGCCCCCGTGCGCCTGAACGTCCCAGGTAACTTGCCGCAGCTTTTCCGTGTTCTCCCCCGTGGCAGTCTCGACGACGGCGCCATCGATCACCAGATTGACGCAGGTTTCGCCGGGATGGTTGCCGCCGCCTACGAGAAGATGCATGAATCGCCGTTCGATGGTGAACGCGCGTGAGGTGGCTTTCCCTTGCGTGCCGTCAGTGCCATTGAACGTGTTGACGAAATACGTGCCCTGCCAACCACTCACGGTTTGTTGATTGGGCTGTGTGCCGGTGACAGGCGCATCGCCAAAGCAGTCGCCCTCGATCGTCCAGTCGCCGTAGGTGCCCGATTCCCAGTCCTCGAACACCTCTATCGTGTCGTCTTTCTCGTTTCGGCCGAGATTGGCGAGGAGGGATTGATCGTCGTTCGTCAGCACAAGCGAGGCGCCCGCCTCGACACGATCAAGAAGATTCGACAATGCCGCCGGGGACAAGGAGCCGCGACGGTCCGCCACGAAAATCACGTCGTCGGGCGCGGTCTCCTTCGGCAACGGAGCGGGTTCTCCGTAGAAGACCTTCAGATTGCCGCAGTGGCGCATGGCGTACGCGATGTCGCGGTGATTGGTATACAGCCGCGCGGGACGTTCCAACCGATGCCCTTCTCCCTCCCGCGAACGCATCGCGAGTACCGCCGCATTATTGCGGGTCTCGATCGCGTTCACGTTTCCGCCGAAATCGACGTGGCGGAGATCGTCAATCCCTCCGTAGCCGTCCCAGCCAATCAGGTTCGGCGCGGACGCGAGCAGCGAGGCCTCGATAGGTTGATTGGTACGGTTCCGCAAGCTGAACCGGAACAGCACGGCGGGCAATCCGGAGTCCTTCGTATTGAGTGGAATGAACGGACTGAAGGCCTCCAGTTCCACGTCAACGGGCAGAGTCTCGTCGTTGTAGCGGACCCACGCAAAGGGGTACTCGCCGGAAAACTCGATCGAGTCGACGGGCTCTGCGCCACCGGCTGGCTCGCTCTGCAACAAGCGGCACGTGGCCGTACCGTCCGCCGTCTTCGCGCGCACGGCGAAGAACGAGCCTGGCACATTGGCGTTGGTATTGAAGTTGTTGACGATCTGCCACGGGTTCAGTGTGCCGTCGCCGCGCAGGTAAACTTGCCCCGCGCCGAACCCGCCCAGGGGCATGGCGATGTGCTTCAATTCGTCGCCGCGATAGATGCGCCGCTCCTGCTGATCGAGCAGCGATGCGTTCCATTCGGTGAGATCCGGCGCGGCTGCCCCGCTCTTTCCCACCAGGATGGAAGCAGCGCCGGCAGCCACTGCGGCCGTCTTGATGAACTCGCGCCGGTTCAAACCCGATGCGGAATTGTCGTCGCCGCATCCGCCTTTGCAGCAACAGGTGTACCCCTTGGATTCCATAGCGTTTCTCCCCGAATTCACTGTGATGTCTAACGTGTCGGCTGCGTGACGATGCGACAAATGCCGCTGGCCCGCTTCGCCCGTTCAAGCGCTTCGGCCGCTGACGATCCGGTCGCCAACACATGACCGATGCGGTCGCGCGCGCGGCAGTCCCGCACGTGACTGATGCTTTCTCCCGCTTGGACTCCCACGTGGACGCACTCGACACCCGGCGCCTGGCGCGCGTCGTCGAGCCCTTCGATTTCTGTGACGACGCCGGGGCGCGCATCGATCCAGCATGCGGCAGCGCCCTTGCTCTCGGGCTCGAATCGCGGCAACGCTTCTCCAATCGCCACCCGAACGCTGGAATGAAGCGTATCGACGCCGGTAGCCAGCGCGACAAGCGACGACTCGATCCGCGCCGCGCCTGTGTACGCGCCGATCTCGATCACGTAAGGCCCGGTATCCGTCATGATAAATTCCACGTGGGCGGGACCCGTCATCATCCCGATGGCCGTGAGCGAAGCGCGGGCCATGGCCACGAGCGAACCCTGCATGCTTGTGTTCACGTCCGCAGGCATAAAGACGGCCTTCGTGCAAGGATGGGAAGAATCCATGCGCTCGCGCCCGGCAATGGCGAAGACGTGAAACTCCCCGTCGACCTTAATGCCCTCGACGCTGAACTCAGGTCCATCGAGATAGGCCTCAACGATAACGACGCCCTGCGCGGAGTGCCGTTGCGCCAAGGGAAACGCGAGGGCCATGTCTTCCGCATGGTCCACGCGGCTGACGCCGAGACCGGCATACCCGTCTACCGGCTTGACGATGACGGGCAAGCCGAGTTCGCGCGCGGCCCGTTCGGCTTCATCGGGATCGATGGACTCGCGGTACGCGGGATTGGGGAGGCCTTTGGCGGACAGCGCCTGCCGAAGCGCCACTTTGTTGCGTGTCCGCGTCGCAGCCCAGGGCGACACCCCTGGAAGGCCAAGTTCATTCGCGGCCTTCGCCACCGCGACCACCGCCTCTTCGCTCGCGGCGATTACCCCGACCGGATCGCATACGGCCGCCGCGGACAGCACGTCCTCCACGTCGGAGATGTGCCCCTCCAAAAGTTCGTAGGTTTCATCCGGACTGCCCCAGTCCGTGCCGTCGTGCATGACGTAGGCGTGCAGACCCGCTTCGCGTGCGGCCCGGAGCAACTCGCGTCGCGGAAATCCGGCGATGAGGATGTTTCGAGACATTTGGTTTTCCACTCCGAATCGCCATAATAGCAGGTCCACAGGATAGGCCGCAGCATTGATTCCGAGCGGCGGAACAACGAGCCGGGAGATCGACATGGCCAAAGACTTCGTGCTCGCCATGGACCAGGGCACCACCAGTTCGCGCAGCATCGTGTTCGATCGCGCCGGCAGCATCCGCGCGTCCGTATCGGAAGAGTATCCGCAAATTTACCCTCAACCGGGCTGGGTCGAACACGATCCTGAGGCGATCTGGCAATCGCAAATCAACACCGCCCACGCGGCGATTGCGAAAGCGGGAATCGCGGCCGACGATATCGCGTGCATCGGGATCACGAACCAGCGCGAGACGACCCTGGTCTGGGAACGCGCCTCGGGGAAACCCATCTTCAACGCCATCGTCTGGCAATGCCGGCGCACGGAGGACTTCTGTAACCGGCTCAAGGCGGAAGGGTTGGACGACGAAGTCCGCTCGCGTACCGGGCTTGTGATCGACGCCTATTTCTCCGGTTCCAAGATTCGGTGGATTCTGGAACACGTCGACGGCGCCACGAAACGCGCCGCGGCGGGCGAGTTGTGCTTCGGCACGGTCGACACGTGGCTCCTCCACAAGCTATGCGGCGTTCACGCCACCGACTACACGAACGCCTGCCGGACGATGCTCTTCAATATCTACGATCTGCAATGGGATGAGATGATGGTGGAGCGGCTGGGCATACCCCCGGCCATGTTGCCCGAAGTGTTCCCGACGAGCCACGTTTTCGGGACGACATCAGTCTTCGGTCCGGAGATCCCCGTCGCGTCCGTATGCGGCGATCAGCAGGCCGCCCTGTTCGGACAAGCGGCGTTCGACGTTGGTGAATGCAAGAACACCTACGGCACCGGATGTTTCGCCGTCATGAACACAGGCGACACGCCCGTCGCGTCCCATCACGGACTGCTGACGACGGTCGCTTGGGGGCTCGACAACAAGGTCGAGTACGCGCTCGAAGGCAGCGTCTTCATCGCCGGTGCGGTGGTCCAGTGGCTGCGCGACGAAATGGGCTTGATCGCCAGCGCCGCGGAGAGCGAAACCGTGGCGGCCGAAGTGTCCGATTCCGGCGGCGTCTACATGGTCCCCGCGTTCGTCGGGCTCGGCGCTCCGCACTGGAACATGAGCTGCCGAGGCACGATCGTCGGGCTCACGCGGGGCGCAGGGCGCGCGCATATCGTGCGGGCCGCGCTCGAGTCCATCTCCTTTCAGTCTGCCGATGTGATTCGCTGCATGGAGGCCGAAACGGGCGAACGGGTTCCCTTGCTCAAGGTGGACGGTGGTGCGGCGTCGAACGACCTTCTGATGCAGCACCAGGCGGATGTGCTCGGCACCCCGGTCCTTCGGGGGCAAGTCACTGAAACGACGGCACTTGGCGCAGCATTTTTGGGTGGGCTGGCCACCGGTTTCTGGAAGAATCGGAAAGAAATTCAGGCCCTCTGGAAGGAAGATCGCGTTTTCGAGCCAAAATGGAACGATCGACAGCGCGAAAACGCGCTAAGTGCTTGGGCCAAAGCCATTAAGATGACGACCTCGTAGACGGTCCTCACGGGCGCTCTTGGAACGCATGAAACGTTTGCGTTCTTGCCTACTCCATGTTACAATATGGTTGGTCAGCGCCACATGTGGCGTTTCTCCTTCCGCGGAGGCCTCGGTACGAAAGTCCGAGGTCTCTAAAACAACTCGCGGTCAGGAGTCACATCCGGGCTGCGGAGTGTTCAATAGATTGGGGCCGGAATCCCTGTGATTCCGGCCTTCTCTTTTTCTCCCCCTTGTTCTCATCCACCCTTCCCCGCTACTGTCTACGGCAAGCCTTCGTGTTCCGCAAATTCAATTCGGGAGGGAAGTTTTGTGTATAGAATGTGCGCAGTCGTATTCGGTTTGATCATTGTATCCATGCTCGGGGCGCAGGCCGAGGCAGAGGACAAGCCCATCCTGGAACGCATCGAGTGGAGCGATGTCTGGGTCGTCGACGCGGACCGCGATGAACTCCCCCGCGTGCTCCTCGTCGGCGATTCCATCGTCAAGGGCTATTACGACAGCGTCAGCCGCGCGCTCGAAGGCAAAGCCAGCGTCGCGCGGTATGCCACGTCCAAGTTCATGGGCAATCCCGATTATCTCGCTGAGTTGGAGATTCTGCTCGATGGCTATGATTTCGATGTAATCCACATCAACAACGGTCTTCACGGCTGGGGGTATACGGAGGAACAATACCGGGAGAGCTTTCCCGCGTTGTTGGAAAGCCTGGAGAAGTGCGCGCCCGATGCCAAAGTGATTTGGGGCATGTCGACGCCCATCCGGAAAAGCGACGACCTGTCACAACTCGATGAGAAGGACGCCCGAGTCGTGGAACGCAATCGCATCGCCGGAGAGATCATGGCGGAACACGAGTTTCCCGTGAACGATCTGTACACGCTGGTCGTGGACCATCCCGAGTATTTCGCGCAAGACGGCGTACACTTCAATGACCAAGGCCGAACCACCCAGGGACAACAGGTCGCTGTAAAGGTGGGGGAAGCGCTAGGCGAAGAATAGGACGTATAGTCGCAATAGGAGGGCGGGTTTTCCAACCCGCCAAAAGCCGATCGCCATCCAAGAGTAGATCGACGCAAGACTAACTGCCCATTTCCGAAGGCAGATTCTGATAGAACGTCATGCCAGTAACCGCCAACGCTCGGTTTGGCGGGTTGGAAAACCCGCCCTCCTATCGCGCGCCCACTACTCGGAGCTGGATTGGTTGAAGCGCGGCGTAGCTCTCTGTTTCGAATTTCGGTCATTCGAATTTGTTTCGGATTTCGTGCTTCGAATTTAACCACCCCATCTTCCCCGTCCAATCGGTCTTATTCGTCGTATACGTCCTATTCCCATCGCTGTTGCCGCGTCCACTCGATGCTTTCTTTCAGTCCATGGTAGAAGCTGACCTGCGGCTCGTAACCAAAATCCCGCCGCGCCTTGCCGCTGTCGATGCACATGTGCTCGCAGAGGAACCGCAGCCCGGATTCATTGGCCTTGCCGGTGGCGAGAATCTCCTTCATGGGCACATGGTTCACCGGCGACTCGGACTTGAGAATTTCTTTCACGGCGGCCACATACTCATTCAAGGTCACCGCGCGGTCCGACGAGAGATTGTAGATCTGCCCCGCCACCTTGTCAGACTCCAGGGCCTTGCAGAAACCCCGCGCGAGATCCTCCACGTGGACCGGTTGCAGCAGCGCGCGGCCGTCGTTGGGCACCCAGATCTCTTCGTGATACGCCACGCGCTGGAACCAGCGGGGATCCCGCGCCCCCCAGCCGTCGAGCGGCACGTCGCCCGCGCCAAACACATTGCTCACCCGCAACGAACACGCGTTGTACCCGGTCTGCGCGTGAAACATCAGGATAGCCGTGTCCTGCGCGAGCTTCTGGGCAAACCCGCCCAACGCTTCCGGACAGGGCGTGGGATCGTCTTCACGCGCGGGTACCGTCTCCATCGGCGTGTAGACGCCCGTCGACCCGCAGTGGATGAACCGGCCCGCGCAATCTTGCAACAGCGGCAGCATCCAGGCGAGATCGTCGTCGGTAAGGATCGTGTCGATGACCGCGTCGAACCCGCGCGCCAGGTGCGGCTGAACGTCCCCGCGTTCGTGGGCGTCCGCGATGATATGTTCCACCTGCTCCGGCACATCCCCGCGGGTCTTCCCGCGATGCAACACCGCCACCTCATGCCCCCGCGCACACAACTCCCGGGCAATCGCCGCCCCGAGGAACCGTGTCCCGCCGATGATGAGAACTTTCACGATGACCGCCTCCCTTCAGAGCTTCCATCGTACCGCGTTATAACGCAACTTGGGAAACTCCGCGTTCTTGCTCTAATGGCGGTTCTGGTAGGCCCGGCTTCCTTCTGCATTATTCCACGGACTCGAGCCAACGAAGAAGTCTACGAATCAACGTGGCTGAAGGCGACGTTCCGAAGTTTCTGCGGTGGCCCGACTACTACATCGTAGATTGCCCCGAAGGGGCCAAGACAGGACAGCCCAGGGCAACGCCTTGGGAACAATGTGGATAGAAGAATGGACGCCCTGAAAGGGCAAAACATGTAAACAAGACGCACCACAATCTTCGGACAACAGATTCCCGTATGCTCGTCCACGCGAGCCTCTGAACTGAACATAACCTGCTTGACCTGAGTACTAGATGAACTTCGGTATCGTGAATTCGTGCGTCAATTCAACTGTCTGTATTGCCCTTTCAGGGCGACCACTGGTGGAGTTGCACGATTTCCCAGGGCGTTGCCCTGGGCTTTCCTGTCGTGGCCCGTCAGGCCAAAATGCATAAGCTCCCAAACGCACCTGAATGCCGCGTCTACATGGAGCCGATTGTGTGAGATACCTACGCCTATTTCCCGATGCAGAACGACGAGAAAATCCTATCCAAAATATCCTCCGGCGTGGTTTCGCCGGTAATTTCGCCGAGGGCGTCGAGGGATTCTCGGAGGTCGATGCTGAGGAATTCAGGGGAGGCGGTGTAGTTGTCGAGCATTCGCTCCAGGGCGGTAATAGCGCGGCGGAGGCTGTCGCGCTGGTGGACGCGGGTAATGAGGCCGCGGTCGGGGGCGACGGTTCCCGCGTCGCCGAGCAGCAGGCGGTGGAGCGTGTCTTCGAGTTCCCTGAGGCCGGTCGATTGCGCGGCGGATACCTTGGAGACGGCGGTGAACTCCTTCGACCACGCGGGCGGCTGAGGCGAAGGATTGAGATCGATCTTGTTCATCACGAGGACCGACGGGATGCCGAGCGCCAGGACTTCGCGCGCGCGATCTTCGTCTTCGGGTGTAACGGACGACGCGCCGTCGATGAGGAACAAGACGATGTCGGCGTTCGCCAGCGCGCGGCGGGCGACTTCGATGCCGATGCGCTCGACCTCGTCATCGGCGGCGCGGAGGCCAGCCGTGTCGGTCAGGCGCGCGGGGATACCGGACAGCGTGATGACTTCTTCCAGGAGATCGCGCGTGGTGCCGGGTTGCGCGGTGACGATAGCGCGGGCGTCGCGGAGCAGCGCGTTGAACAGGCTGGACTTCCCCACGTTGGGCCGGCCGGCGATGGCGACGGATGCACCTTCGCGGTAGAGGCGTCCGGCATGCGCCGTGCCGAGGAGTTCGCGCATCTCGTCCAGGGTCTGCACGAGCTGGCGGTGCAACACATCGTCCACCAGTTCGGGCAGATCTTCCTCGGGGAAATCGATGGCCGACTCCACCCGGGCCAGCGCGTCGGCCAGCACATCGGAGAACCGGTGAATGCTTTTGGAAAGTGTGCCCTGTGCGGCGGACGCGGCGGCGCGCAAGGCGGCATCGGTGCGTGCGCGAATCCGATCCAGGACCGCCTCCGCCTGGACAAGATCGATGCGGCCATTCAGAAATGCGCGCTTGGTGAACTCGCCCGGTTGTGCCAGACGCGCACCCTTCGCAAGCGTCAATTCGAGAATCGCGCGCAGGGGACCCGCACCGCCGTGGGCATTGATCTCAACCACGTCTTCGGCGGTGTACGAGTGCGGCGCGCGCATGACGTGGACGAGCACCTCGTCGACGACGCCCTGTTCGTCGCGGATCTCGCCATGAAAAACGCGGCCGGGATCCGTCTGGATGTCCCGGCCGCGGGATGACACAAAAATGCAATGGGCGATCTCGATGGCCGCAGGGCCGCTGAGCCGCACGATACCGATGCCGCCTTCGCCCGGAGGCGTCGCAATGGCGGCAATCGTATCGTCAGGAATCGTTGACTTCAACGGACGCCGATTCGGTGTTTGCGGCTACCTGAGACTCCTCGCGCGGCCCGCCCGGACCCCGGCGACGCCGTACACGTCCGCCGCGACGCGATCCGCGACGGGGTCCCCGGCTGTCGCCGCCGTTCGCATTGGCGGAATCGGCCGAGGCCTGCTCGCGCTCGCGGGGGCCGCCGCCACCGCCTCCCCGGCGCGATCCCCCGCGCCGGCGCGGAGGCCGCTGCTCGGATTCCGGCAATTCGTCGTTCGGCGCGATGACGACCGTGCGCAACGCGCCGTCGCCGACGCTAAAGGTCTTCACATCCGGATCGTTTTCGAGAACCATGTGGATCACACGGCGCTCTTGAGAACTCATGGGCTTGAGACGGACGCGCTGGCGCGTTTCCTTGGCACGTTGTGCCTGGCGTTGAGCCATGTCCTCGAGTGCCTCCTGCCGTCTATCCAGATAGCCTTCGATATCGATCACGATTCGTTCGCTATCTTCGCCGTCGCCGGTGTTGACCATACGGTTCATCAGATACTGCATGGATGTGAGGTTGCGTCCCTTCCGCCCGATGAGAATCGCCGAATCGGGCGAATCGATTTTGAGACAGATGCCTCCGTCCTCGGTGGCCTGGCTCGTCACGGTCGCATCGATCCCCATGAGCTTGATGACTTCTTTCAGCAGGGACGCGGCTTCGGTGACGGTGTGCGGATCGGCCGGCGTCACATCGCGGGCCGGTTTCGGCGCGGGCTTCGGTGCGCCTTCGCGCGGCGGCCGTGATTCGCCTCGTGGTTCTCGGCTCTGTTGAGGACGTTCCTTCTGTTCATGCCGGCGCGACGGCTGTTCCCGGCGCGGTTCGCGCCGCGGTTCCCGGCGCTGCTGTCGCGGCTCGGGTCCGGCGACTTCGGTGGAAACCCGCAACTTGACCGGACGCGCGCCAAATCCGAATAACCCTTTACTGCCTTCATCGACGATCTCTACGTGGACCTCATCGCGGTCGACGCCGAGTTGTTCGAGCGCGATCCCGATGGCTTCCTCCCGGGTTTTCGCGCTCACTTCAACTGATCGCATATGCCCAATCTCCCTGTATGCGCGGAGTTCGCGCGGTAGGCGCGGCATGGTAGTGCCGCGTGCGGCGCACCGGCCGGCTGCGAAGGCTCCGGTCCTGCGCGTGGTTGGGGCGGTGATATGCCGGTCTCGTTGCGCCGGGTCTACGGCGCGGCGGCTGCATTCCGCTGTGGCGATTGCCGGCTTAGTTGGACCGCCCGGGTTTCGAGGCTTTCCCTCCCTTTTTCTTCGAGGCGCGGCTCCGACCGTTGTCCTTCGCCTCTTTGATCTCCTTGGCAACCTGGCGCCGCTTCGCCTGCGCGGCCGCATACCAGTGCCGTTTCTTCTTCACCGGCTTCTTCTCGGGGACATCCGTTTCCGATACGCGGATGAGCCGGTTTTGCGCGATTCCCAGTACCGTGCTCGTGAGAATGTACAGGTTCAGGCCCGCGGCGAAGCTGTAGCAGATGACGCTGAAAAACACCGGCATGATCGTCATCATGGCCTTCTGCTGCGGGTTCTGCACCGGCCCGGACATGGGCATCAACTTCGTGCTGGCGATCATGGCGACCGCGCAGAGGATCGGCAGCACGTTGAGATACTGCATGTGCTCGCCGATAAAGGGAACGTTTGCCAGAATCGGAATCTGAAGCAGCCGGTCGGGTTCAGACAAATCGTTGATCCACAAAACGAAAGGTGCCCCGCGCAGTTCGTAGGAACTCCACAACATGCGGTACAGCGCAATGAACACCGGCAACTGCAGCAGCATCGGGAAGCAGCCGCCCAGCGGATTCACGCCCCGTTCCTTGTACATTTCCATCACGCGGCGGTTCATTTCCTGGGGATCCTCGCCGCACTCCTGTTTGATCTTCTCCATCTCGGGCGCGAGCAATTGCATCCGCTTCATGCTGCGCATCTGTTTGATGGTGAGCGGGAACATGGCGGTGCGCACCAGCACGGTCAGCAGGATGATGGCGATGCCGTAGTTGGGAATGATGCCGTGGAACCAATTCAACAAAGCCAGCAGCTTCAAAGCGAACCAGTTCATGAACTCCGGCCATTCAAAGAACCGGAGCGCCGTGTCCAAGGTCGGCCAGGCCGCTTTCAGTTGGTTGCGCTGATTAGGCCCTACGTAGGTGCGAACCGTTGCGGAAAGCGTCTCCCCCGGTTCGATTTGCGCGCGCGGCGCGCCAACGCCAAATCGAAAGCGCTTGTCCGTCCCCGTGACCCAGCCCACGCTTGGCGAGAATTCGGGCTTCATGGCAACCATGAAGTACGCGCTCTTCACGCCCATCCATTCGGGGCTGCTGATGCGCTCCACGAACGGTTCACCCTCGCCGCCGGGTTCCATATTCGCCGTCGCAGTCCAGTCGTTCTCGCCTTCCGCGCGCCAAATAAGGGTTTGGCGAACGCCCTTCTTGAGGTCCTGAGACGCCACGTTGGGCCCCCAGTTCACGATGAAGGCCGGCTCCTGATCCATCCCGAGGACGCGCGGCCCGGACTCGAGGTTACGATACTCGACGGTGACATCGAGGACGTGGGAGGCCTCGTCGAACGTGAAGGTCTTTCTGATTTCCGCCGTTTCCGGAAGGGTCAGGCCAAAGGTAATCGATTGGTCCGACCGCTCGACCACGTCAAAGCGGCGATAATCGAGTTC
>CAZWDH010000194.1:0-13569 GCA_964632865.1 uncultured Nitrospiraceae bacterium
CGGCATACGGCGCACCCTGGTCTTTTTTCTTATCGACGTCTTGCGCTTCGACTCGTTGAGCTGCATGGGGCATCCCTTCCTCGTGACGCCGAACCTGGATGACCGGGCAGCGGGGGGCATCATGTTCGACAACGCCTTCGTCACCACGTCGTTGTGTTCGCCGAGCCGTGCGTCGATCCTGACGGGCCAGTACGCGCACAACCACGGCATCTTCGACAACAGCACCAACCTGCCTGACGACACGCCGACCTTCCCGAAGGAATTGCAGAAGTCAGGCTATCGAACCGGCTTCGCGGGGAAATGGCACATGGGCGGTTCCAGCGACGAACCGCGGCCGGGATTCGATCACTGGATGTCCTTCCGCGGACAGGGCGTCTACAACGATCCCACCATCAACGTGAACGGCAAGCAAGAGAAGGTCGAAGGGTATGTGACCGATATCATCACGGATCACGCCGTCGACTTTCTCGCGCAAGACGACGACCGTCCTTTCTTTCTCTATGTGTCGCACAAGGCCGTGCACGCTGACTTCTATCCCATGGAAAAGTACAAGGGCCGCTACGCAAACGAGACCTATCCGCATCCGGAGTCCATGGCGAACACGGACGACAACTACAAGGGCAAGCCGGAATGGGTGCGCGAGCAACGGAACAGTTGGCACGGCGTCGACGGGATG
Organism: uncultured Nitrospiraceae bacterium; assembly: GCA_964632865.1. Lineage (GTDB taxonomy): Bacteria > Hydrogenedentota > Hydrogenedentia > Hydrogenedentales > SLHB01 > JAHDWY01. Next base: position 677 of record CAZWDH010000194.1, read on the forward strand.
TACAACGGCCGCGTCGATTTCGAACAGTTCTGCATCGACTATGCGGAGACGATGATCTCCGTCGATGACAGCGTCGGACGCATCGTCGACACCTTGCGCGAACAGGGCCTGCTGGATTCGACCTTGCTCGTCTTCACGTCAGACAACGGATTCCTTTTCGGTGAGCATGGTCTGATCGACAAGCGCTGCATGTACGAGCCTTCCATTCGCGTGCCGTTGATCGCGCACTGCCCGGAGCTGTTCGAGGGCGGGCAGCGTAAGAAAGAGGTCGTCGCCAACATCGATTTCGCGCCGACCTTCCTCGAATGCGGCGGCGTCCCGGTTCCCGCGTCGGTTCAAGGCAAGTCGTTCATGAACGTGCTCACCGACACGGAAACCAACTGGCGCGATGCCCTTCTTTACGAATACTTCTGGGAGCGGTCCTTCCCGCAGACGCCGACCGTACTCGGGGTGCGCACGGAACGCTACAAATTTATGAAGTACCACGGCGTCTGGGACAAGTACGAGATCTACGATCTCCAGGAAGACCCCCACGAGATGAACAATCTTCTCGGCGACTTCATCCAGCACAACGAGGCGGGCCAACTCGAAAACTACATCCGGCAGAACGCGCCGGATGATGTGAAGGCGCTATTCAACGATCTGGATGGAAAACTGAATGCGCTGCTCAACGAGACGGGTTGCCTCGCGGAGCCATCCTGGCAGGCGCGGTAAGGCCTTTTGTTAACGGTGTTCACTTGGTCCGTCGCCGTTTGCTGGACCTCGCGTGATTAGTTGCAGGCACGCTTCGTAAGCGGCTTCCGGTGAGATGGCTTGCAGCCGTTTTCGCGCGGTGACGAGATCGCAGGCGCCCAATTGGTTATCGGATAGGATAAGGTGCGGCTGTTGGAACGGGGCGTGCTGGCGCGGGTCTGTTCCCCCGAAGATTGCAACGACCGGAGTGCCCATAGCCCAGGCGATATGCATGGGCCCGGTATCGCCGCCAACATAGCAGTCGGCGCGGTACAGCACCCAGGCCAAATGCTTCAGGTCCGGCGTTTCCGGTCCCACCGTGGGCATACGCTTGGCCCGCTCAATAACCTCACGAACGACCTCCAGTTGCCCCGGTCCCCATGTGAGGACTACCTCGAAACGGCCATCGGCTAGCAGGAGATCGGACAGCCGCGCGTAGTATTCCAGGGGCCACTGTTTCTCCGGGCGGTCAACCGGCGCGTGCAAGGCGATGACCCGTTTGCCGCCGTCGAAGGTGGCCTCGAAAAATTCGTCAACTGTCGTTTGCACGTCAATGGGCACGCAGATGATGGGATGGCCCCACTCGCAATCGGGCAAGAGTGCCCGGCACAAGAGATGGTTTTCCTCGCAGCGGTTCAGGATTTCCTTGGGCAGTCTTGCTTTCCGATTGGTGCAGAGGAAACTGCCCTCCTGGCTGCGCGGCCGCGAAAACCCGATGCGGTCCTTCGCTCCGGAGTACCAAGTAAGGAGCCCACTTTTCAGGATGCCATGGAAATCGAGAACAATATCGTAATGATTGTCGCGAACGGAGCGGCATAACCCCATGAACTCGCGGACCGCGTCAATGGCCTTCTTCGGGCGCTCGAACATCAGCACGCCGTCCAGCGAAGGATGCCCCTGGATGACTTCCACGGATTTGCGTTCGATGACCCAGTCGAGATGGGCGTCGGGATAGGCGTCGCGGAGAATCTGGAGGACGGGAAGCACACGGACCACGTCGCCGATTGCGCTGAGGCGGACGATCAATATCCGCGGCGAACCTCCGACCATGGATGTGCCCTGGACCTCCCGGTTCCGATTGGAGGCGCCTGCGCCGGCGGGGGAACGTTCGAGTTGGCGTAGACGCTGCAAACTAGATGAAATATGGCGGAGAGGGCGGGATTCGAACCCGCGGAACCCCGTTAAGAGTTCACACGCTTTCCAAGCGTGCGCCTTCAACCACTCGGCCACCTCTCCCGGAAAGCCCGGTGGTATTCCACCGGGCGCAAACTCGGGATTCTAGTCCGCACGCGGAGCGAAAGTCAATTCTACCGTGCTATTCGAGCGCGTAATGGCAAGGTGGAAGCGTCCAGCTCCCCACCAGGGGCCGGAACCGTTCGAGTCCTACAACTCGAAGACCGTAATCTCGGGACGGCAGGCGAAGCGCACGTCCAGCAGAAAGGTTCCAATTCCCGGATTCACATAGAGCGGCCCAGCTGCTGTTTTGAAGAGTCCACGGTCATAGGAACCGACCCGGTCCGGGACTACTGGGGCGCCCACGAATGGCACACGGCACTGCCCACCGTGCGAGTGCCCGGCGAGGATAAGGTCGAACGTGTGGCCGGAGACCTCGTCCGCATCGGTCGGGTAGTGGGTGAGCAGAATGTGCCGTTGCGCGTCAGGAATCGAAGGAAACGCAGGCTTACGATTGTCGAGTCCGTGAATCAGGCAATCGCCTGCCCACGCGTCTGTATTGCGTATCCACGCGCCGCCGGTGGACTCGAAACAGGAATTCACAAGGTTCTGGTCTTGCCGCGCGATGTAGTCCCAGTTTCCCGGAACGCCGTAGGTTGGCCGTTTGATGGCGCTGAGAAGATCCAGCGCATCTGCCAAGTGCGACTTGTTCTCGCAGATATCGCCCGTGAAGCACACGAAATCCGGAGACAGGCCGTTGATGCGGTCGACGACCGTCGTTAGATAGTCGCGTTCGCCTTTGTAGTGAAGGTCACTGAAATGCACGAACCGCACGGTGGGATTGTCGGAGAGGTGTACCTTTCGCACCGCGAGCCACTTCGGCTCGAGCAGGAATGCGTCCGCGACGCAGAGTGCTGGAGCAGAGTACAGTGCGGCGCGCAAGAACCACCGCCGCGGGATACGTGGAACGCCCATGTAAGCACCTCCGAGGGATCTTTCACCAGGATACCACGACGCGGTCGAGTCGGGCTTGAATACGCACCGTCGCCCGGAGCCATGACCAATTTGGATCGGAGGTTGAAATCGCGTCTCGATGTTGCGCGGTGCAGCCGATCTCAACTACAGTGATTCCTCAACCCAGGAGTTTCCGGCCGTCATGAAACGCGCGCAGATATTCGGAGCTGGCCTGCTCTTGTGCGGCCTGTCGCTGCTCGTCCCGTGGAGCGAGTACACGGGGTTTCAGCGCCACGGCAGCATCCAGACCTCACAGGAAGTCGTTCGGCCCTATCCCTTCTTCCTGGACACCTACGACAAGAAGATCAGTTGGAGCCGGGTCGCCATTCAGAGTGGTGTAATCCTGTTCGCTTCCGCCGGCCTCGCCCTTTGCGTGGGCAAGAGCAAAGAATAAGGTTCATGCAACCTTTTCAGCCATTTCCACATCCTACTTGCACGGTCAATTCCGCGCTCCGCGCGTAACGCATAGGTTCGTATGGACATTCCTTGGCAAGAAATCGGTTCGACTACCCTGGCCATCACAGGCTGGTCGCTTTTTGCGCTGGCCGTTGTGGTCGGTTTGGTGCTTGATGTACTGGGACTTTTCGGCAACTGGATCATTCTTGGCGCCGTGGTTATTGCCTGGGTTGCCACCGGTTTCGAGCATTTCGGCTGGGTCGGGCTCCTCTTCATGACGGCGCTCGCCGTTCTCGGTGAGGTGCTGGAGGCCGCTGCAGCCGGATACGGCGCGGCCAAGTTCGGCGGCGGCCGGGGCACCATCATTTCCGCGCTGATTGGATGCTTTGCAGGAGCTATCGTTTTCACGCCCCTGATTCCCATCCCTCTCATTGGCACACTCGTCGGGGCATGCCTCGGCGCTTTCCTGGCCGCGGCGCTTTATGAATACATCCAGATGGAACGCCAGGTCCATCAGGCCATGTGGACCGGTTTCGGCGCAGCGCTCGGCAAGGTCGGCGGCATCTTCGCTAAACTGCTGGCGGGAGTCATGATGCTGGTGATCGCGGCGCTCACCTTCTGATATTGCCCGGCCGCGACGATTGGGACTCTTGCCGGCAGCGCCAGCCCACAGCGATTTCTCTGACTTTTCCTCCGGACTGCCGTGAATGCTATACTCGCGATCCATGTTCAACGCAATTTTGGATTGAAGGCTGTAACAGAAAGTTTGAAGACGCATGAACGCACAAATTGGCGGGCTGTGGCGTAGTTCGGTATTCCGAAAGCAAATCGTGGCCGTGACCGGTCTCATCTGGGTCGGGTTCATCTTCATGCACATGGCCGCAAACCTGCTCCTGTTCCTCGGGCCAGAGGCCCTGAATGGCTATTCGGAGATGCTCCACGCCATTCCGGAACTGCTGTGGATGGCGCGTCTCATCCTGGTAGCGGCCTTCGTGCTGCACGTGTCGTTCACCGTCATGCTCGTCGTCGAGAACCGGAGCGCCCGTTCCCATCGCTACGAAATGCTCCACAGTCACGGGGAAACCACCTTCGCCAAGAAGACGATGATTCTCTCCGGTCTGCTCGTGTTCTTCTTCGTCTTTATCCACCTCACGGATTTCACGCTACCCACAAAGATTGGCCCCGACACGGTCATCGCCGGCCGGGAAGGAGAAGCCAGCTACGGCCTCTATGGACTGGTCTGGAACGCTTTCGGCAGCATCCCACGGGTCTTGTTTTACATTCTGATCATGGTCTTCGTCGGGATGCACCTGAGCCATGGCATCCAGAGTCTCTTCCAGACCATCGGATTCTTCCACGACCGCTACACGCCCTTGATCCGGCGTGCGAGCATTGTGCTGGGCGTGATTGTCGCCGTCGGGTTTATCTTGGTTCCCTTGTACGTCATCTTTCGCCATTTCACCATTGGTCCCGCCGTATAATGGGGCCCCTGCGAAAGGATTTGGAGTATCGGAATGAGTGGTAACGGCCTCGATTCAAAGATTCCCAGCGGCCCCATGGCCGAGAAGTGGACCCGCCACAAGTTTGAGATGAAGCTGGTCAATCCGGCGAACAAGCGGAAGTACAGCGTCATCGTGGTCGGCACGGGGCTGGCCGGCGCATCGGCCTCGGCCACCCTTTCGGAACTGGGGTACAACGTCAAGACCATCTGCATCCAGGACAGCCCGCGCCGGGCGCACAGCATCGCCGCGCAGGGCGGCATCAACGCCGCAAAGAACTACCAGAACGACGGCGACAGTGTGTACCGCTTGTTCTACGACACGGTGAAGGGGGGAGACTTCCGCTCTCGTGAGGCCAACGTCTACCGGCTGGCCGAAGTCAGCGTGAACATCATTGACCAATGCGTTGCCCAGGGTGTGCCGTTCGCGCGTGAGTACGGCGGCATGCTGGACAACCGTTCCTTCGGCGGCGCCCAGGTGAGCCGCACCTTTTACGCCCGCGGCCAGACGGGCCAGCAGTTGTTGCTTGGCGCCTACAGCGCGCTCATGAAGGAAGTGAGCCGCGGCGGCGTAACCGTGTTGAACCGGCGCGAGATGCTCGACCTGGTTGTCATCGATGGGAAAGCGCGGGGCGTCGTCTGCCGCAACTTGCTTACCGGCAAGGTCGAATCCCATGCCGCGGACGCGGTGCTGTTGTGCACGGGCGGCTACGGCAACGTTTTTTACCTTTCCACGAATGCGAAGGCTTGCAATGTGACTGCGGCATGGCGCGCGCACAAGAAGGGCGCGTACTTTGCCAATCCCTGCTACACGCAGATTCACCCAACTTGCATCCCGGTCCATGGCGATTACCAGTCCAAGCTCACGCTCATGAGCGAAAGCCTGCGCAACGACGGGCGCATCTGGGTGCCGAAGGATCCTGAAGACAAACGACCGCCCAACGAAATCCCGGAAGAAGATCGGGACTACTACCTCGAACGCAAGTATCCGAGCTTCGGAAACCTCGCGCCGCGCGACATCTCGTCCCGCAGCGCCAAGGAGGCTTGCGACGCGGGACGCGGCGTGGGCAATACGCGGCAGGCGGTGTATCTCGACTTCCGCGACGCCATCGAGCGCCTCGGCCGTAACGTGATCGAACAGCGCTACGGCAACCTCTTCGAGATGTACGAGCGCATCGTCGATGACAACCCCTACGAGGTTCCCATGATGATCTATCCCGCCGTCCACTACACCATGGGCGGGCTGTGGGTGGACTATAACCTCATGAGCAATCTGCCGGGTCTGCACGTGTTGGGCGAGGCCAACTTCTCCGATCACGGCGCGAACCGCCTCGGCGCGAGCGCGCTCATGCAGGGTCTCGCGGACGGGTACTTCGTAATTCCCTACACCCTCGGCCACTATTTCGCGAGCAACACGTTCGAGAAAGTCGACACGGATCACGAAGAGTTTAAGAAGGCCGAAGGCGAAGCGACGGCGCGGATCGACAAGCTACTCAGCATCAAAGGTAAGCGGACGGTTGACGATTTCCACCGTCAGTTGGGCCTTCTGTGTTGGGACAAGTGCGGCATGGCCCGCAATGAACAAGGACTCAAGGAAGCGCTGGAGGAAATTCCGGCGATTCGCGAAGAGTTCTGGCAAAACGTCATGGTCACCGGCAACAACGACGACTTGAATCAAAACCTCGAAAAGGCCGGGCGCGTGGCCGACTTCCTCGAGTTTGCCGAACTCATGGTGCGCGACGCGTTGCACCGTGAAGAATCTTGCGGCGGCCACTTCCGCGAGGAGCACCAGACCGAAGAAGGCGAGGCCAAACGTGACGACGAGCATTTCACGTACGTCGGCGCCTGGGAATTCAAGGGCGTGGGCGAAGCATCTGAACTGCACAAGGAACCGCTGGAATTTGAAGAAGTGCATCTGGCGACGCGGAGTTATAAGTAGTCTCCATGTAAGGAATACGCGATGTCGAAGAAGATCAACATCACACTGAAAGTCTGGCGGCAGAAGGACAACGCGTCGGAAGGGCGCTTCGAGACGTACCAGGCGCGCGGCATCGACACGGACGCGTCCTTTCTTGAAATGCTGGATGTGGTGAACCACGGGCTCGAACTCGAGGGCAAAGAGCCTATCGCCTTCGACCACGATTGCCGCGAAGGCATCTGCGGCATGTGCGGCGCCGTCGTGAATGGACAGGCGCACGGTCCGCAGAAAGAGACGACCCTTTGCCAGTTGCACATGCGCAAGTTCAACGACGGCGATACCATCACCATCGAGCCGTGGCGCGCGAACGCGTTTCCAGTCGTGAAAGACCTCGTCGTCGACCGCTCCGCCTTCGACCGCGTCATCGCCGCCGGTGGATTCATCTCCGTGCGGACCGGTCAGGCGCCGGACGCGCATGCCGTCCCGGTGCCCAAAGTGAAAGCCGACTTCGCCATGGACGCGGCCGAGTGCATCGGCTGCGGCGCCTGTGTTGCGGCCTGCCCCAACGCGTCAGCCATGCTGTTTGTGGCTGCGAAAGTCGCCCACATGAATGTCCTTCCACAGGGAAAACCGGAGAAGAGCCTGCGCGTTCGCGGGATGGTGACCCAGATGGATCTCGAAGGCTTCGGCAACTGTTCCAACCATTACGAATGCGAGGCTGCCTGCCCCAAAGGCATCAGCGTGAAGACGATTGCAAAGATGAACCGGGACCTTATGGCGGCGACATTTTCCACCTAAGATTCCCACACTTTTGGCACCTCGGTTCGTTGATCCCCCCGATTGCTTCGTGCGAATCATCCGGCTAGTTCGAATTGTGCGAACTCCGCCGGGCGATCGAAACCCGTTTTTCGCGCTTCTCCTTGCGCAATTCGCGATCACGCAGTACTCTTACTAGAGGCGCGTGCGCCGCAAGGCACGGGACAGTAATGCCTATGCAAGGTTTTCGCGTCTCGGGTGTACTGTGCTTACATGGGGGCAAGGTGTGTGTCTTGGGTTTGCTGGAGGTACCGAAATGAAGTTGAAGGATTGTGCTCGGCAGGGAATGGGGAATCGAGTTGGATTCCATAGTTGGGGACGAGGATTTGCGAAACTCCTTGTCGCGTTCGTCGCACCCGTTGCGCTGGCCTTGCCGGATTTGGCGCTCACCATGTCGGATTCTCCGGATCCCGCGAACGCCGGCGCGCTGATAACCTACGTCATCGATCTGGAGAACACGGGCGATGCCGCCGCAAGCGACGTGAACGTCCAACTCCTCGCGCCTGCCGGCACGATCCTCGTGCAGTTTCAGGTGCTTTCCGGAACCGGCTGGTCTAATGGGTTTCCGGCGAACGGCATTCAGTTTCTAAAGTCGTCGGTCGCGGCCGCTGAATCGGCCCAATTCCAGGTCAAGCTGAAGATCGACAAGGCGGTTGCTTCGGGCACCATCATCAGTACAACGGCCACTGCCAGCGCATCATCCTCCGATGGCAACCCAGGCAATAACAGCGCCACGGAGACCACGACGGTAGCAACAGCCGCGGATCTCCGAGTAAGCGTCACCGATTCGCCTGATCCCGTCGATCCGGGATCAAATCTGGTGTACATGTACACCGTGTCTAACTTTGGTCCCAGCAACGCAACCAATGTGACGGTCACGTTTCCCACTCCACCGAACACGACTTTCGTTTCAGCCGTCGGCCCCCAGGGCGGATTCTGGACCTTGGGCGCGCCCCCTGCGGGGCAGAGCGGTGATGTGACGTTCTTCAAAACCGGCATGATTGACCAGGAGGGCGGCATCTTCCAGTTGACCGTTCGCGTGAACGACGCTGCAACGGGCACCATTTCGGGGCAGGTATCTGTCACGGCCGACACGTCTGAAGCCGTACCAGGCGACGAGACCGCGACAACGACCACGGCGGTAAACGCGACCGGCCCCGAACCCTGCGCGTTCACAGTGTTGAAACCAAACGGTGGCCAGACCTGGACCATCGGGGATAAGCGACCCCTCCGCTGGGACTCGACTGGACTCTGCTGCGAGTATGTACGCATTCAGCTTTGGCAGAACGGCCAAAAGGTCAAAAACATCAAGAAGAGCACACCCAACGACGGCAAGGCGCCTTGGAAGATCAAGTCGCCCAAGTTTTCACCGGGGACCAACTACAAGGTACGAATCTACTGTCCCGGTGACAACGCCTCGCAGGACTTCAGCAACGGCACCTTCACGCTCGTCGCTCCCTAAAGCCATTAGCTTCCAGTAAGTCAAGAAACGCTACGACCCGGCGCCTTGTCGAGGCGCCGGTTTTTTTTCGCTGGACTCGCCTCCCCCTCGCACACCAATTCATGTATTACACAATTTTGTAAATAAATTATTGCACAAATTATGGTTTTCCGCTACTCTATGTGTGCCATATATTGTAGCCATCTCGGCTCCAGGGGATTTTGGGGAGGATTCAAGCCATGGCACGCGCCGCTCAGCCTCGTTCGCGCACCGCTCACCTGACGCGGTGGCTACTCACGACAGTGACGGTGCTCTGTGCGGTTGCATTCAGCCTGGTGCCCGCCTATGCCCAGGCACCTGCGACGAAGGGCAGTGTCCTACCCGACCTGGCCTTGTCCCTCTCCGATTCTGTCGACCCTGTCATTGCGGGGAACTCCATCACCTACACCATCGACCTCGTCAACAACGGCGCAGATGCGACCGGTGTCTCTGTCGTCATGTTCGCCCCGGCGAATACATTCTTGGTGAGCCTCAATGTCGTTCAAGGTACAGGGTGGATGCCCGGAATCATCTCCGATGGGAGCGGAGGTTTCGGCGCCGAGTTTACGAATGGCGATGTGGCCAGTGCAGCGACCGCGCAGCTCACCGTCACCGTCAACGTAAACGGAACGACGGCGAGCGGAACGGTTATCACCGGGTTGACCAACGTCACATCCACGGAGGGCGATGCGAACGCCGCCGATAATACCGCGTCGGAGACGACGACCGTCGCCACCCAAGCGAACCTCGGTGTAACGATTTCTGATGCGCCCGATCCTGCCAAGCCCGGCAGCAATATCACCTATACCGTCACCCTGACCAACGCCGGCGCGAGCAGCGCGCAGAACGTTACCGTTACCTTGCCCACTCCCGCGAACACGACGTACGTCTCGTCGACGCTGACACTGGGCGCGGGTTGGGCCTTGACCTCGTCTCCGACTGTCGGAGGCACGGGAAACGTCGTGTACTCCAAGGGCGCATTCAACAAGAACGAAGGCGCGTCTTTCCAGATCGTGGTCGCGACCGATCCCGGACTGTCGGACGGCGCGACCGTGAATGCCACCGCCACCGCGGCCAGCACGACCACTGATCCCGTGGCCGGGAACAACTCCGCGAGCGCCACCACCACGATGGCGACCGAGGCGGATTTAGCGGTTAGCATCAGCGACTCGCCCGACCCCGTCACGGCCGGCGGAACGTTAACCTACACCGTAGCCTACGAAAATCTGGGGCCGAATAGCGCCACGTCTGTCGCCGTCACCGTGCCTGTCCCCACCGGTGCAACCTTTGTCTCGGCCGCCGTGAACTCCGGAACTTCCTGGAGCATCAGCGCGCCCAGTGTCGGCGCCACCGGCGACGTGGAAATCACGAAGGCATCTTCGGGGTGGGGGGATACCGCGGAGTTTGAAGTGGTTGTCGCGATCCCGGCCGATACCGCGTCCGGCGCGACCATCACCGGCGAGTGCTCGGTATCGAGTGCAACCACCGATCCCGAGTCGGACAACGATTCAGATTCAACCACCACGACGGTAACTACGGCGGCGGACCTTGCTTTGGCGCTCGCGGACTCGCCGGACCCGGTCACGGCGGGAGCGAACATCACCTACACCATCACGTACGACAACAACGGTCCGAGCAACGCCTCCAGCGTCACCGTGCTGCAAGCCGTTCCCGCCAACACCACCTTCGTATCGGCGTCGGTCAACACTGGTACGGGATGGTCCGTCAGCGCGCCCGCTGTGGGCGGCGCGGGCAACATAATCTTTTCAAAGAGCACGAGCGCGCCTGGCGACGCCGCCACATTCAAGGTCGTGGTCAAGGTTGGCCCCGGCACCGCGAACGGCGCTGTCATCAATGCTTCGGCGTCGGCCACCAGCTCGACCACGGAAGCGAATGCAGGCGACGAGTCCGGCAACGCCGCGACCACCGTGGAAGCCAAGGCGGACCTCGCACTGACGCTGGGCGATTCTCCGGACCCGGTCCGCGCGGGCGAGTCGATTACGTACGCGATCGCGTTGGACAACAACGGCCCGAGCGATGCCGCCAGCGTGACCGTCAGCCAGGCGGTCCCCGCGCATACGACGTTCGTGTCCGCGTCGGTGACGTCGGGCACAGGCTGGTCGGCGACGACGCCATCCGTGGGCGCAACCGGGAACGTTCAGTTCTCCAAAGCGGCGCTTGGTTCCGGCGCTTCTGCCGAGTTTGAGATCGTCGTGCTCGTCGCGGCCAACACGGCGGATGACACCAACGTGAGCGCGTCCGCTACCGCTCAGTCCGCCACCACGGAGGCGAATCCGGGCGACGAAACCGGCGCCGCATCCACGACCGTGGACGCAGTCGCAGATCTGGCCGTGACGCTGGAAGGTTCGCCGGAAACCGTCAACCCCGGCGATTTCATTACGTACACGATCGACCTCGCCAACAATGGGCCCAGCGATGCTGCCACACTGTCTGTCACAGAAGCCGTGCCAGCAGGGACCACGTTCGTATCGGCCTCTGTTATCACCGGAACCGGCTGGTCAGCAACAACACCGGCCGTCGGCGCGACCGGAAATGTCGTCTTCATGAAAGCCGCGTTGCCTGCCTCCGAAACGGCCACATTCGAGGTGGTCGTTCAGGTGGATGGCGGTGCAAGCAGCGGGACCACGATCAACGCTGCTGCAACTGCGGCCGCAACGACGACCGATCCCACGCCGGGCAACAACACGGCCAACAGTGAATCGACTGTCTGCGGCATGGCGAGTATCGTCGACTACACGGATACGGAAATGGTCTGCGACGGCGAAACGGCCACCTTCACGGTAACGGTCGACGGCGATCCCGCGCCCGACATCCAGTGGCAAGTTGATGAGGGTAGTGGCTTCGTCAACATCCCCGGCGAAGACGGAACGACCTTGTCATTCACCGCAGCCGCCGATGATAACGGCAAGGTTTATCGCGCCTTCGTGAGTAACAATTGCAGCGACACGACCAGCACAGAGACCACGCTGACGGTCAACACCGGCACGACGGTTACGCTCGAACCGGCGGATGTGGAAGCCTGCGTCGGCAAGAAGGCCGTGTTTACCATCGAAGCGACGGGTTCTCCAGCGCCGTCCATCCAATGGCAAGTTGATGACGGTTCCGGCTTCAACGATCTCACCGGTGAAACCGGCGCGAAGCTGCGTCTGCAAAACGTCACGGAAGACATGGACGGCAATGTCTATCGCGCGATCCTGAGCAACGCCTGCGGCGCGGACGTTGAGACGGCAACTGCAACGCTCACCGTATTGATTCCACCGGCGGTCTCTACCAATCAGCTCGTCATTGGTGACAATCCCGCAAGCGACTACACCTCGGCTTCCGACGGAACCTTCAACGACAAGGTGCAAGTCACGTGGTCGGCCGTCGACGGCGCGGACGAATACTGCGTCTTCCGTTCAACCAGCGACGACTTCTCCAACGCGGCAGCGGTCACGGATTGGATTACCGATCTCGTGTACGACGACTTCGACGTCGGTACGGACACCGTCAGTAGCGGCTGCACCTCGACGACGGTGCCGGTCCTTTACTACTACCAGGTCAAGGCGCGCGGGATCTGCGGCGAGAGCGAGCTGAGCAGCGCCGATACGGGATACATCAATGTCACGAAGGCCCGTTACGCGAGCGCCCTGCCTTCAGCCATCGACGACGACGGTTACCACATCGCAGGCACGACCGACGCCATCGCGGTGCGCCTGAATGCCGGCGAACCTATCGATCCGGATACCGTCTGGGGGACCATCTATTCCGAGACTGCTCTTGAGGAATCGGCGGTGTCCATCCTACCCGTCGCAGGTTCAGACGGAAACGACCTTTGGGTCCAATACACCCCCGTTGCGCCCTGG
>CAZWDH010000195.1:0-13554 GCA_964632865.1 uncultured Nitrospiraceae bacterium
ATAGTGCGCCTCCAGCCACGCCTCGAACAACGGCGCAACGGCCAACGGCAACCGCAACATGATATACGCCGCCATCTGCGCGCCCGCCTTGGCCGCCGCTTCCAGGATGGCGGGGATCTCCTCATCGTTCAGTCCCGGAATGACGGGCGCCACCATGACGCCGGTGGGAATCCCGGCCTCCGCCAATTGCGCAATCGCGTCCAGCCGTTGCCGGGGCAGCGACGTGCGTGGTTCGAGCACGCGGTTGAGATCCACGTCCAAGGTTGTGATAGTCAGGCACACATGTGCCGCCTGATGACGGGCAAGCTCGCTCAACACGTCAACATCGCGCGTGACGAGGCGGTTCTTCGTGACGATCCCAACGGGGTTCCTGAATTCCGCCAATACTTCCAGGCATTGCCGTGTTAATCGCAGGCGTTTCTCGATGGGCTGATACGCATCGGTCACGCCCGAGATGGCCAGGGTCTTCGGTTCCCACTTCGGTGAAGACAGCGCTTTTCGTAACAGGACGGGCGCGTCGTGTTTGACCATGATCTTCGTTTCAAAATCGATGCCCGCCGAAAACCCGAGGTACTCATGCGTCGGCCGGGCGTAACAATACACGCACCCATGCTCGCATCCGCGATAGGGGTTGATGCTGGCCTCAAACGGAATGTCCGGACTGTCATTGGTGCTGATAATCGACTTGGACGCGTCCGGGATGAACTGGGTATTCGGACGCGGCTCCTCAGAGTCGTCCCAATCCGGTTCACGCTCGTAGGCAATCGCATCGAACCGGTTCGCGGGCTGGCGCGTGGCGCCGCGTCCTTTTATGGGGGATCGGGGGTCGAGCATAATCTGAATACTTGTTCAGGTTTTCAGTTATTTAAACACACCAGTCGCGTCTGCGCAAGTCTACTTTTCCTTCGCTGGCTTGAGCGCTGGATTCTCTGCGGTTACGATAGCGACGAACGGGACGAAGTGGAGGGTACGCAGGATGAGCGTTCGCCGGGTTGTTGCTGTAACGATGATTCTGATCGTGGCATCGGTTGGAATTTCCGATTCAAACGCTGCGGAAGCCGAAGGTTTCGAGCCGATCTTCGACGGCAAGTCGCTGGAAGGCTGGCAAGCGGCGGACATGAGTTTCTGGTCCATCGAGGACGGCGCCATCACGGCGAAGATCACCGCTGAGCATCCCACCGAGCGCAACCATTACCTCGTATGGCAGGGCGGAAAGCTAGGCGACTTCGAGCTGAAACTAAAGCACCGTATCATCAGTGACGAGACGGTCAACGGCGGATTCCAGTTCCGTAGCGAGATCTTCGACGGCGACATCCCCGACGATTGCCGCGGATACCAGGTCGACAACAACACGAATACGCCCTGGCTCGTGCGGCTCTACGACGAATTCGGTCGGCACGATCTCGCGTTGCGCGGTCAGAAGACGGTGTTCAACGCCGACGGAACGAAGGAGACGACGCCGATTCCGGAGGCCGAGGGCGAACCGTGGTTCAAACTCGAAGACTGGCACGAGTATCATCTCGTCTGTAAAGGTCCGAATCTCACGCTCTACGTGGACGGAAGAATTGTCGCGGAAGTTATCGACAACGATCCCGCGCAACAGGACTTCATGGGAATCCTCGCGCTCCAACTCCACAGCGGCCCGCCCATGACTGTTCAGTTCAAGGACATTCAACTGAAACGGCTCGATAGCGGCGGCGAAGAATAGGGTGGGAGACGCCGAAATACACACCCGCAATCGGCGTGTGCGCAACGCGCTGGTGCTCCTGATTGTCTTTGGCTTTGCCGTTCGCTTGGCATCCATGTTCTGGGGTGTCGGACTCTTCTCTTTCGACCATGGGTATTACCACCCCGATGAAGGGAAGATCGTGGGGTATGTGCGGGGTTTTCCTGAGTCCTTCTGGACGGCATGGGATTTCCGGTACGGGCTTGCAGTGCACCACGCGCTGCTCGTCCTGTACCTGCCGCTGAAATGGATCGCCGAGGTGCCTTCGGTTCGCGACGCACTGCCCGGCAATGCGGACAAACTCTGGGCCTACTTGGTCTGCCGATTCGGCGTGGTCCTCACGGGAACAGCGACGGTGTGGTTCGTTTTCGCGGCCGTCCGGCAACTGACCGGCCGGGCCGGCCCCGCATTGATTGGCGCCTTTGTAGTGAGTCTGTTCCCCTACGCGGTGCTGAATTCCGGACTCGCCGCGACGGACGTGCCCGTCGCCTTTATGATCGCCGTCATCTTCTATGTCTACGTGCGCCTCGCGGATCGCGTCCCGGAGGTGCGCTGGGGCTGGTGCGGACTGGGGGTCTTGGCGGGGATCGCCATTGGCGTCAAATACACGGCCGCGTTTATCGGTCCCGCGCTCTGTATCCTCATCGTATGGAGGCATCGTTCCGCCGGGTGCTCGTGGACAACCATTGTCCTGAATCTCGCGCGTCTCGGTCTAGCAACCGGCGTTGCGTTCCTAATCGTCATGCCCCACGCGGCTTTCCGCTATCCCTTCGTCAAGGCGAGCTTGCAATACGAAATGGGGCGCATCGAATCGCGGGCATGGACCATCGGCCATTTCCTGGACTGCTACTGGACCGCCTTCGGCTGGCCCGGAACCGTCCTGCTTCTTGGCGCGATGCTGTTGCTTGCCTGGAAACGGCCCAAAGGCACGGCGGCACTGGCGCTGTTCACACTGTTCTTCATCATGGTCACCGCGCGAGGTTTGCTCGACCGCTATGTGATCACCATCACGCCGCTCGCGGCCATTGCCATAGGCTGCGCGGCAGCGATACCATTCGAGGCGAACCCGATCGCGCGCGTTGTGCGCCGCGTCGGCGGATACGCGCTACTGACAGCCTGCGTGGTACTGCTCGTGGCGTGTTTGTATGGCCGCTACGCCCTCGATACGCGCAGTCAGGTCACGCAGTATGTTCAGGAAAACTACCCTCCCGACACGACCGTGTACTATGCGGTGCTCGGTACAGACAAAGGCAAACAACGCTGGCGCTGGGCCCACTTCGCGCCCGGCGAGTATCCCGAAGTGCCGCTCGGCAAGAAGCCCGACCTGATCATCGCCACCACGCCGCCGCACGAATTCATCCAAGAGGATCTTGAGGATGATGGCCGCCGCTTCATTTACTGGCGCAGCCAATACCGGCTCGAACGCCCGACGAAACGATGGGATGATCTCTATCAAGCCCTCGCCACCGGCACTAACGAGTACCGCATCGTCAAACGCGTGCCCCGCACCGTCCTGCCCATCGAATTTCCCGGCTATCCCCTCGCCGTGTATGAGCGGCAGGGAAACTGACCTCGATTCGGTCGCGATCTGGCTTAGACAGCAGCAAGTACGATTCGATAGCGCTCCAGCGCCGGATACCGGGCGGGATTACTCGCCCTTGCTGAGTTCGGCCAGTTCGTCGAGGAACCATTGTTGCGCGGGGAATCGCTCGTCCATCCTGAGGAACTCGACGTGGCCGTCCAGGTAGAGCACGTTGATGCCAGGAGGAATATGGTTATCCGGCCGGTCGAACATCACGGGGATCTCGGCAAGAGCAGGAATTGCTCCCGGCGGTAGACCGGATTGATTCGGCAACATGGCGTTCGGGTCGGTTCGGAGACGCAGGAATCGGTCCGATCCGCCGGTGCCAGCGCCGGGGGGCGCGGGCAGATCGCCTTCAAACCCATCTCCCGTTGCAGCGTTTTGGCGATAGGCATCGACGAACGCACGGCCTTCGTCTTCGTTTGTCACGACGTAGCCGAGGTAAAAGTAGCTGTCATCCGTGACGCGTTCCTCGATGCTGCCCGACAACGGCGGAGGCGTATCGTCACTTGGACAGACGAGGAAATCCGGGTCGGTCAGGTGCTGCGCCGAAATCTTCGCGGGGTCCATGCAGAACTCCCCGGGCGATGCCAACAACTCCGGATAGAGTCCGCCATGCTCCTCGGCGTGCAAGCTGCACACCATCGCCATCTGTTTCAGGTTCCCCTGACAGGTAGCGCGCCGCGCTGCTTCCCGGGCGCGGGACATGGCCGGAAGCAGAATCGCGGCGAGAATCCCCACGATCGCAATCAACACGGGAAGTGCCATCACGAGCAGCAGGATTACGATCAAGGGACTTCCGCAACCGGATCGGGCCTTGGCCGGGGGATTGTTCACGATGATTGGCGCATCGCGCCGGGGCGGTAGAGGCGGCGTATGCTCGCGGATGTTCTCTTTGCGTTCCCGCGCCGCCAGTGTGAAGTCAGAACTGACGACCTGTTCCGGCGTGCCCACTGACGCGATGATTCTCCGGATCTGCTCGACCGTTACGAGGCTCGAGGCGTCGGCCTCGGCCTCGTTCGTGATGTGTTCGCGGAGTCCGGCGGCGATGTCGTCTCCGTCGTCTCCCTGGCTTCTGGCCAGGGCGGCAACCTGGTGCAGATAGCCTTCCAGAAACTCGTTTGCATCCGATGTCCACTTAGCCATTTCCTACCTCGCTTTCTTCCGCCGCTAACGGTGGATCGATCATGCGCAATTCACCGGTCTCGTCAATTTGCGCCCATTGGCGGACCCCCATTTCCTCGGCGGGCGGGCGCACGGTACATACAAACGCCGGTCCGCCCTCCGCCCCGCTTGGCGTGGTTTGGAGCCGGAACACATAGCCTTCGACCAGCAACGTCTCGAGGGGTTCGTTCGACACGAGCCCACTGGCATCCCTCTCAAGCGGCAGGTCGATCTCATCGATGATATCCCGCAGCGTTCCGTAGTCGGGCGTCCCATCGCCGTCACTGTCCAGAGCGCCACGCTGGCGAAAATCCTGTTGCGCTGCGGCGATGGCCTTCATTCGGTCGATCACGGGAACTGGATAGCCGGTTTCCACATCGACTTCCGTGGCGGGTACGATTTCATAGGCACTGTAACTCCAGAACCGGAGCAGTAGAATCATGATCGGCACGAATATCGCGACGATCGCGGCGAAAGCAAGAAGTATCATGGCCACGATTGCACAGCCGCTACGGCCACGGCGCATTTGTGGAGCGTCTTGCACCGCGGCTCGCGGTTGCTGTGTGCCAGACGACAGCTTGAATAGACTGAACTCGGTGCTGAGGACCTGCTCGGGCGTGCCGACGGCGGCCATGGTCTTCCGCAATGCATCCAACGTGACCAGGCTTCCAGATTCGGCCTCGACCTCGGTGGTGATGTGCTCGCGCAGGTCGTCCACGATGTCGGAGGCGTCATCACCTTGCCCGCGCCCCAAGGCGCTTACTTGCCGCAGGTAGCCGTCGAGATAGTCCTGTGCTTCGGGTGTCCATTCAGCCATGGTCTGCCTCGCTTTCTTCGAGAAGTTCTTCGATTCCGCGCATCAGTTCCCCCCAGTAAGTGTTCATGGTGGTCCGCAGCCGTTTGCCGTTGGTTGTGAGGGCGTAGTAGCGGCGCGCCGGGCCGGAGGGCGATTCGACGAGCCGGGTAGTGACGATCCCCATCTTGCGTAGCCGGGACAGGAGCGGATAGATGGTGCCTTCGGTGACGACGAGTCCCCGTATCCGGGCGAGGTGCTTGACGAGGTCGTAGCCATAGAGTTCGCCTTTGGCGAGGAGATTGACGATGCAGAGTTCGAGCAACCCTTTGCGGAGTTGGGTCGTCCAATTGTCGATATCGACTGAGTCGTCTCCGGTGGCCATGGGCTCGTGTCCTCCGAGGAAAATATATCACAAGGTACAATGTATTGCAAGCTAGTTGAATCGTTTTTTCGCGCCGCACTTGTTTCCAAGGAGAGGAAACCGCCAGAATAATGGCTATCTGCTTGATACAAAGAGGTTTTTGCGATATGCCGCACCGTGTAATCACGCCGAGGCTATGGTGAACCGAAGTTCTATAGAGCCAGACGAACCCGGGAAAGCGACCGGGGAAATTCGCGTTCAGGACCCGCCGGTCGCCTTGTCGGAGGATATCCGCGTGCTCCTGGAGCGGGCCGACGGCAAGCCCATGGCGTTCGGAACGATTCTCAACGCGTTCCCGCGGCGCACCCATGCCATGCTCCTCGTGTTTCTATCCTTCCCCATGTGCCTGCCCATCACGATCCCGCTGGGCGCGTTCGTGGCGTTCGTGGCCTTGTACTTGTTCATCGGGAGACCGCCGTGGATTCCGCGCCGGCTCCGCGAAAAGCAGATCCCCTACGCGCGGCTCGTGTCGGTCAGCAACCGGCTCCTGCGCACGCTCGCGCGACTGGAGCGGCTTCTTCATCCGAGGCTCGAGGTGTTGAGCGGCAACATCTATGTCATCCGCATTCACGCCGTGACCATATTTGTGTTGGCGCTGATCGTTGTGCTGCCGCTCCCCATCTTCTTCGCGAATATGGTCGCGGCGGTGCCCATCTTCCTGATCGCCCTGGGGCTGCTGGAACGGGACGGCTACTTCATCATCGCCGGGTACGTGGCAATTTCGCTGACCGTGGCCTATTACGGGGGATTGGCCCTTCTCGGCCGGGAAGGCTTTGAGCACTTGCTGCGGTTGGGCGGATAGTGTTGGGGAGCAAATTCGAAATCCGAAGCACGAAATCCGAAACAGATTCTAATGACCAAAATCCCAATGACCAGAACCACGCCGTGGATTGGGCGCCCTCGCCAAAGTTGTTTGGGACCTACCTGCGGGACACCCCGTAATACGTCTTGGGCGAGGACGCCCAAGCCACAGGGGAGATCTTTTCGGATTTTGGTCCTTTGTGCTTGTTTAGAAGCTGGAGTGCAAGGTATTCATTCGCAGGCGTTCGCTACAAAAGAGAGCGCCTCAAGATCGCTTCGGGGTCCTGCTGATAGAAGTCGCTCAAGACGCGATACAACTCGGGGTGTTTGGTTCGCATGGCGGCGGGTCGCTCGAAGAAGCACTCGGTGACGACGGCGAAGAACTCGGCGGGATTGGTCGCGCCGTAGGTGTCGATGAGGGTACGCTGGTTGCGTTCGATGTCGCGCCAGAGGTTCTCGAATTCGCCGCTTAACACACTCCCCCACTCCTCGTGGCCGCTGTCGAGCAAGGGCGCGCCGTTGCTGATGCCGTCTTCGTAATCGAGTTGGTGCGCGAATTCGTGGAGGACGACGTTTTCGCCGTCTTGAGCGTCGCGGCCTCCGTGGAGCACGTGCTTCCACGAGAGCACGAGCGCGCCGATGTTCCAGGATTCGCCGAGATGGATGTCTTCGCCTTCGAGGACTTCGTCGCCGAGTTCTTCGTCTTCCGTGGGCGCGATAAAGGCGTCCGGATATACGAGGATGGAAACCAGGCCGGGGTAGTAATCGGTTTCGCGGTGCAACAGCAGCATGGCCGCCTGCCCGGCGATGGTGAGGCGGATCTCATCGGTCATTTCGAGACCGCCGCAGCCCTCGAAGTTCTTCTCGGCGAGCAGCACGTGGATGTGGCCCTGAAGTTCCCGGCGGTCCGCTTCGGGGAGTGAGCGGTAATACGGCACGTTCTTGCGAAGAATGGCGTCCCACGCTTCGGGGAAGGGTTGCTCCTGAAGGCGCGCGCGGCGCCGCCGCTTAAACCAGCCGAACATCGCTTTCCAAACTGAGCCAGGCCAACTCTTCCGGCGACAGGTTCAACTCCAGCGCGGGAAGGATGTCTTCGAACTCCTTCGTGGTAACGGGTGCAACCAGGGCAAATACTTCGAGCGGCTGGCTTAAGACCCACGCCAGTGCGAGTTGGGGCACGCTCACGCCCTTCTTCGCCGCAACTTCGCGGGCGCGATCGAGCCGCTGGAGATTGGTCTCGTTCACGTAACAGCGGTAGTAGAGTTCTTCTTCGTGTTGCGCCAGGTTGTCCCGCGTGAGGCGGCCGGAAAGGAATCCGCCCGCGAGGCTCGACCACGCGAACACGGCCATCTTCTTGTCCAGGTACCATGCTCGTTCCGATTCGCCTTGCGGGCCGCTGATACTGGTGCAGCCTTCCCAAGGTTCCTCCAGCATTTCGACGAGACTGTACTGCGGACTCGTGGCCACGAAGGGCGTGAGACCATGTTCTGCGGCATAGGCATTGGCGTCGGCGATGCGACGGGCCGTCCAGTTGGACGCGCCGATGGCCTTGATGCGGCCGGCGCTTAGATGCTCGTTCAGGGTCTCTATGATGGGACCCACCGGTACCGATTGGTCATCGCGATGGAGGAGGTAGAGGTCGATGTAGTCCGTCTGAAACCGCGCGAGAGAGTCGTGCAGATGCGCGGTAATGTCGTGCGACGTGACGCACTTCCGGTCGGCGTTGTGGTGGGCGCCTTTACCGACGATGACGACTTTGTCACGAATGCCGCGGGAGTTGATCCAGCGTCCCACGGAACGCTCGTTTTCGCCCGCGCCGTAGACGTGGGCGGTGTCAAAGGTGTTGCAGCCCAGTTCAAAGACCGCGTCGAAGAGATCATGCCAACGCGCCTCGTCGTCGCCGGGCGTCATGACCGTGCCCTGGACGATACGGGAAACGGGCTTGTCCAATCCCTCAACCGCGCCGTACTGCATCTCCGCCGTCCTTCCTCCAATCAACCGCTTCCATCGTCGAACCCATTTTGACGCGCTCACTCTCTGCTCCATTGCGGGATCTAAGACAGGATGCAGGCGAGGACGCCTGCGCTACATGATGGTGAAGTTTGCTGCGCTTACATCTCCATCGGATACTTCAGATTCCATTGATCGCGGATCTGGTCCATGGTCTGCATGATGGCAACGGTCTCGTCGAGAGGCATGACATCACTCTCGGTGCGGCCTTCGCGCAGGCAGCGCATGACTTCGATCGCCTGATACTCGTAGCCGTTGCCCTTGTGCGGGAGCGTGACGGTTTCCTCGTCTTTGTCGGTGACAGACAACGTCGCGGACGTCGCCTTCCAGAAAGGAGGATGGACGCGGATGGATCCATTCGTGCCCACGATAACGGCGTCTTGCGGGGTGTTCACGCGAACGGCGCAGGTCAGCGAGGCCGTCTGGCCGCTCCCATAGCCGAGCACCATGGAAGCCTGTTCGTCGACGCCGGTGTCGCCGATGTGGGCGAACCCGGCGCAGCGCTGCGGCGTCGTGCCGAAAACCATCGACGCGAAGGAGATCGTGTACACGCCCACATCGAGCAGGGCGCCACCGCCGTATTGAGGATTAAAGAGCCGACTTTCCGGATCCACTTCCGCGCGGAACCCAAAGTCTGCGTTGACCATGCGAGGCTCGCCAATTGCGCCGGCCGCCAACCATTCCCGCACCTTGACGATGACGGGCAGGAACCGGGTCCACATGGCTTCCATGAGGAATAGCTTTGCGCCCCGCGCCGCGGCAACCATATCCGAGGCTTCGAGGGCGTTGATTGCGAAGGGCTTTTCGCAGAGGACGGGCTTGCCCGCTTCGAGGCACAACAAGCTATTCGGACGGTGCATCTGGTGCGGGGTCGAGACGTAGATGACGTCGACTTCCGCATCCTGAACCAGCGCTTCGTAGGACCCGTGGCATTTGGGTACGCCAAATTCCTTGCCGAAGGCCTCCGCCGTCGCGGCCGCGCGTGAACCGACGGCAGCCAGTTGCGCGTCCGGCAACACGCTCAACCCACGGGCAAACTGCCGCGCAATGTTTCCCGTCCCCAGAATTCCCCAGCGGATGACGCGTTCCATCGAACCCTCCCAAATTCACTCCACTTGCTTCGCGTCACTGTATACAGCGGTTCGCGCGAATTCCAGCTAAACTGTCCTTGATTCTGATAGTCCACGGGGCCAAGATCACGGGAACCTCGGGAGGGACTAAGGTGACGAAACAGGAACGAAGCTGGATACTCTACGACTGCGCGAACAGTGCGCAGACCTTGATCATTACCACGACGATCCTGCCGATCTTCTTCAAGACCTATGCCGCGTCGGAGATGACGGACGAGCAGTCAACCTTCTGGTGGGGACTGGGCAATACGGCGGCGGCGATTATCGTGGCGATCATGGCGCCGATCCTGGGAGCGTTTGCGGACCATAAAGGCGTAAAGAAACGGCTGTTTACCCTGTTTCTCATCGGCGGAGTGTGTTCGACGGCCGCACTGTCGTTCGTCTCGGAAGGCGGCTGGGAACTGTGCCTCGTCATATACGGCCTGTCCACCATCGGCTTTTACGGAGCGGTGGTTTTCTACGATTCGTACCTGGTCGATGTAGCGGAACGCGATCGGATGGATTGGATCTCGTCGCTGGGGTTTGCCTGGGGGTATGTGGCCAGTACGATTCCGTACATCGTGTGCATGGTCCTCATTAGCAAATACGAATCCTTTGGGTTCGCTTCGCCGGTGCCTGCGACACGGATTGCTTTCATCATTACGGCCGTATGGTGGTTTGTCTTGTCGATTCCCATGCTGCGCAACGTGGAACAGAAGTACCACGTGCCCACGTCCGAGCATCCGGTTCGCGAGAGTTTGGGCCGGCTCATCCAAACCATTCGTGACATCCCCCAATACAAGCAACTCTTTCTTTTCCTCGTCGCGTTCTTTCTCTACATCGACGGCGTTCACACGATCTATAAGATGGCGACTTCCTTTGGAATCGACGTAGGCATCGACACCACGGAATTAATGCTCATCCTACTGTACACACAGATCGTCGCGTTTCCGTTTGCCATCCTCTATGGAAAACTTGCAGCGCGTTTCACGGCGAAACGGATGATTCTCTTCGGTATCGGCACGTATTTCATCGTGACGGTACTCGCCTACAACATCGCCGAGAGCTGGCACTTCTGGGCGCTTGCGACGTTGGTAGGCACCGCTCAAGGCGGAATCCAATCGCTGAGTCGATCGTTCTATGGCAAGCTGGTACCCAAAGAGAAGTCGGCCCAGTTCTTCGGGTTCTACGATATCTTCGGCAAGTTCGCGGCAATTCTCGGGCCCGTCATGGTGGGCACCTTCGGACTCATGTTCGGCGACAGCCGCGCGGGGGTGTTCAGTCTCATCGTGCTATTCGTTGCCGGCGGTCTGCTGCTGCTCAAAGTGGACGAAGGCAAGGCCACTGCGTCATAATTGGCTTCTCAATCGTTCATTCCCCCGCACAAATTCACACGCTGAAGGATGAAGTATGACAGCGACTCCATGGAAAGTTTCTCTGCATGGCGGACACTCGGGCGAGTTCTGCGACCATGCGACGGGCACGTTGCGCGAGGTATTGGACGCGGCGATTGCGAAGGGGTTCAAGACCTACGGCGTCAGCGAACATGTACCGCGCATGGGCGAGCAGTATCTCTACGAGAACGAGATCGAACTGGGGTGGACGGTCGAAAAGATCGTCGCGGATTTCGAGCGCTACGGCGAGACGATCTTCCAGGTCGCCGAAGAGTATGCGGATCGGTTGACCGTCCTGCGCGGGTTCGAGATCGAGGTCATCCCGCACAACAGCTACGTCGAACTCATGACCACCTACCGGCAGCGCTTCAAGTTCGACTTCATGGTGGGCTCCGTCCACTACCTCCACGACACCAGCATCGACGGTCCACCGAAGGAATTCGAGCGGGCCATGGAATCCTGCGGCGGGTTAGAGGCGCTGGCGATTCAGTATTACGAGCGCGTCGCGGAGATGATCCGCGCATTGAAGCCGGAAGTCGTGGGACATCTCGACCTGGTCCGCAAGAATGGACACTTGTATGGGGCGCTCGATACGCCCGCCATACGCGATGCGGCGGAAGCGCCATTGGAAGCGGCGCGCGAGCACGGTTGCATACTGGATCTGAACACGGCCGGCTGGCGCAAGGGTCTCGATTCGCCGTATCCCGCGCCTTGGTTGGTGAAGCGAGCAACGGAGGTGGGCGTTCCTTTCTGTTTCGGCGACGATAGTCACGGTCCCGATACGGTCGGCGCGGGCGTTTCCGAAGCGCGCGAGTACCTGCTTCAAAACGGGGTGAAGTCGGTTACGGTGCTCGAACGGCAAGGCGATTTGATCGAGAAAAAGCCGGTGTCGCTCGATTAGCTCGGTGTCTGCGCTACCGGGCGAACTCCATCTCCACGCCGCGCGACGACAACACCTGCACGCCGGACACTTCTCCTGTATTCGCCACGGCAAATTGGAGTGAAACCTCCCCGAGTGGGGACTCGACGGTCATCCGGTGGCCGTCGGCAGCCAAGACCACAAGAGGCAATGCTCCGATGGAAGCGGACAGCCCACTTCCATCGTCGCGCACGACGAGTTCTCCCCATCGGTCGCTCCGGTAGGTCCCCGTGTATGCCCCTGCGGGAAGCGCCAATCGTAGTGGTCCCGAAGCGACCGTGCCGGCGTCCTCCGCTACATCGCGTTTCAACTCCAACTTGGTTTCCTGAATGAAGGACGGCAGCCCATCAGCCCCCGGAAGGTCGAGCAGGGCGTCGTATACGTCACACGCCACCATATGAACCAACATGGAGGGTTCTTCGTCGGAGTTGGCCACCACGGCAACTCCGATACCATGCTCCGGCATAAACGAGACGTGTGCGTGCGCGCCGACGTAACTTCCAAAATGGTGGACCATCCGCTCTCCTTTATACTCGCCGAGGTACCAGCCGAGTCCCATGAGCGGCCGGTCGAAGCGGAAGAACCGCGTGCCGGGCTCGACTTCGGAGGTGAGCATTGCCGCAATTGAATCGCGGGTCACGATACTGGCGCCATCGATATCACCGGCGTTAAGAAACAGTCGGGTCCAGCGCGCGAGATCGTCCGCGGACGATCCCATCCCACCTGCGGCATGCATAGTCGCATTGGTCTTACGCAAGGGCGACACCCGCCATTCACCATGATCCAGCACCATCGGCTGCGCCGCATTGTCGAAACCATACAGCACGCTGGCGTATCCGGTCGTGTGCGGCATCCCCGCAGGCTCCAGAATGTGATCCCGCAGGTAATCTTGCCAGGACTCTCCCGAGACCTCATGGACCACCCGGCCCAGCAGCGTGAAGTGCAAATTGCTGTAGTCCCAACTGCCTTTCACCTCCGAGGCCGGCAGCTCGCGATAATAGAGGTCGTCGGTGATGAGTCCCGAATAGGCTTCCGCGAAGGTGATAGGCCAGTTTGATATGCCATAGCGATGGCACAGCAGATCGCGAATCGTCAGGCGTTCAGACAGGTCGGCATCGGCGAGTTGAAAGCGCGGGAGGTATTGCTTCACCGGCGCGTCGAGGTCGAGCTTTCCCTGCTCGGCGAGTTGCACGATCGCGAGCGCAACGAAGGTCTTGGTAACCGACGCTATATAGACGGGTGTGTCGGATGTGAACGGTTCCTGCGGATCAAGCGACCGGTAACCGAAACCCTTGGAATAGACGATGGCATCGTCCTGAACAACGGCTACGGAGAAACCCGGCAGTCCAAGCTCCTCGACCGCCGATGACCAACGTGATTCCAAGTCGGAAAACGACGACCCGGATTTCACATCCTCGACACGGCCCACGCTCGCGCAAGATGTAGTTAGGGTTGCAAATGCGATGCAACAAAGAGCGATGCGGCAGTTTTCTAATCGAACGGTTCTCATGGTTGAAGTGGCACTCCGCTTACAGGTTTTGTCAAAGGCACAATCACTCTTGCCAGATGGTTGAATTAGCCGACTTCTAGCTGAACGCACCTCGAATCGGTTCACAGCACAAACCGGACATG
>CAZWDH010000196.1:0-13513 GCA_964632865.1 uncultured Nitrospiraceae bacterium
CGTGCTCCGCGAAACCGGAGACGTCGACGGTGCCATGACCGTGCTTTCTGCGCTATCCGCCCAGTATCCGGAAGCCGCTGACGTACGGGTCAATCTTGCTTCGGCCTACCGTGCGGCAGACCGATTCGATGAGGCTGAGGAAGAGCTACATACCGTGCTCGACACGCTGGACGGTTCGTCTCTTGCGGCACGCATGCTTCTGGTCGAAGTCTACCAGGCGCAAGGAAAGGCTGAGGAGATTGTGACCGAGCTTCGCAATCTGGCGGCGGAGCAACCGAACAACGACAACATCCAGTTGGCCCTCGCCCGCAGCTTGCTGGCCGTGCAACGATTTGACGAAGCCGAAGCCATCGCGCGGCCTATCCTCGATCGAACGCCCGAGTCTCCCTGGGCGAACTTTGTCGTGGGCGCGTGCCTGCTCGAAGAAGAGCGCTATGCGGAAGCGATCGATTGTCTATCCGCAGCCTTTGGCGGGCTTCCGAATGAACCTGCTGTTGCAAACCTGCTGGCGGTCGCACAGCGCGGCGGTAGAGACGAGTCGCAAGCCGTCGAGCCGGCTGTCGCTGATGCTACCCCCGAAAAGCCGGATGATGACGAGGCAAGCTGGCAAGATCTGTGGAACGAAGCAAGTCTCCGTGAGCTTCTTGCTCGTCGCGAATCTTTTCTGAGGGATGACCCCTCCCCGGAACTTGCGGCGACGCTGTTGTTCGCGGCGGTTTTTACGCAGGACGGCAACACGGCCCGCTCACTGGTCGATGGGGTCCCCGAAGGACGCCCCGAGCGGAAGTTCGTGGAGGATGTTATCGCCCAAGATTGGGAGACGGCGAAGCAGACACTTGATAATTGGGAGCCGGCCGGCGCGGAGGAGAAGATTCGACGCGGAAACGCGCGAGGGTTCTTCTTTGCCATGGGCGGGTCCCGGGCGCAGGCGCTGGACGTATTCACTCAGACGATGGTCGATCATCCTGAGAATGGGGTCGCGCTTTACAATATCGCGTCCATGTATCGCAGTGTGGGAATGCCCCAGTTCGCCGTTGCCGCGTTGCGGCAGTTGATCGTTCGCCACGGGCGGAACCGGGAGGCCCGGCAACTTCTCTTTGATGTGCTCATGCAAGCGGATGCAGATGCCGAGGCCCGGCAACTGGCGGAGTCGACGTACGCCATCTTTCCGGAAGATCCCTTCGCCGCCCTGATGCTGGCGCGTGCGTACCGCGATGCGGGCGAGTCCGGGCTCGCACTCGAAGTGCTGCAACGCGGCCTTGAACGAGACCCAGGCACGGAAGTGCTCTCGGTGGCCCTCGCGGAAGTTCTCGCGTTCATGGGAGACTACGGGGACGTACAAGCGCTCTTGGACAAGGTCGATACGAATTCTGCCTACGCACTCCAGATCGCCGTCCTACGCGCATTTGCGGCGGCATCTCAGGACGACTGGGATACCGTATTGGCGATCTGCGAGCAGAATGCGGGCGCGGCGTATCCCAATGCACTGCGACTGCTGCACGTGGCGGCCCTTATCAACACGGGCTCCAGCGCCTCCCCAGTGGAACCGCTTCTATCGGCGGACGGGTCACCCATCAGCAGCCCGGCAACCACCGTATTGTTGGCCGCGTACGACCGGCTTCCTGGAGAAGCCGGGCCCGACGACACCTCGTTGGCCGAGGCGTTGAAAAACGATCCCGAGAGCACCGCGCTCTTCGCACACGCGCTGGCCTGCCGGGAGACCCGGTTGTTCAATTCTTCATACAGCCTGTTTCAAGAACTGGAGGAGCGGTTGCCCGCGAAGCCGCGCGTCGTCACCTATTTGTTGTCCTCCCTGGCGATGGTGTCGGAGATTCCGGATCGAGCCGCCATCGCGACGGGCTACACGGAAGAATATCCCGCGCTTGCAGCGGCGTGGCTTGGGCTTGCGGATGTCGAGCACGCACTCGACGACTTCGCGGCCGAGCGTGCCGCGCTTGAGAAGGCCGTTGAGGTCGCGCCGGAAAACGCGGAGGCGTGGCTCCGGTACGCGCGGTTCATGGACGAACAGTCCGACATGCAGGGGCAACTCCGGGCCTACCGAAAGCTGGCAACACTGTTGCCGGACGACCCCTTCATTGCGAACAACCTGGCCTACTGCATCCTTCAGGAAGGTGGAGACACAGCCGAAGCGTTGACGCTGGCGCAGAGAGCATTTGAAAAAGTCAACACTAACGCGAGTATTCTCCATACATTGGGATTGGCACAACTGAAATCCGGAGACCTCGACGAAGCTTCCAAACATTTGCGATTTGCGCTCGAAATGCGGCCGGGGGATCCCACCTTGCTGCTCGACGCTGGCAAGGCACTGCTCGCGCAGAACAAGGAAAAGGAAGGACGCGACTACATCACCTACGCCCTCCACTACGCGAAACAGCTCGGGGTCGACTTTCCGGGCAAGCCGGAGGCTGAGCGGTTGCTCGCAGGGGGATGACGTGCGCCTTGCTTGTAGTATGATCGGGGCGGCGCGCTCATGAGCGGGCCCGTAACGCCTGCAATTCCGGAACCGGATGAAGCTTCAGGCTTCGGCATTGGAGACTCGGGGAGTGCCGGTCCGTCGCTGAAGTCGCTGGCGATCCGCGGATCGACCTGGACACTCGTGGAGTACGGCGGCAGCCAGGCTCTACGATTTGCCAGCAGTTTGATTCTGTCGCATCTGCTGTTTCCCGAGGTCTTTGGTCTTATGCTGATCGTGAACGCGGTCATGCAGGGGCTGGAGATGTTCAGTGACTTGGGAATTGGGCAAAGCATCGTACAGGACAAGCGCGGCGACACGGCCCGATTTCTCAACACAGCCTGGACTCTGCAAGTCGTTCGAGGCCTCTTCCTTTTTCTTTCGGCCACCCTTCTGGCGTTCCCCGCGAGTTGGGTCTACACGGACATGCCAGAACTCCGGATACTCATCCCGGTCACGGCGCTCAGTACGCTCATATCCGGGTTTAACTCGACCAATCTCCATCTCCTGAACCGTCAACTCGTTTTGTCCCGGCTCGCTTTCATCAATCTTGGAGCGCAGATCGCCGCGTTTACGTTCACCATTGCCTGCGCGAGCGTCTGGCATTCGGTCTGGGCCTTGGTGGGCGCACACCTCGTGGCGGCTACACTACGCTGCGCCGCAAGCCATACCGTTTGCCCCGGACCCCGATCGCAATTCCTGTGGGATTCGGAGTTGGCCGCGTCCATGTTTCGGTTCGGACGCTGGATTTTTTTGAGCACAGTGTTTGGGTTTGTTGCGCTGAGAGGCGACCAGTTTATTCTGGGGTACTTTGAGACAGCCACGTTTCTCGGGGTTTACGCCTACGCGCTCTTCTTGAACCAGGGCGTCGTGCAAGCGCTCCACACCATCGCCGGGCGCGTGCTGTTTCCCATATACGCGCGGCTCGCGGAATCCGGCGCGGAACGGCTTCAGCGTCAAGTCTACCGGATGCGCACGGTGTTGATGGTGCTGAGCGTTCCTCCGGTTTGCATCTTCGCCGTGTTTGGGAAAGAGATCGTCTGGTTCCTGTATCCGGACAGTTTCCACGATGCCGGATGGATGTTGGAGATTCTCGCCGCGGGCGCTGTCGCGTCGGTAATCGGGAGCACCATCGGCCCGCTGCTGCTTGCGGTGGGCGACTCGTTTCGCTTCATGACGCTCATGGCGGTCCGCACAGGCGTTCTACTCGCCAGTATGACTATTGGCGGCCTGTACTTCGGGACCGTTGGACTCGTCGTGGGGGCGGCCATTCCCGATCTTTTTATGTACCCCGTTCTGGTTCTGCTTGTTCATAAGTACGGCGTTTGGCATCCCAAACTGGATCTCACCGGATTCGCGGTAGCCTACGGTTTGATTGGCATAGGATGGAGTCTATGGCACTAGCAGAGAACCCGCCGGCGATCAGTGTGCTCATGCCGGTTTACAACAACGATCGGCATCTTCGAGTCGCAGTCGAGAGCATTCTCGATCAAACGTTCGGAGATTTTGAGTTCGTCATCATCAATGACGGCTCGACAGACGGATCGAGCATTACATTGAACGCGCTCGTGAAAAAAGACTCGCGCATCCGATTGTTCGAGCGCCCGAACACAGGCTACTGCCGGGCCCTGAATGAGGGACTCGGCTACGCGCGTGGCGAGTTCATTGCCCGGATGGACGCTGACGACATTGCCGTGCCCGATCGTTTCGAACGGCAAATTGCGTACCTTCGCGAGCACGCCGAGTGCGTCGCCTTGGGCGGCCGGGTGCTGCTCATAGACGACGATGACGATCCCATCCGCGAGATGTGCCACGAGCAAAGCCACGAAGATATCGACAAGGCTCACATGGAGGGCAAGGGGGGGACGATTATTCACCCCGCCATGATGGCACGCCGCGCCGCGATCGAAGCAATCAACGGCTACGACGAGAGCTTCAGTTTTGCGGAGGATCTCGACTTCTTCCTGCGCCTGGCCGAGTACGGAAAGGTCGCGAACCTCCCGGACATTGTCCTCCACTACCGCCAGCATCTCTCCAGTATCGGGTACTCCAAATCGGAGATTCAGCAGCAGTCGGCCATCGACGCGCTGCGCGCCGCCTATGAGCGGCGGGGCCTCCCATTTCCGGCCGAGTACGAGAGTCTGACTCCCGTCAAGACGACGGAATCCGATGTGCATCGCAAGTGGGTCTGGTGGGCCTTGGGCGATGGCCATGTGCGAACGGCTCGAAAACACGCGCGCGTCGCGTTGCTCCACGACCCTTTCAATCTCGAATCCTGGCGGGCGGCGGTCTGTGCCGTGCGGGGGCACTAGGAGTGCGCCCCTTACGCGTCACCTTCGCCTGTCCTCCTCCGGGGCTTTCCGGCGGAATCCGCGTTATTGCGGTTTACGCCGAACGCCTCGCGCGGCGAGGACATGCAGTAACGATCGTGCATCCTCCGAACCCGCAGCCGACCTTCCGCGACACAGTGCGCGGGGTGCTTCGTGGCACCGGAATCCCACGGGTCCCGCGCCTGAATGAATCGCATTTCGACGAACTGAGTGTTTCGCGGCGTGTCTTGGAGCGGTGGAGACCGATCGACGACCGGGACGTTCCTGATGGCGATGTGGTGGTTGCGACCTGGTGGGAAACGGCGGAGTGGGTCGCCTCGCTATCCCCGACGAAAGGTGCAAAGGCCTACTTTCTACAGCACTACGAAACACACAGCGGCCAGCCCGTCGATCGCGTGGAACAAACGTGGCGTCTGCCCATGCACAAGATCGTAGTCGCACAATGGCTCGCCCATATTGCAGAGAACCAATTCGGTGATTCCAACGTGTCGACGGTTCCCAATAGCGTCGACCTCGACGTCTTCCACGCCGAACCGCGGGGAAAGCGTCCGGTCCCAACGGTGGGATACATGTACGCAGTCGATCGATGGAAAGGCGCCGATATCGCAGCGGAGGCCGTGCGCCTTGCCCGCGCGGAGGTTCCAGAAGTGCGAACAGTCGCGTTCGGCATGCGCCAGCCCATCGCCGAGATCCCCCTGGCGCCGGACGCGGCGTATCGTGTTCTCCCTGCTCAGAATGAGATTCCGGACCTGTACGCCCAGTGCGACGCGTGGTTGTTTGCCAGCCGTACGGAAGGGTTTGGACTCCCGATCCTGGAGGCCATGGCATGCCGCACGCCGGTGATCGCCACGCCGGCCGGTGCGGCGCCCGAACTTGTGGGCGACGGCGGGGGAATCCTCGTGCAACCGGAAGACCCCCAAAGCATGGCCGATGCCATCGTTGAGGTGGCCCGATTGGCGGACATGGATTGGCGCGCGCTCTCCAGCCGTGCACTTGCCATCGCCACCCGCTACACTTGGGATGACGCGACGGATGCGTTCGAGCAGGCCTTGTCGCGCGCAACTGGCCGAACGGAGTAGGGATACGATGGAAGGAACACTATTGGTCGCCGTCACGCTGTTCGGCTGGCCCTTTGTGTTGGCGTCCTTGTACCTCATGCTCCCCGCCCAGCGCGCGGCTATCGTCGCCTTTCTTTTTGCCTGGCTCTTTTTGCCTATTGCGGAATATGAATTTCAGGGGATTCCCGAATACAACAAGATGACTGCAACTTGCCTGGGCGCGTTCCTGGCAACGTTGATCTTCGACCCGACCCGGCTTGTCAGCTACCGGCCCCGGTGGGTCGACTTGTCCTGCCTCATCCTGTGCTTTTGTCCAGTCGCATCGTCGTTGACCAACGGATTAGGTTTGTACGACGGCCTCTCCGAGAGCCTGCGCGTGATCATTCAATGGGGATTTCCCTACTTCCTCGGCCGTATCTACTTTAACGATCTGCGGGGTATGCGCGAACTCGCCATCGGCGTGTTCATCGGCGGAATCATCTATGTCCCCTTATGCTGGATTGAACTTCGATTCAGTCCCCAATTGCATCGAATTGTGTACGGCTACCATCAGCATGGCTTTGTACAGACGATCCGGTACGGCGGCTACCGGCCCATGGTATTTCTCGAGCACGGGCTCATGGTCGGCATGTGGATGACAACCGCGTCGCTGGCGGGGGTCGCGTTGTGGGCGACGGGCAGCCTGCGATCGTTTCGAGGCGTGCCCGTCAGTGTTTTGGTCGGTCTCGTCGTCGTCACGGCGGTCCTTTGTAAATCGACCGCCGCCGCCATGCTTCTGGTGATGGGGCTCGGCGTGATGGCGGCGACCCGTTACTTGCGCAACGCGCTCCCGCTTATCGTCCTCACCTCGGTCTACGTTGTTTATGTCGCATTACGGGTCAGCGGTGCATGGTCGGGGTGGGAACTGGTGGACGCGACCACGAGCGTGTTTGGGCCAGAGCGCGGCGCATCAATCGAAGTCCGGGTTACCAATGAAAACGCGCTCGTGGGCCGGGCATCGCAAAGGCCCCTCTTCGGGTGGGGCGGATGGGGCCGCTCCCGAATCACCGACGCCATGGGGAATGACATCAGCATCACGGACAGCCAATGGGTGATTCGATATGGCGTGAACGGGCTGCTCGGACTCGCCACCGCCGCGGCAACGGTGATCATCCCGATATTTCTCGTGCCCTGGCGCATACCTCCCCGACTATGGTTTCACCCAATGGTGGTGGCCGTGCCGACGCTCGCGTTGGTCCTCGCGCTATGGATGATCGACAATGCCGTAAACAATATGTTCAATCCCATCTACATTCTCATCGCAGGAGGGTTGGCAGGGCAGGGCGCCGTGACCGAAAACCTGTTGACGTTCAGTCGGCGGCAGGGAGGGAGCGGCGATCTGGATCGCACGCGCACACGCATACCGGGCGGCAGAACGAGAACCCGAGTTCGCTGACGGACTGGCATCTCTACCCAACACGTTTGACTGCAACTTCGAAGATCTTCCCCCGCCGCGTGCGCCGGATTGCGAACTCGAGCCCATTCGTTTCGTAAACTTCGTTTGGCGCCGGGAGCCGGCCCATCTGCTCGATCAACCACGACGAAGTGCTTCCGTGCGCGTCGGGTAGTTTCAATCCCATCGTCTGCTGCAACTTGCCGACAGGATAGCCGCCACCGACCATCCAGGTTCCTCCGCTGAGGGCGTGACACATACGCGGCAACCGGTCGAACTCATCCTCCAATTCACCCACCAGCTCCTCGACCAAGTCCTCCATGGTCACCAAGCCCAAGGTCTTGCCATCCAGGCTGCGGACCACGGCCATATGCACGTGTTCTTCGACAAAGGCCTTCAGCAACTCTACGGATGAGGTTTCCGGCGCCACAAAACGGACCGGTCGAATGATGCCGCGGAGGCTCGGGTCCCCGGGATTCGTTCGCGCCCGGTAGATCATCTCCTTGAAGTTGACATACCCCAGAACGTTGTCCCGATCGTCCGATTCAATGATAGGGAAGCGTGTGTGGGGGTCGAAATGGGCCGTCAGAATTGCATCGGTCATGGTTTGTTTGGTGGAAATAAACGTGATCTGTTCTGCTGGGATCATCACATCTCCCACGGGCGTATCCGACATGCTCACCGCTCGTTTGATGATGTTCTCTTCATAGGGACCAATCAGGTCGGAAAGACGCGCCATGCCGGTCAGGGCTATCATTTCCTCGAGCGTTCCGCCGTGCCGTTCGCCCCCGGAACTCCGGCCCTCAAACGGCCGGTTGATCAAGCGAACGAGGAAGATGGCCGGCGTCATGAGTTTCACGGTCCACGCCAGCGGTTGCCCAATCACCGGGGCCAGACGTAGGTTGTAGCGCACTCCCAACGTCTTGGGAAGAATCTCCGTAAACTGGAGAATGGCAAACGAGAGGGCGATTGAGAAGGCGGCCAGCCATTGGGTTCCGAAAAGCCGCTCGAATTCCGCGCCGGCCACCGTGGCGCCAATGGTATGGGCCAGCGTATTGACGATGAGGATCACGGCGATGGGTCGTTGAATCTCAGATTTGTGCCGTTGCCAGGCGCGGGCCGCTACGGGGTGGCGCTTCGCCAATTCCGCGACTTGAACCGGCGTAATGCTCAAAAGAGTCGCCTCCAGAAGCGAGCACATGGCTGACAGGAGCAACGCGATTGTGATGCTTAGAACGAGGAGCGTCATGAATGTCCTTTCCAGGATTTCCGGTAGGAGATGCCGTTTCGACCCAGTAGGGACTGGGGTTTATGACAATTGACTTTATTACAAAAAGTACTTGACAAATAATCTGGCCTGCGGTACAGTGACGCTATGAACGCTACCCGCGATTCCCGAATTCCGGCCCAAGAGCCCGTGCGCCTCCATGCCCATGCCATGGAGAATCTCCGGTTTATCCGAGAAACCATGGAGCGTTCAACCTCGTTCACGGCGGTACCAGGGTGGGGTACCGCCTGTATGGGACTCCTCGCCCTGCCCGGTGCGGTAGCTGCGACGCTCGTTCCCTCGCAGATAGCCTGGCTCGTCGTTTGGGTAAGCGCCGCGACCGCGGCCATAACCGTCGGCACGGTTGCCCTCGTGCGGAAGGCCCGTCTGGTGAATGAGTCCATTTTCGACGGCGCCGGCCGGCGTTTCGCGCTAGGCATGCTGCCTCCCGTTGTCGCAGGCATGGCGCTCACATTTGTGTTCTTCCGTCTGGGCCTGTATGAACTCATGCCCCCCATGTGGCTGCTCCTTTATGGCGCGGGTGTGGTCACCGGCGGAGCGTATAGCGTACGCATCGTCCCGGTGATGGGCCTCTGCTTCATGACCTTGGGCGTCGCGGCATTTGGGTTTCCGGCCCAATGGGCGAACGCTATCATGGCCGCTGGCTTTGGCGGATTCCATATCGTGTTCGGAATCATTATAGCGAGGCGCTACGGTGGGTAAACAAAACACAGCAGACAGCCGGCGTTTGAAGGCGACCGAAGTGTCCGCGGATCAGGGCGAGAGTCCGGCCAACAATCCGGTCGTTGCAACGAACCTGGACCGTGTCATTCATGAGCGCATGCGGTTGGCCGTTGTGAGTGCGTTGGCGGTCAATCCTTCGTTGAGCTTCAATGAATTGAAACGGGTGCTCAATACCACCGACGGCAATCTCAGCGTTCATGCGCGCAAGCTTGAGGACGCGGGCTATATCCATTGCGATAAGTTCTTTCAGGGACGCACGCCGCGGACTGTGTACCGGTTGACCCAGGAGGGCCGGGAAGCGCTCGAACGATACCTGAACCACATGGAAGCGTTGATTCGGAAAGTGCGCGAAGATGATGCAGGCGCAAGTTCCTAAAGGTCTCTTTTTTTTGTCCTTATGCTTTGTTTGGTAAAGTTCTTTGAGTAGAGAAAGGAGTGACGGGTTGTTTAACGATAATGGGTTACACGTCGCCATTATTATGGATGGGAACGGGCGCTGGGCCGCGAACCAAGGTCAACCCCGATCCTTCGGCCACTGCGCTGGAGTTGCCTCGGTACAATCCATCGTGCGCGCCGCGCTCCGGCGACCCATTGGTGTGCTTACCCTCTTCGCGTTCTCCGTGGATAATTGGCGGCGGCCTCGGGAAGAGGTGACCGCGATCTTTGACCTCATGCGGGAGTACCTCGAGGTAGAGACGCCAACCTGCGTTCAGCAGGGCATCCGGTTTTCGGCCATCGGGCGCCGGGAAGGACTGAGCGATTCCCTGCGCGAAGGGATCGCCGATGCAGAGCGCGCCACGAGGCAGGGCACCCGGTTGTGGCTGCGAATCGCGCTGAATTACTCGTCAAGGGACACCATTCTGGCTGCGGCCGCGCACCCGAAGGCGGCCACGGTACGGAGCCGGCGGGATTTCGCTGTACTCCTGTCAAATGCCGCCGAACCGGCGCCCGACGTGGATTTGCTGATCCGGACCGGGGGTGAGCGTCGGTTAAGCGATTTCCTGCTTTGGGAATGCGCGTATGCCGAAATGTACTTCACGCCGGTATCCTGGCCCGAGTTCGGACCCGCTGACCTGGACGAGGCGCTCGAAGACTACCGCGGCCGGGAACGCCGGTTTGGCGCTGTATGTGCTGCAGAGAACGCCGCCAATGGCGCTCCGTACAGTGCACACGCTTGGCTCGAATAGGGATACCGCCTCACCACCGAGTTTGAGTCCGCAGGCAGGTGATCGCTTTCCGTCCAATCTGGCATATACTGGATAGACGACCACGTGGAGTAATCCGTTGTCACAGATGCGGGACACCGAACTTATGCTGAAGGTCCGCGAGGGGGACGACTCTGCCTTCGCCGAGTTGTACGCCCGCTACAGCCGCAAGCTGCTCGATTTCTTCTACGGGATGAGCCGGGACCCCCTGCTTGCCGAGGACCTTTGTCTCGAGACGTTCGCGCGTATCTGGCACCTGCGCCGCAAGTACGCGGCCACCGGATCCTTCCCCGCGTACCTGTTTACCTGCGCGCGCAATATCTGGCTGGAAAAGTGCCGCTATCTGGGCCGCCAGTGGAAATTGGGCTCTGCCCGTTCCATCGAGGCCGAAGAAATTGAAATTGCGGCGGGCATCCTGTCGAGACCGGATGAGTCGGCGTCCCGGTCGGAGCTTGAGGAGCGAATCCTCGCCGCCATCGCCGAACTGCCGGAAGAGCAGCGGATGGTTTTCGTGATGCGGACCATTCAGGGACTGTCTCTGGACGATATTGCGTCGGTACTCCAGTGTCCGGTCAATACGGTTCGTTCGCGGAAGTTGTTGGCGATCAAGAAACTTCGGGAGACCTTGAAAGGGCTTCTGGTGATCTGAGTTTGCAATTTCGGACATACATACCGGGTATTCATCGTTTCATACGTGGAGACTGCGACCCATGAAATGCTCAAAGGTTCGAGAAAAGTTCGTCGACTACATCGATGACGACGTCCGCTTCTCGGAACGCGTGTCCGTCGAGGTGCACGTAGCTCGGTGTTACGCGTGCCGTGAAGAACTGGATGAGTTAATCGCCTTGCAGAACGTGTGCCGCTCCGCACTGACCTATCCGGGATTGGGCCAGGGGGTATCCGCGCTTCGCGAACGTATTGCCGTGCGTGAAGCCGCCATGCAGTCCGTCGGCGTATGGGGCGCCGAGAACACCCGCAACGCGATCCGAAAACTCGCGATTGCCGCCGTGGTGCTGTTCGTCCTTGGAGTAACCGCGCCTTGGGTACGTCAGAGCCGGTCTCTCTCCGATGGCAAGGGTGCCCGCACGCATGCAGGGGAGGACGTTCGCGAAGTTCTCACCGTCAGCGTCCCGTTTATTTTGCGAAAGAACGAACTCGAGCAGCAGGCGCGACTCGCCGAATCGGTATACGTCGCCGACGTGGGTTCAACGGACGATTCTCGCACGCCCCCGGGCTGATCGATTCGCCCCCTTCTTGTCATCGATCTATGGAATGGGGGACGAGGACGTACAACACCTGATTCGCCCGTCTCCCGATGCCCCATTACGAAGGAGTGGCACGATGCCCGAATACCGGTACCGCGCGGTTGACGATAAGGGGTGCGATGTCAGCGGCTCGATGAGCGAGGATTCCGCGGTTCGCGTATCGGCCATCCTCGAGGAGCAGGGACTCCAGGTTTCCTCCATTGAGCAGATGACAGAGACCATCCCGGCCCAGTCGCGATCCGGGGCGCTGTCTTGGGACGAGGTCGAACTGCTCAATCAACAGCTCCATGCAATCGTCCGTAGCGGGCTTCCGCTGGCGCCCGCACTCAAAGCCGTTTCCACGGAACTGCGGAGTCCCCGGCTCCAGAACGTGCTTGAATCAATCCGCAATGCGCTTGAACAGGGAAAGAGCCTGGAAGAGGCGCTCGAGCCTGTCGCAGACAAGCTTCCCCCTGTCTACCGGGCTTCGCTCGTTGCGGGCGACAAGTCGGGGAACCTGCTTGCGGTGCTCGATCACATGTGCGCTTACACGGGCGAGATGGCCGAGTACCGCAACCGCATGCAGATGGCGATGGCATATCCGGCATTGGTCGTGGTGGTCTGCGTGCTTGTCCTGGTGCTGCTTCTGGGCATTGTCGTCCCCCAATTTGGAGAGATCTTTGAGGATTTTGGCGCCGGATTGCCGGCGCCGACACGGTTTTGGCTGGGGGTGTCCGAAATCTTGAACCATCGCTATCCGACCATTCTGATGTTCATGTCCGTTCTGGTTATTACATGGCACTTCGGAATGAAGTTTGCCCGTGGCACCGCAAGCGGCCCTTACTATCTCGACTGGATCAAGCTACGAGTGCCGGGGTTTGGAAAGGCGTATCGCCAGGGATCGCTGGCCCGTTTCTGCCGGACTCTGGGCATCTTGCTCCGGGCGCGCGTGCCGCTGCCGGAAGGCCTGGAGATCGCCTCAGCAACGGCCGAGAACGCGGTTCTGTCTTGTGCCGTGGGTACGGCATCCCGCCATGTTCAGCAGGGATCAAGCCTTGCCGGGGCTTTTGACGCGACGGGATACTTTGACGGTTCTTTCGGGTGGCTGCTCGGACTCGCGGAGGAACGTAATGAAGTAGACGATGCACTGTTTCACCTCGCGGAGACTTATGAGCACGGGGGGCAGCGAACGACCCGCATGTTGACCTCCGTGGTGCCTCCGTTGCTCGTGGTCTTTCTCGGGATGATCGTCGTGTCCATCATCGCATCCATTTACCTGCCCATGTTTAGCCTGGCAGATGTGATCAGCGGACAATGAACTGGAAACAGATACTCAAAACAGACGTGACGACCGTATTTCGCGGCTTTGTGCCGCCCCATGTGTATCATTCGCGCCGTGGCTATCGTTGGGCAGGTCCGCGCTATGTGCACCGGTCGTACTGGCGGCGGGATCTCATGCTGGTCACGGCCCAGGTGCAGGCCATCGTAAAGTGCAACGCCCCCCTGATTCAGGGGTTGGAACTCGCCGCCTGGGATGCGCCGCGCCGCAAGGTGCAGCTTGTCCTCCAGGCCTTGCGGGACAACCTGGCCTCAGGGATGGCGCTCCACGAAGCCATGGCCCAGCGGAACCGGTTCTTTCCGCCGTACTATGTTGATTTGATCAAAGTGGGGGAAATGAGCGGTTCTTTGCCGGATACATTAGATCGACTTCAGGACCATCTGGCCGAGGAGAAGAAGCACGCGACGAAGATTTGGGGATG
>CAZWDH010000197.1:0-13484 GCA_964632865.1 uncultured Nitrospiraceae bacterium
CCCCGCCGGGCCCCTTGAGCACGACGGACACGAAGAATCCGAAGCCCGCCACCGCATGGCGAATCGCCCGGAAGACATCGTCGAACTTACCTTGCGAAAGTTAGGCAAGAAACCGGTGACCGGACCTTTCCTGATGACCGCGGCGGATATCGTCGGCCGTTTCCTGCCTAGAAAACTGGAAGCAATTATAACGCGACCGATGATGCGGAAGATTCATCTTGGAGAAGATCGTGAGTTGCTATGACGTGCCAGCGGAATTCCGCATAGTGGAGGTTCAGTTCTTATGCAGAAGTGTGTGGCACACGTCATCGGGTGGGGCCTTATCGTGACCGTCTGGGCGGCGGTCCTCTGGTTCATGTGGGGTCTGGTGGAATTTGTACTGACCGGAGACTAGATACAGAACCAATCGAATTTCGTCCAGCGAGAGCTAAACGGCACCTTTGCCAGTAAATCCTTTGGTAAAAAAAAAAGAGGCGCCCGCTCCTTCGCGGCCAGGCTGGTGCCTGGCGGTCCCGGAGGGGCTTATTCCCCGAGGATTCCGCCCTGCATTTGGCCGAGGCGGATGCCCTGGAGCATGAGGTTGAGTTCGGCGGGGTTGTCGGAGATTTCCATGGCGGTTTCCAGGGAGATGAGCTTGCCTTTGAGGAGGGAGTACAGGCTGTCGTTGAAGGAGAGCATGCCTTCTTCCCGGCCGGCCTGGATGGCGAGGGGGATCTTGGCGAGGCGGTTTTCCTTGATTAACTTTGAGACGGCGGGCGTGTTGATCAGCACTTCGCAGGCCGGGACGCGGCCGGATCCAGAGGCGCGGGGCAAGAGCCGCTGGCACATGATCCCCTTGAGGTTCAGCGCGAGCTGCGAACGCACCTGGTCCTGCTGGTCGCTGGGGAACAAGTCGACGATGCGGTCGACGGTCTGCATGGCGTTGGCCGTGTGCAGCGTGCTGAAAACGAGGTGTCCCGTTTCCGAAGCGCTGATGGCGGCCTGGAACGTTTCGAGGTCGCGCATCTCGCCCACGAGGATTACATCGGGATCCTGGCGCATGACGGATTTCAGCGCCTGGGGAAAACTGTCCGTGTCGATTTTGATCTCGCGCTGATTGACGACAGCCTTCTTGTCCATGTGCGTGTATTCGATGGGGTCTTCGATGGTGACGATGTGGCACTTTCGCCGTTCGTTGATGTAGTCGATGATGGCGGCGAGGGAGGTCGATTTACCGCTACCCGTCGTGCCCGTAATCAATACGAGGCCCCGCACCATCATGGCGAAACGTTCGGCGGCCATGGGAAGATGCAGATCTTCGAAATCCGGAATGTGGGACTTGATGTGCCGCATGACCATGGACACGGTCCCCCGCTGGTAGAAGATGTTCACGCGGAACCGGCCCAAATCCGGATCGGAATGGGCAAGGTCATACTCGTGCTGCTTCTCGAAGGCCTGCCGCTGGGTCTCGTTCAAAAGTTCGCCCAGCAATTCCTCCATGTTTTCCTTCGTGAGCACGCGTTTGCGCGGTACCAGCTCCCCATCGATCCGGAAATAGGGGGTCGAGTCCGTCTTGATGTGAACATCCGACGCGCCCTTCTCCGTGGCCCGTTCGAGGAGCTGTTTCAGGAGACTCACGTACGTTTCATCCTCTTGCGCATGAACGCAGGAATGCTGAGATCCTCTTCCGGCTCGCGCGGCGCGAAGGGGGTAATCGTTTCAGAATACTCCGGCGCTTCGGGTTCGGTGTTGGTGAAATCGTCGTCGGAGAACAAATACTGTTCCTGCGGTTCGACACGGGCCGCCACCCAGGCGTCCTCCTTCTGCGCCGCTACTTCGGGCTCCTCCTCGGCCGGCGCGGGGAACTCTTCCTCCACTTCCAGCGTCAGGGAAACCATATCTTGATCGCGCTTTCGCGGCATCATCGCTTCATAGGGGAAGCCTGCGGCGATTACCGTGACCTGGATTTCCGGTCGCGGATCATCGTCGACTACAGCGCCGAAGATGATGTTGGCGCGCGGATGGGCGGCCTTCTGGACCGTCGTCACAGCATCCAAGACCTCGCGCATGCTCATGTCGCTGCCGCCTTTCACATTGACGATCACACCGATGGCGCCGTCAATGCTCGACTTCTCGAGCAGGGGACAAATGATCGCCTCTTCCGCAGCCCGGATCGCGCGCTTTTCGTCTTCCGCGGTGCCGATGCCCATGAGGGCGCGGCCGCTTTCCTTCATGATGGTGCGCACGTCCGCGAAGTCCAGATTAATCAGGCCCGGCAGGGTAATCAACTCGGAGATGGCGCGCACGCCGTTGTGCAAGACTTCGTCGGCAAGCCGAAAGGCGTTAAGAAAGGAAACGTTCTCGTGGCAGAGCAAGGCCAGCCGATCGTTGGGCACGACGATAAGCGCGTCAACGTGCTTCTCCAAGGCTTCCAAACCGCGCATGGCGTTGTCCATGCGGCCACCGCCTTCGAACTGGAAGGGCAGCGTGACGATGGCCACGGTGAGCGCGCCGGTTTCCTTG
The DNA here is from genome assembly GCA_964632865.1 of uncultured Nitrospiraceae bacterium. Lineage (GTDB taxonomy): Bacteria > Hydrogenedentota > Hydrogenedentia > Hydrogenedentales > SLHB01 > JAHDWY01. The sequence goes on from CAZWDH010000197.1 coordinate 2,503, forward strand.
GCGTATTCCGCGACGACCGGCGCCGCGCCGGTGCCCGTGCCGCCGCCGAGACCGGCGGTGAGAAAAATCATGTCGGCGCCCATGAGGACTTCCGTGATGCGTTCGCGGTCTTCCTTGGCCGCCAACTCCCCCATCTCCGGCTTCGCGCCCGCGCCGAGACCAACCTTCCCGATCTGCAACCGCGTGCCCGCGGGTGAATGTTTCAATGCCTGAGCGTCGGTGTTGATGGTGATGAAGTCGACGTCTTTCATGCCGGCTTCAATCATGCGGCCCACGGCATTTCCACCGCCGCCGCCGATACCGCACACCTTGATAACCGCCTGCTGATCGAAGGAGGAGAATTCGTCCGAAATCCCCATAGTCATTGGTCCATCTCCCAACTGTGTTGGCCGGCCCACAACTCCCGGCTCGCTTCCATGCTCGCTCGTTTCTCTATAGACATGCCACGTCGCGGTCGAACCGCAGATCGACGTATTCCGTACACTCCAGGTTTCCGCCCTTGTACTTCCAGACCGTGTCGAGATTGACGGCCTGTTGGATGGCCCGCCCCCGGCCCCAGCGAATTTCGTAATCCAGTTCGTTGCAGTACATGCGCACGTCGCTCGTAGACGGCGCGGCAATCTCGGATACGGTCACCGTTTCGGCGACGTGGGTGTCGCGAAAGGCGAGCCACACGTCGACCGCTTCGCGCAACGAAGGTTGCTCGAGTTTCGCGCCGGGCTCGATGTTCCCCAGGCCGGGCACCTGCGTGATGAGCGGGCCCGTATGGCGCGCGTGCTCGTCGATCTTCTTCAGCACGTTCAGATCCGCGTCGATCTCAAAGTACTGGTTGCGCAACGCGAGGGTCGCAACAGGCACGCGTTCTTCCACCGCAATAGCCACCATGTCCGGAAACACGCGTGTCACGCGGCAGCGCTCGATGTAAGGCATGGCGGTCACCTTCGAGCGGATTTCCGCAGTAGGCAACAGGAGGATGATGTCTTCATTCGTGAGACCGGAGGCCGCGACCACGTCGTTCGCATCGACCAGATTCGTGCCGGTCACCTTGATCATCTTGATCCGGAAATAGGTTGACTCGTTGACGTAGGTGTAGAAGGCGTACGCGGCTGCGCAGGCTACGGCCAACGCAAAGAGCGTGGACAGGATCGAATCCGCGTTGCGGCGGATCGACCGCTTCGCCGCTCCTCGGCGGGAACTGCGCTTCTTTTGCGTCTTCCGTGCCATCAGCGCTTGCGCAGCTCCTCGAGTATCTCCGGGCAGATCCGGTTGATGTTGCCGGCCCCCAGGACCAAGACCACGTCGCCTTCGCGCAAGTCGGGCGCCAGGGTCTTGCCCACGGCGTGCATATCGGAAATCAACTCGACCGGGGCACCGCCTTTGTCGCGGGCGGCGTTCACGATCAAACTGGAATCGACGCCGGGCATGGGCTCTTCGCGCGAGGGATAGATATCCGTGACGATGCTGCGGTCACAGGTCGACAGCACGCGCGCAAAATCGTCATAGAAAAACTTCGTGCGGCTGAACAGGTGCGGCTGAAACACGGCGATAACGCGCGACGGCTCGATCCAGCGAATCGCTTCCAGCGTGCTCGCAATCTCGGTCGGATGATGCGCGTAATCTTCAATAATCGTAACGCCATTGTGTTGGCCGCGAACCTGCAAGCGGCGCTGCACGCCGTCGTAGAGTTGAAGACCGTCCGCGATGTGACCGAAGTTCATGCCGAGACACAAGCCGACGGCGCATGCCGCCAAGGCGTTATTCACGTTGTGCGCGCCGATGGCGTTGAAAGTCAGCGTGCCCAGTTTCCCCACACGCCCCAGCCGTTCGTCGTGGCTGGTCACGTCCACCTGCGTGCACAGGCGGGAGATGGGCGTCGAACGATCCTCGACTTTGCAGAGGCGCACGTTGGAACCGTGCAGCAACGCGCCCTCTTGCGTGCCGTAGGTCATGCAAACGCTCTCAATATCTTTCATGATGCTTCGGCAATTGGGATCGTCGAAGCAGACGATGGAGTAGCCGTAGAAGGGCACGGTATTGCAGAACTCGGTGAACGCGCGCTTGATGTTGTCGAGTGTCCCGTAATACTCGAGATGTTCCGCATCGATATTCGTGACGACGCCGATCGTCGGATGCAGACGCAGAAAGGAACCGTCGTGTTCGTCGGCTTCCGCGACAAGATAATCGCCAGTCCCCCAGCGCGCATTCGTGCCGCTGCGATGGAGAATACCGCCGATTATGCTGGTTGCGCCGAAATTGGCGCGATCCATGATAGCGCTGATCATGGAGGTCGTAGTCGTTTTGCCGTGCGTTCCGCCGACCGCCACGGCGTTTGGCTTCAGCCGCATGAGATCCGCCAGGAGTTCGCTACGATGGATCACGGGAATTCCGCGATCGCGTGCGGCGACAACCTCCGGATTGCTATCATCTACGGCAGCCGAAACGACCAGAATTCCCGCGTCGCCGATGTGCGACGGATCGTGGCCTTCGTGGAACCGAAGCCCATACTGCTCAAGCCGTTGGGTAATCTCGCTCGCCCGCAGGTCCGACCCTGAGACGGAATAGTCCAAATTCAACAGGATCTCGGCGAGACCGCTCATACCGATCCCACCGACCCCGACGAAGTGGACTTTTCGTTTCCGGCCGTTCAACCCTGTTTCTCCCCAATATGTTGTGGTGCCCGGCATTATAGCACAAGTCTGGATACAAGTGAAGGGGCCGTTTGGGGCTCCGCACCCAATATTTTGTGCAAGATGTGAGCACCTTAGGAGCGGTCCGTGCCCCGATTCGCCGCGCCCAACCGATGTCCGTAAGTGACTCGGTTCACTAGCCCTAAGGACGTTTGATTCCCCGCGCTGCCACGAAGTTTCCTCTTGTCACGGCCAAGGCTCTCTCTATACACTACGCGGGCACTACGTGTCCCACCGGGCAGACGGGGCGTTGTCCATAACGGACAGACGAATGCCTGGAGCGGCTGTGGGGAGGGGTTTTCATGGCTCAGGAAGGTTCTGCGAAGATTCCGTGGTACTCCGGGCTGACGGGGTACCACTATCTGGTCTTGACCGTGGCGTCGCTGGGGTGGTTGTTCGACACCATGGACCAGTGGCTGTACGTGCTGGCGAGGCAGCCTGCCTTGCAAGAGTTGCTGGGCTCGGGGGCCACAGCCGCGGATGTGGCCGCGAAATCGGGGACCGTCCAGGCCATCTTCATTGCGGGTTGGGCTACCGGCGGTTTCTTCTTTGGCATGGTCGGTGACCGCCTGGGCCGAACGCTGACTATGGCCATCACGGTCCTCATGTACGCGCTGTTCACGGGACTCAGCGGGCTGGCGCAATCCTGGGAAGCCTTCGCCCTGTTCCGGTTTCTTACGGGCTTGGGCATTGGCGGCGAGTTTGCCGCGGGCGCGGCCTTGATCGCAGAGTCTCTTCCGGACCATGCGCGGCCTACGGCGCTCGGCATCATGCAGGCCGCCTCGGCCTTTGGTAACGTGCTTGCCGGCGGCATCAGTTTCGTCGTGTTCCGCACCGTGCCCACCGAGGGCTATGAAGCCATGGGCATTACGATGACGAGTTGGCGGATCATCTTTTTCATCGGATTCATTCCCGCCATGCTGGTCTTTGCGATTCGACTCTTCGTCCGCGAACCCGAGCACTGGCACACAGCTCGCGCGAAAGCTAAGGCGGGCGATATCAAGCTGGGCTCGATTACCAATCTATTTACCGAACCCGTGCTACGGCGCAATACCCTCGTCGGCGTAGGGCTGGCTGCCGTGGGCGTGATCGGATTCTGGGGGATCGGGACCTTCTCGCCGGACCTGCTGCGCGGCGCGATCAATCCCCAGGACTTGCCCGAACTGAAGGCCATGGCCGATCAACGCGCCAGCTTGAGCGTGATGGCGCAGAACGTAGGCGCGTTCTTTGGCATTCTCACGTGGACCTGGCTCGCCATTCGTATCGGGCGCAAGAAGACGTTTGCGCTGACGTTTATCGCCTGCGCCATTGCGGTGCCGGCTACGTTCCACCTGACCGATTCGTTTGCCATGGCATTGGTCATGTTCCCCATCATGGGATTCTTTACGACGTCCCTCTTCGGCGGCTACGCCGTATACTTCCCGGAACTCTTCCCCACACGAGTACGCGCCACGGGGACTGGGTTCTGCTATAACGTCGCCCGCTACCTGGCCATCGCTGGGCCTTCGTTGTTTGGATCCTTGCGCGGAGCATACGGGATTCAGTGGGCGGCGACCATCGTGTCCGTGATTTTCATTCTGGGTCTGTTCGTGTTGCCGTTCGCTCCGGAGACCAAGGACAAGCCCCTGGAGATGTAAGCGCTACGACTGGATTCCTCGACGCCTCATCGCTGCCAAGGCAGGGCCGCGTCGAGCGTTTCCGGCGTATTGTGGAGATAGTAGACCTCCATCTCCCACGGCGCGTATCCCGGGCCGGGGTCGAAGAAGTATATCTTGGCGGTGTAATCGTTCTCGGCGCTCGGGTGCTCCAGCACGAAGGGATGGATTTCGCTGGAACGGATGTCTCGGACAAAGACCGTTCCCGGCTTGGCAGGAAGCGGCGTCTCGATCCGTGATTCAATGACGTGAATGGGATCGGCGGCGACGTGTTCGATCGATACGGCGTCTCCGCGGATGCTCAGAATGTCCTTCCCGTCCACGCGGCCATTCCAATAGAGAATCTTCACGGCATCCTCCAAGTGAGATTCGACCAGACGTCGATTGTCGGCCTGCTGCTCGGCGATGGCGTCCGCCACCCCTTCCGCGTCGGGCGCGGTTTCCAGGGCTAGCTCCGCTCTCTCAGGGTCCGCCAATGCCTCCTCGACGTTCTCAAGCAGTTGTTCGATGCCGTAGAGCTTGTATCCGAATCCGGGCGCGGCACGAAACGCCTCGATCACCGATTGCAGGTTATCGTACTCCGATGCGAGGCGGCTTCGTGCGGCGTCGCTTCGCTCTGCCCGGTACTCGAAAAAGGCAAAGCAAGTTCGGACGTAACGGTTGTTCGTTTGAACCAGCAGCCGGGTAAGATCGAGCGATTCTATCACTCGTTGTGCGACCTCGGGATCGTCGAAGTCCGCGCGCGCTTCCTGGCCCAACGTGAGCATGCGTTCCGCGCTCGTCAGTCCTTGGTCGAGATACTCCAGGGTTTCACGAATCCGATCTCTGCAGGGACGATACATCGTCTCGTACAACCACTGAACATGTTCCTTCCCGCGGTCGATGTCCGGAAATCCGCGCACGGGGAAGGTGGTAAGCCGGAGATGCGGCAAGGTATTCCATTCGGCGGCCTCGGCGACGGGTTTGATATATAGGCCATCCTTGTATGCGTCGCCGGAGAGCATGATCACCTCCCCCATCGTCTTGGCGACGTCGCGTCCAAAGTGGATGGACGCAAAATCCTCAGCGATACTGCGGGGATCTTCAAGGGGGTCCCACGACATGCGGAATGCCGTGTACACGGTCAGGTCGTTGGAATCCCAGCCGTCGCCCGCGGCCGAGCCGAACTGGGACCCAACGATGTTGCTCTCCCGATCGCGCCAGAGCTTATCGAATCCTTCCTGGAAGTACAGCCCCGGGTACGTCGGAAAGATGGTCACGGATCCATCCTCGTGATAGTTCATGGACGCGAGCAGGACCAGCATCTTGTGTGGGGTCAAGTTGAAGGTCGGATTGATGGGTTGATAGAACCAGCGATCGCCGCGGGTCAGATAAGGCGACAGGTACAGGTTTTCGGTTGGTACCGCGTCCGTGAAGATCGCACGGTACACTTCCGCATTCGAGTGCTGCTCCGTCGCGCCGGTCACCCAGGTCCGGTGGTAGTAGATCTTGTCAAACTCCCCCACCACCACTTCGTGCAGCTTTTGCAGGAAAGTCTGGTATCGGCGTTCGAGCGGCCATTCCGGCAAATCCGGCTCGTGCATGACGTCGTACGGCTTCCAGGGCTCCACCACACGCGTGTGCTCTCCCGTGCGAATACGAATGCCATCAATCGCCGGCATAGCCTGAAAGAGCCGGCGGTACTTGTCTTGCAGCATGGTCCAGAGTGCATCGTTCGACGGGTCTGGTGATGCGCCCATTTCCTCCATAACCGTTGGCAAATACGAAAACTCATCGGCCACCGAAAAAAACTTCATGTGCAACGCGTGCGCGTAGTCGATGAGTTCCTGCGTCGCCGCGCGGGTCTGGGCATTCTGGGTTGCGAGCGGCTCGTCGTCGTAAGACACCAGCGAGTTCGTATCGGCGCTGGTCGTCCAGTTGACGGTATAGCGCAAGGCATTCCGCATATCCTGTTCGGACGGCCCGCCGCCCGATCGGATTTCCAGCGCGGGAACGCGCTCGACGTCCATCTCCGGAATTTCCTTGTAAACCCGTAACCGATCCCATAGCCAATACAATCCGTACACGTCGCCAGCGATTGAACCGCCCGCGATTGCTACCAGGCGCTCGCCGCTTATGGTATCTGCGTGAATTCGAAATCCTTCTTGGTGCGTGGCGGGATCCACGGCAATGCCGGATTGTGCTACCGCATCGTATCCTACGACAATTCGGTTTCCGGAAACGGGTTCGTTTGGTCCAGCAACGGAGAAGTCAATGCCGAGCGGTTTTCCGGCCTGTATCAAGTCATTCACTGCAAGCATAATCGCCGTATCCTTGCCGCGAACATCGTCAATGAGGATACTCCACTCTTCGGACGTTGCCGGAGTGGAGAAACTGAGAAAGCCAAGTGCGGCCACCATGAACGTGCAGAAGTGTCTCACCGGAAATCCCCCAACCGTGAACTGCCCCATCGATTTCTGACCCGGCACCAGTATACGGCACGATGGCGCGCCGGCAAAGCCGAGCAAGTGCGCGCACACGTTGCTGTTGAGACACGGGACGTATAGAATCGGTCCGCGAACTTCGTCGCTCGTAATTTTGGATAGCGTCATTGGTGCACAGGGGGATTCTTTGAACATGCGCAAGCGCGTCACCATCCGTCCGGAAAAGCCGGCGGACTACGAGGCGGTCGTCCGACTGAACGATGCCGCCTTCGGCCAGACCAACGAAGGCGCCTTGGTGCGTGTCCTTCGCGACGAGGCCTTTCCCGCGGTTTCGCTCGTAGCCATCGCGAACGGCACGATCGTCGGCCACATTCTCTTCACGCCGGTGACTGCGGAGGAAGCCCCAGCCGGACCGGCGCTTCTCATGGGCCTCGCGCCAATGGCGGTTCTCCCCGAACTGCACAACCAGGGCATCGGCTCTCGTTTGGTCCGGGCCGGTCTCGACGCCTGCAGGGCCATCGGATGCGGAGCGGTCGTTGTGCTCGGCCATCCCGAATACTATCCGCGATTCGGTTTCGTTCCTGCCTCTCGCTTCGGAATACGGTGCGAGTACGATGTCCCGGACGAAATGTTCATGGTCGTGGAACTGGCTCCTGACGCACTGACAACGTGCACCGGACTCGTGAAGTACCATCCCGCCTTCGCGGAGGTGACCGATCCGTGATCGCGCTCCGGTATCTCGCCATTATCTTTCTCATATTTTCGTCTGGCGTAGCCCAGGCAAATCCTGACTCCTCCCTGCTCGTCCATGCGGGAGATTACACCTTCGGTTATTACCCGTACGGCTGGCGCGGCACCGACGTATCGGGCAACCGCGTCTTCGCCATCCAAACCAATCGATACGCGCTGACACTCAATACGACCAAAGGTACGATCGATCGATTGGGGCCCATCGTGGACGCGCTTCCTGCAAATGAAGCTGCGCGTCAGGCGAACGGACTGCTTACGGCGTTGCCGGAATTTGAGATGGTGTCGGCGGTGATAATCGACGGTGTGACGTACACCGTCGCGCGCGGCGCTCCCACACCCGACGCCGTGGTCATCCAGCGGTTGGGGCGTTTTCTGCAACATATGGAGATTCGTGGTCTGGAATTGCGCGCAGAAGACGGCGCTGCACTTGAGGGCGTGGATGCGCGGTTGGAGATCTTCGCGTGGCCGGATCGCGTGGCCGTGGCGTTGCATGTTGCCGGCACGGAAGCGAGTCCAAGCCACGATCTGTTGCTTGGTTTTCGCTTCCCGGCCGTATATACGAACACGAAAGAAGGCGAGGATGCCGATCTCGTCACACACAAAGGGGCAAACGGCGACGGGATTGCGTTCATCAATCCGATTCCGGCAAAGCAAGTGCTGGCACACGCCAACGGCTGGACGCAGATCCGTGCAGCAGGCTCCCCGACGGTTGCCATCACGCTGGTGCCGGCTTCGGACAATGTTGCGACTGCGGGGTTACGCGAAGTGCAACAGATGCGCGCCTATTCGGAAGCGCCAGGACTCGAAGCGACAGGCATTGCGCCATACACAGACCCATTACCGGTCGAATACGATCCCGTTATCGGCTGGCACCGCGTCGTGCTCGGCGAGAACCCGGACATTAACACGATGGAACGCGTGCGGCTCACGTTAACGAACCATAGCGATTCAACGCGCACCATGCGTCTCTGCTTCGCGAAGGAGGGCGGCTCCTTTGGCATCACCGGCATGTGTCCGGTTCTGCGTGACGAACAGGGGCTACCCCTGGGTCTCCCCGTGCAGATCTCCAAGAACTGGCACGTCCGCCCGCCGTGGTTCACGGGCTTGACGATGCTTAACCTCGAACCCGGCGCCGAGCAGACGCTCGAATTCGATCTTGCCTACGCAAACTGGGGCGACTCCCTCGCCATCTCCCACGCGCAACTTTCCCTGGAAGGCTGGGGCACCAACCAGCTATGGGACCAAATGGCCATCGGATCCTTCGGCGAAAGCATCTGCTATGACCCGGACGTGAATCTGAACCGAGGGATGATCGACGACATGCGCCCTCTGATGGTCTGGGGCATGGGACCGGACCCGAAGAAACAATGGAGCTGGTCGCACAACGTCGGGGGCGGTGATTTTCTGGTTCTGTTCAAAGACGGCAAGCCGCAGTTCTTATCGCGCCAGAAGACCTTGTACGAGCGGTACGGACCGGTGTTGACAGATGTGACGTACGCGGGTCAGACGCCCGATGGCGCGATTCAGTCGGTCATCCGCACGCAGAGCTGGCGCAGCGACGACTACGTGCGCGCCTTATACACCATCCGCTACGACGTGGTCGCGCCAGTCGAGAACATCGAACGGCTCGCCTTCTTCCAACTGGGCGCGGACCACTACAATCACAACCTGTTTTCCAGGATTACCACCGGCAATAACGAAGGCGATGTGGACGCGTGGGAACCAGAGACCGGCGGGTGGGCCTACAGCAAACGCGGCGTGCCGATAGAGGGCGAACACCCCTGGATCGCCTTGACTGGGGCCACGAAGAATCCGCCGCCTTACGTCAAGGAGGACGATGAAGGCGCTTGGGCCAACCGGGGATTGATCGTGCGCGACTGGAAGGCGGTTCTCGGCGGTCAACACGTCGAGGCGCCTCGCTACTCGGTGTTTGGGACAGAGGACGGGAACGTGCCCAGCGCGGTGATTGAGTTGTCGCCTCCACCTGATCTCTCTGCGTTGCAGACGGGCGACTATGTTGAGACTGCGGTCGAGATGGTAATCCTCCCGCAACGCGCCGACGACTATTATGGCCCCAACGAACCGCTACGAGAGCACCTCGAGCGTTCTCCCGATAGTTGGCATATCGTCCATCGCGAGGCAATGCTGAACGATATCAAGGTTTGCGCACAGCAAGGCAAGGTCATTCAGCAAATGCCCGTCATCGTACAGGCGGCGAAAGGCGGGCGAACCACCGAGTTCACAGTATTCAATGGAACTGGCATGGTCCCGATTACGATCGGGGGCGCCGCATCACGAGGGCCGTTCACGTTGCTCGAACTGAAAGGTGACGAAAAGCTATCGATCGATCAATCGTCAGATGCCGGGAACGATTGGTGGCAAACGGAGTACCGGCCGGAAACCAATACTTACGACATCACCTTCACCGTGCCTATGAACGGACACGGCGAACCCCGCAAATTCTTGTGGAAACTCACAGACGACACCGATTGAATCGACCCTCTGACCTTAGGAGTCCATATGAGTCACATCGTACCGGAAGATATCGAAGCCTATGCGGAGCAACATACAACTGATCCGGCCGACCTGTTTCACGATCTGAAGCGAGTCACGCAAGAGAACATGGAACACCACCGCATGCAGGTCGGAAAGGTGGAAGGAGGATTCCTGCGTCTTCTCGCGCGCATGATCAATGCCAAGTCGGTTGTCGAAATTGGGACATTCACCGGCTACAGCGCATTGTGCATGGCGGAAGGTATGGCCCCTGGGGGCAAGCTCATTACTTGCGACGTGGACCCAGAGGCGACGGCCATCGCACAAACCCACTGGGATCAAAGCCCCCACGGCAATAAGATCGAGTTGCGCCTCGGCCCCGCGCTGGAAACCATCGAAACCCTGGCCAGTCCCATCGACATGGTCTTCATCGACGCGGATAAGGAGAACTACATCCACTACTGGGAGGCCGTACTGCCTAAGGTCAGACAAGGCGGCCTCATCGTCGCTGACAATGTCTTGTGGAGTGGGCGCGTATTGAAGCCCGAGAAGCGGTCCGACCACGCGGTAGACGCATTCAACAAGCACGTCGTCGCGGATCCGCGCGTGGAAGCCGTCATGCTGACCGTGCGAGATGGCGTCACCATCGCCTGGAAGCGGTGACCCCTGTTACAGCGCGTGCTGCTTAAAGAACTCCCAGATCACCCGCGTGGCGTCGATGTCCTGACTCGTGGTCCCGACCAGCCATCCCAGGCTCGGAGTGCTTCCCGGCCACGCGTGGCCGCCCCCTTCGATCCCGTAGAAGATTACCTCGGCACCATCTATTCCGGCGGAGTACGTTTCGCGATACACTGTCGTGCCGTCGTTCGGATCGGAATCCGGTAGATCTTCGATGCTGGGTGGTGTGGAGGCGTTGTTGTTGGCGACCCAAAACGCGACCATGTCCGCCGCGCTGTCGTACTCGCTTTCCATGA
>CAZWDH010000198.1:0-13455 GCA_964632865.1 uncultured Nitrospiraceae bacterium
GCCGACATCTGGGCGAATGTAAAATCGCGTGAACTCATGGTGGCAAACGCGCTCAATCTGAACCTCGATGAGATTCGCATCAACGGTGAATCCGTGACCGCCCTTCATGAGGAACTGAATCTGTACCTCACCGAAGCCGCCGTTGCGCTCGAGTCCGGCGATTTGGTCCTACTGGGCGATCTGCTGGAATACGAATTGGCGCCGCGTGCCGAAGTGGAGCCTGAGATTGTTGCTTTATTGCGGGAGCGGTCGCAGAGCCAGGCCAATTGAGCATGCCGAGCCCTCGGGTCCTGACATTCAATTTCCACGAACCGTACATCTGTCTCATGGCCAAAATCGGCGTGCCGCTCACCGTGGGGCTCTACGACAAACCACGCTTCGCCCGCCCTTGGCACACCCAGTACCGCCCCATCCCCTCCAACATCGATCTCGTCGATGAATCCACCTGGCGGGAAGGCCTGAAATCCGGCGCCTACGATGTCGTGGTCGCGCACAATGAATTGAACGCGTTGGATCTCCTCGACTGCGGATTGCCGTGTCTTCTGGTGTGCCACAATCGCAGGTCTTACCTGGAAACGACGGTGGACGGCGATCTCGAAAAGGGCAAAGCTCAGTACAAAAAAGTTCTGGATCGGTTGCAGGACCACTATTCGTTCGTCTTCATTTCCGAATCCAAGCGCGATGACTATGGATTCTCCGGCGCAGTCATTCCTCCGGGGATCGACGTGTCCGAATATGGCGGATACACCGGGGATGTTGCCGAGGTATTGCGTGTCGGGAATGCCATGCGCGCGCGGGACCTGATGTTCGACGTGGGATTTCAGGAGGCCGTATGCGAAGGGCTACCGAATCGCGTGGTTGGATTCGATCCTGAGATTCCCGGCGCGAAACCGTCCGAGTCTTTTGACGAACTACTTCATACGTATCGCAGCTTGCGCTGCTTGCTGCATGTCACGCGGGAAACTTACGAAGACGGGTACAACCTGGCCATGCTGGAAGCGATGGCCTGCGGGATGCCCGTTGTGTCGCTGGCGAACCGCACCTCTCACCTCACTCATGGAATCGACGGATTCGTTTCGGAAAGCGCGGATGCATTGCGCGCGCACATCGAGGAGTTGCTCGCCGATCGCGAATTGGCGCGGAAGATCGGCGAAGCGGGACGCGAGACTGTTGCAAGTAAGTTCCCCATCGAAGATTTCGTGGCGCGCTGGCGCGACGTGTTGGAGAAGGCGGCGGACCGCAAGGCGTACGTCAGCGTTGCCAGCGGGGCGGAGCCGTTTCCGCGGGTGCGGATGTTGGTGGAGTATCTGTGTTCGCCGTTGACGACCGGACGCTACATCGAAGAGGCGCTTCGCGCGGACCATGATGTGGTGACCGCGGGCAAACGTTTGCCGGAGAAGTTTCTGGAAGAATGGGGCTTCACGACTTCTCCCCCATCTTCGCCCGCGCCGGACGTGGTGTGGTCGGCGAGCGAGACGTTTGCGGAACGGCTTCCGAAGCTGCCCGCCTCGTTCACGCCGGACTTGTACCTCTGGGTTGACTCGGGCATCAGCGAGATCCCCGGCGACAGCGCCGCACTGGGCATCCCGCGGATCGCGTATTTCATCGACACCCATTTTGCGCTGGACCTCCGTATCGAGCTGGCAAAACATTTCGACTTCACCTTCCTCGCGCAACGGACACACATCCCGGCATTCGTGAACGCGGGCATCCCAAACGTCGCATGGCTGCCTTTGGCCTGTTCGCCGGAGCTGCACAAGGTGGACCCCGTGGAGCGCACGGTGGACGTGGCCTTCGTGGGCGCGGTTCCGGACGATCCCAACGATCGGCGCAGAAAACTGCTGGACGCCGTCGAGGCGCGTTTTCCCGTCGCAGTCGTCGGCCGGTATTGGCCGGAAGAAATGGCGCGGATCTACGCGAACTCGAAGATCGTGATCAACATGTCTGTGGATCGCGATATCAATATGCGCGTGTTTGAAGCGTTGGCATCCGGCGCCATGCTAATTACGGATGAAGCGGACGGACTGGAAGAATTATTCGACGACGGCACGCACCTCGTCATCTATCGCAACGACAACGATCTCATCGGACTCATCGAACGCTATCTCGCCGGCAACGCGGCGCGGGAGCGCATCGCACGCGAAGGGCGCACGCTGGTATATGCCAAGCACACGTACCAGCACCGCATGCGGCAGATGGTCCTCATGGTGTTGGAAGCGGCGGGCGCCTTGGGCGGATACCAGGGCGAGTCACGGTTCTTCAAGGGCGGCTACTACCGATCGCCCCGGCCAGAACTGGCGGCGCACGTCCCCATGCATACGACGCGCCTGCTCGATTGCGGGTGCGGCGGCGGCGAGTTCGGCCTCTCCCTGAAACGGCGCGGCGTGAAGGAAGTCGTCGGCATCGAAATCGTGGAGCGCGCCTGGGAGATCGCGAAGCAAGTGCTCGACGACGCGCTACTGGGCAGCATCGAACAGATGGAACTGCCCTTCGAGGACGAGTATTTCGATTGCGTCGTGTTCGGCGATGTGCTGGAACACCTGGTCGAACCGGCGAAGGCACTTCAGAAAGTCTCGCGCATCCTGTCCAAAGACGGCGTCATCGTCATGAGCATTCCCAACGCGCGGTTCTGGCAGACGGTGGAGATGCACGTCAACGGAAGGTGGCAGTACGAAGACGCGGGCATCATGGATCGTACGCACCTGCGGTTCTTCTGCGCGCCGGACATGTACCAGATGGTGGAGCAGGCGGGGCTGGAGGTATTGACCATCCAGCCGCTGTCCATGTGGCCCGCGGAGCAATTGCCGCTCGACAAGAACCGCTGCCTGAAACTCGGCAAGATCACCATTGGCCCATTGGACGACGACGAGCATCAGGACTTTCTCGTGTACCAGTATCTCGTGGTTGCCGCGAAGCCAGGCATGGACCGGCTCGTAGGCGCCCGCAAGGCGCTCGAAGAGCAGGACTATCAGCGCGCCTTTCGGATGGCGAAGGAAGCACAGAACGCCGACGTGGCGGAGCAGACGCGCATCATGGCGCGCGCTGCCGGGAAATTGGGGCACCTGGATACCGCGGAGAAGCTGTACCGGGAAGTCTTGCGGCTGCGTCCGAACGATGCCGAATCGAAGGGCGAACTCGGCATCGTGCTGCTGGCTGCGAATCGTCCGCAGGATGCAGGTCCACTGCTGGAGGAAGCCACCAAGGCCGACCCCGAGAATGATCGCGTCGTCGCGGGACTGGGGTTGGTTCGATTGACCGAAGACCGTCTCGAGGAAGCGTTCGAACTGTTGGGGCGTTCGCTGGAACTGCGCAACGACAACGTTTCGGTGGTCCAGCGGCTGGTCGAGACGGCGCGCGCACTGAATCGGTTGCCCGATGCCGAGCCGCACCTGCGCCGCTATGTGGACTTCTATCCCGGCGATATCGCCATGGCGTGCATGTACGTACGGGTGCTGCGCGAGATTGACAAGACGGACGAGGCCAGGGATCGATTCGAGACGCTGCTGCTGTTGACGCCGGACCACGCGGAGGTTCAGGCGCTGCAACGCGAATTGCAGGGGTGAGACCATGAAACCGGCGCGGGAATGGGCGAAGGAACTACAGGGCTACGCGATTCGCCCCGGCGTGGTACCTACTACCGGCCGCGCGGGCGAACCGACCGTGCGCGTGGACGGCACCTTCCTGCACAGCCAGTACCGGCCCATGGAAGAAGGCGTCCGGCTCATCGATTCCACCGGCCTCGAACCGGATTGTCCGGTGATCGTTGTTGGACTGGGACTCGGCTACCATGTGCTGGCCTTGCTGGAACGCGGGGTCGACGTAATCGTTATCGAGCCCGATGCCAGCGTCGCGAAGCTGGCCGTCGACGGGTTGCTCGCAAATTCGGAAACACTCGTCTGGGTTGGTTCGATTGACGAGTTGCCCGCGGATACCGATTTCCAAACGCTCGTGCGCCGTGACCCGCAAATTCTCGTTCACCCGCCGACGGGGCGATTGCATCCGCAGTACGTGGAGTCTGTACGCGCATGTGTGTCGCGATGCCGCATGGGCGACCAGCCGTTGGGAATAGCCGTTGTTGGACCCTTGCATGGCGGCTCGCTGCCGATTGGAAAGTATCTCGCGGATGCCTTCCGCCGCCTGGGGCATCGAACGCTATTCGTGGACAACAGTCCCGGCTGGCCCCTGTACGAGGCCATCACCGGCAGCGTTTCCTCCCGCCGCGCTAGCGGGCAACTCTCGGGAATGGTGGCAAACACCATGGCCGAGTGGAGCTACGCGCGCGTCAGCGAGTTCGCCCCCAACATCTGCATCGCCATGGCGCAGGCGCCAGTGGGCGATACATGGGCGGCGCGGTTGCGCAACCAGAATATCGTCACCGCCTACTGGTTCGTGGAAAACTGGCGGCACATGACGTACTGGCGCGATATCGCCGCGCAGTACGATTACTTCTTCCACATCCAGCCGGGAGAGTTCGAATCCAAATTGACCGAAGCACGCTGCGGGCATCACGCGTACGTCCAGACGGCCTGCGATCCGGAAGTCCATAGGCCTCTCACCCTCTCCCCCGCCGAAACCGGCACGTATTCCTGCGACATTTCCTTCGCTGGCGCGGGATACCACAACCGGAACCAGATGTTCGCGGGACTGACCGACTACAACTTCAAAATCTGGGGGGTGGAGTGGCATGCGCGCGAGCTGTTGCCACTCGTGCAGCAATCGGGTGAACGATTCGGTCCGGAGACCTTCGCCAAGATCGTTGCAGGGTCGAAGATCAATCTCAATCTCCATTCCAGCGCGACCCACGACGGCGTCGATCCGCGCTGTGACGCGATCAACCCGCGCGTGTTCGAGATCGCGGCCTGCGGCGGGTTTCAGGTTTGCGATCCGTGCAAGGGCTTGGAGGAACTTTTCGATTCGCAGAGCGAAGTTCCCACGTACCGGAACCTCGGAGAATTGCGGGATCGCATCGACTATTTTCTCGCCCATCCCGATGAGCGCGACGCGATTGCGGCTGCCGCCCGCAAGCGCGCGCTGGAATCGCACACGTATGAGCACCGCGCGAAGGAGATGCTGGACTATCTCCTCGGCCAATTCGCGGATCGGATCGAACGCAAGGGCGTGCGGGCGCAACGGACCGTCGCAGAAATGGCAGAGCGCGCGTCGGAAAACCCAGAGCTTCGCGATTACCTCCGCTCGCTGCCGCCGGATACGCCCTTCACGCAGGAGGCCATCAACGCGCGCATCCCCCTGACGGGGACTCCGCTGAACCATGCCGAAGGGATCTTCGCCTATCTTCGCGAAATGCGGACTTCGGCGGAACAATTGTTGGCGATGTTTGACGATGCCTGACGCGCCGGCCACACCCGGGCGAAGCCCCCGCATCCTCGTCACGCAAATGACCCGCATGGGCGATGTGTTGCAGACCTCGCCGCTGATTCGCTCCCTGAAAGAACTGCACCCGCAATCGTACATCGCCGTCATGGTGCGCCAGATGGGAAAGGCCATCGCCGAGTGCAATCCGGATATCGACGAAGTCATCGTTTACGAAGAAGATGACATGTTTCTCGATTTGAAGTCCGAGGATTCCGACCGCTTTCTGCGCGCCTACCAACGTGCCGACGGCCATGTACGAAGCTTGCGCGAAGGCCGGTTCGACGTCGTGTACAACTGCACGCACAGCCTTTCCTCCGCGATCCTGTTGAAGCTGGCGGGAATACCGCGCGCCATCGGCGCGCATTTGAGCGACGACTTCCGGTACGTGTTCCGCGGGCGCGGTCCAAACTGCTTCCTCACGAACATCATGAACCGGGACCTGAACGAGCTGAACCTCTGCGACATGTTCCGGTACTTCGTCGACGAACCCCCTCCGTCTCCGGGGCTGGTGTTGTCGATTGCGGAATCCGACCGCGAGACTGCGCACCGTCTGCTTGCCGCGGAAGGCGTCACCGGGTCGGACTTCGTGGTCTGCCTTCAATTGGGCGCGTCGGACAAGGACAAGCGCTGGCCGGAAGCGCAGTTTGCGGCGCTGGCCAAATCGTTGCGCGAGTCGCGTAACGCGAAGATCGTGTTGCTGGGCGTGGCAACGGAGGGGTACCTCGGCGAGGTGTTTGAGAAGCACGCGCCCGGACTGGCGACACATCTTTTCGGCAAGACCAACATTCCGCAACTGGCGGCGGTGTTGGAACGCGCGAAGGTGCTGGTGACGAACGATACCGGCACCATGCATATTGCCGCGGCCGTGGGCTGTCCCATCGTGCTGACCTCCGTGGGCTATGTCCACTTCCGGGAAACGGGTCCCTACGGGGATGGCCATTACGCGGTCGAACGGCGGCGTTCGCACCTGGGCCGGTCCGACATCCGGCAGGACGATTCCGACGCGGGCGGCATGACGGCAGCGCAGGTGCTGCGTGTCGTTGAGTTGGCGCTTGCGGCGCGGGATTCCGAGCAGGCGAGTACGATTCCCGACGACTCGGAGCTTGCGAACGTGGACATCTACCGGTCGGCCTTCGCGCCGGACGGTTGTCTACACTGGTACCCCGTCGTTCAGCGGACGATGGCGGTTCAGGATTTGATTCGGCTGGCGTATAGGACAATGTGGGTCGAGTATCTCTCCGGCAAAGCAGCTAAACGCGCGGAGGACGGGTTTCTCAATGAGGTGCTTGCGTGTTACACCGGCGATCGTTCGCCCGAGTTCGCGACGGTTACAAGCGAAGCGGTGAAGTCGCTGGAGCGGTTGGCGGAACTGAGCCAGCAGGGCGCACGGGTTACGGAGAAGCTGCTGGACATCTTGAGCAAGGGCAAGAGCATGAAGCTCGCGCAACAGGTGGTGGCCGACCTGATGCGCCTGGACGAGGACATCCGGTTGTTCGGCGAAGTGAACCCCGCATGCAAGCCATTGGTCGCCATCGCACGATTCGAACGGGACAACCTGGAAGGCGCGGACCCGATCGTCCTCGCAAAGACCACGCTGGATATCTATCGCGGGATGTTCGCGCGCGCGCGGCTGACTGGCCGGAAGCTGGCGCGAATTCTCGTACTCCTGCCTACTTCGTAACGGCTTCGGGCGCCTCGTTCATGCGCGCCAGCGCCGCGCCGATGTCCTCGATCAACGCCGTCGCCAGTTCCCCGCGCTTCTTCATCCACGCGCCGGTGTTGTGCATGGCCGTGTCCAGCGGCATCAGGCGAACGTCCGGCTGCCCTTCATACATGGTGGCGATGCGCGTGTCGGGACGGCATCGCGCGCCGTAGAAGATGGTCGCAGTGGGCCGCTTTTCGGCTTCGAGGTACACTTCCGGCAATCGCCAAACGCCCTCCGCGCCGACTACGCGGCGCACGGCCATGTCCACGAAGTTGGTGGCGAAGGTGATGAAGGCGACTTCGTAGAACTCTTCCCAACTGCGGAACAGAAGTGGCAGATCGAGATAGGCCTTCAACTGCATCTTCGGTTCGAGATAGGCGTAGAAGGGGCAAGGCGGACTCATCGCGATCACATGGTCCATGCCGCAGCGCGTGCCGTAATAAATGGCTGCGCATCCGCCGACGGAATCACCTAGAGCGATATAGCGTTTGGAACCTAACTGGTCCATCACGCGCCGCACTTCACCTTCATAGAAGTCGAGTCCACCGGGACCCCCTTCGGGACGAAGGTGATAGGCGAGCCGATGAATGTCGCGCATGAAGACGAGATTAAAATCGTCGCCGTGGGTCGTGAGCAGCTTCCGAAACTCAAAGGTGGGCTGACCCGCGAAGAGCAACGCGCCGCCCGCGAAGGAGAAGACGGTCGTCTCGGCGCCGCGATCTTCGATCAGGACATGCTCTGGCAGTTCCTTCGTTTCGCCTTGCTCGGTGAACATGCCGGACTGGAGTTCGTACTCCACCGCATCGACCACTTCCTTGGGCACGAAGCGGCGAATGATGAAACGGGCGATTTTCTCTTTCAGGGCGAATTTCTTGGCTGTATCCGACATTTCTGTTCCTAGGGCAAGCGGCTTGAACGTCTCGCCGCCATTGAGTTTCTATCAGTTACGACACGGCGCGGGCGGGAAAAATAGGGACAGTCACCTTTTTCTTTCTCAGCCGCTATGTTATTTTCTCCACGAATCAAAATGAAAAAGGTGACTGTCCCTATTTTTCCCTCTCCATTCTTTCCTCTTTCCATTTAGTACCCGGCGCCGTCGCGGCCATTACACTTTCATCCAGCGTTTCGCCTTCATTTCAAAACGCGGCAGGCTGCCCTGAGCGACGAGGGTCACGGGGATGCGCATGGCAAAGACGTCGCGCAGTTCGTGCTCGAGATGTTCGACCATGGCCTTGCTATCCGCGCAATCCACGGCGGGTTCCACTTCAATTTCCAGCTCCGCCATGGCGCGGCTCTGCCGGATCAAGACTCGGTAATCGCCCAACCCGGCGCAGCGGCGCATGACTTCCTCGATGGCCGTGGGGAAGATATTCACGCCGCGCACGACGACCATGTCATCGGTTCTCGCGAGAATTCCCCCGGGCAAAGCAAGTTCGTGACTCCCGCAGGCACACGGCGAGTCGGGACTCAGCACCACGAGGTCACCGGTCCGGTACCGCAACAGTGGCATGGCCGCGCGGCCAAGCGTGGTCAACACGAGTTCACCGGTGCCGTAGGGTTCTACGGGCCGGCCGCTCTCAGGATCGATGACTTCGGCGTAGTAGCTTTCCTCGATGATGTGGAGTGTGCCGGGTTGTTTCGGGCACTCGTAGCTAACGGGACCCACCTCGGTCATGCCGTGATGGTCGAACACACTCGCGCCGGGCCAGGCGCTTTCGATGCGCGAACGCGTCCCGGGAATGCTCCCGCCGGGCTCCCCCGCGACGATAATGCGCCGCACCTTCGAGCCGGACAGGTCAATGCCCTCCTCCGCCGCGACTTCCGCAAGCCGAATGGCGTAGGTCGGCGTGCAGCAGAGCACCGTTACCTCATTCTCCAGAATCGCGGTGAGCCGGGCCGGGCTGCTTAATCCCCCGCCGGGGATGCAGAGGCACCCCATCGTGGTTGCCGATTCGTAGGCAGTCCAGAATCCGAGGAAGGGTCCAAAAGAAAACGCGAAGTAGACCCGGTCGGCATTGGTCACGCCCGCGGCTTCGAAGACCCGCCGCCAATTGCCGAGCATCCAGCCCCAACTCTCTGGCGTGTCGAGCCACCGCATGGGCTTACCGGTCGTGGCGCTGGTCTGGTTGAAGCGCACGTAGCGTTCGAGGGGATAGGTCAAGTTCGTGCCAAAGGGCGGATTCTGCCGCTGGTCCTCGACCAGTTGCTGCTTGACACTGAACGGCATCTTGGCCGAGAACTCGGACAGACTGGTGATATTCCCGGTGAGGCCGCTGTCGCGGAGAATCTCCCCGTAATACGGATTGCCCCTAAGCAACTCGCCGATAAGCGCGCGCAACTGGTCGAGTTGTCGTGCTTCAACGGCGGATCGATCAGGGAAGGTAAGTGTTTCCATCAAACCACTTTCATTTTCTTTTTGAAAAAGGGTAGGAACGAACCCGCGAGACGAGGTACCGATTGCATCCACGAAACCCCGGAACCCACCCCATATGCACCCACGCAAGTCTATGAATGGCCGTACCCTGTGTCAAGAGTGGCCCACTCCAGAATAGATACCGATGCAACGCTTGACCTTCCGATTTGTAGCGTTAAGGCAAGGGAAAAACCGTTGCGCCACAGGGCGAGGTTGAGTAGAATATCGATTAAGGGCTTGCGGCTCAGGGGCATACCCTCAGGGTTGAGCCGCTTTTTTGGGATTTGGCAGGTGTGGGTCCAGGCAAGCGGGGTTATGCTTCGGCCTGGAAACCGTGCAGTGCGAAAATAAGACAATTGGGTTGTGGGTCCGCACGCACGACGGGTTACGGAAGGACTGGCTGCAAGTGTCTGTACCGTTAGAGAAATACCACGGCGAACCCCTCGCCGAGTTGTTCACCAAGCAGGGTTGGCCCGTGCCCGAGTTCGCCTCCGTTGAACCGGCCGACATCCCCGGTGACGTGGAACCCTTCTTCGACCACGATCACAGCATGACGTCCCGGCTTCAGGCCTTGTTTGGCAAACCCATCAACATCCAGGTCGTGGCCGTACACCATACCGAAACCATGTATCGGCGTCTGGTGTTACTGCACGCCATCGATGATCCTACCCCCCTGCTCCTCGGGGCCATCGATGTTCAGCTCGACCGGTTTGAAAGCCCGGTTCGGCTGGCCATCGAACAGGCCGCGCAGCCTTTCGGGAAGATCCTGAAGGATATGACTGTCATCCACGGCTATCAGCCTTACGCCTTCTTCTCGTTTCGTCCGGGGAATGAGATCGCTTCGTTGTTGGCGACGGATTCGGGGAGTTTGCTCTACGGACGGCGGAAGGTGGTCCTCGGTGAACACGATCGCATGCTCGCCCTGGTTACGGAGATTCCCGCGCGGTTTCGTTTGGGGCCGCGTCCCGCCGCGGTATGAAGGATTGGCGCCGGAATTTCTGTAGTGTCCCGTGAGTAACACCGACGCGAAATCCCTGACCATCCTTCTCGCCCGCGTGTTACGCGTCTGGCTAAGCCACCGGCAACTCCCGTGGATCCTCACCGCACTGGCCATGCTGCTGGCAGTACCGAGCCTGTGGGTTGGCTGGCAGTTGGACGACCACTGGCACCGTATGATGATTCGGGGGTGGCCGGGGTACCCCGGGCTCTATCAGACCTTCTGGGATCAGTTTACCTTCGGCGACGGCAACCCGGAGCGCACGCAGCGCTTTCTCGATTACGGATTCTTCCCCTGGTGGCACGAACTGGAATCCTGCACCTTGCCGTGGCGTCCCGTCGGAACCTTGACGCATTGGTTCGACTATCTCGTCTGGCCGCAGTCGCCATTTTTGATGCACCTCCACTCCCTGCTATGGTTCGGCGCGATGGTGGCTGCGGCGGCTGTGCTCTATCGGCGGTTGATGACACCGGCCTGGGTAGCGGGCGCGGCGGCGCTGATGTTCGCCTTCGACGATGCCCACGGCTGGGCGGTCGGCTGGCTGGCGAATCGTAATGCAATCAACTCCGCCTTCTTCGGCGTCCTGACGCTTATCGCGCACGACCAATGGCGCAGAAGTGAATCGTCCTGGGGCGCGTTCCTCGCGCCGATCTGGTTCGTGCTTGCCATGCTGTCCGCCGAGGCATCGCTCGCCGTGTGCGCGTATCTCTTCGCCTATGCAGTCTTCCTGGAACCAACATTCCATAATCCGAAAAACGGTGCGAAGCCGCTCAAAACGCACCTCTTCTCCCTTGCTGCGCTTGCGCCGTATGTCGTCATCGCGGTACTTTGGCAAATCCTCTACAAGGCGCTCGGTTTCGGCGCGTGGGGTCTTGGGCTCTACATCGATCCCGGACGCGACCCGTTGCGATTTCTCGGAGCGGTCGTCGAACGCGGACCGTACCTGCTCTTGGGCCAATGGGCATTTCCGCCTTCCGACATCTACGTCTGGTTGACGGAGTCCGGACAGCGCGGCATGTGGCTCGCGGCGGTACTGTCGCTGGCGGTGCTTACAATCGTCATGCTTCCACGCCTTTGGCGTAGCGCATCGGCGCGCTTCTGGTTCGTGGGGATGATTGGTTCGTTGATACCCGTGTGTTCGACTCTGCCGCAAGACCGGCTCTTGTTCTTCATCGGACTGGGCGCGTTCCCGCTCATCGCCGAGTTTTTCGCGAGCGTCTTCGATTCCGCCCGCAAGAGCCGGAGGATCACCGTCGCTATTGCGTTGTTGCTCGTCGTCATTCATGGACCCATGGCGGCGATTGCGTTGCCGATTCGCGCCTACAGCCCAACCATCATGCAACAGGTGGTCGACTGCATCCGGACGGCGCCGCTTGGCGAAGAAGTCGCGAAGCAGACGGTCGTGATCGTGAACGCCCCCTCCCACTTCTACGCCATGTATCTGCCGATCATCCGCACGCTGGACGGCGAGACGCCCCCGAAGCGCGTGCGAAGCCTCGGGCCCAATCCGGAGTCTTTCGGGTTCGAAGCGGTGCCCATGAAGATTGAGCGTGTCGACGATCGCACGTTGCGAATCACGCCCGAGGGCGGCTACGAGGCGCGACCCGTTCTGCGCGATCCG
This sequence comes from uncultured Nitrospiraceae bacterium, assembly GCA_964632865.1. GTDB lineage: Bacteria > Hydrogenedentota > Hydrogenedentia > Hydrogenedentales > SLHB01 > JAHDWY01. The sequence continues at coordinate 12,110 of CAZWDH010000198.1, forward strand.
GGCAACCCGTTGGACCTGGGCGATGAGATCAGAGTCGAAGGCATGACCGTAAAGATTACCGGCATGACAGCCCGTGGCAATGCGGGTGAAGCGACGTTCCGCTTCGATGTGCCGCTGGACGATTCCTCATTGTGTTGGCTGCAATGGAAAGACAATACACTGGTTCCATTTGAAGTACCCAAGGTCGGTGAATGGGTGGAACTCTGATGGGTGACGCAAGCACCTAAAATCCGAACGTTGCCTCCGCTTGGGTTCCTCTCAAGTTGAAATCCCTCAGAGCGTGTTTTGAATGTGGTCCAGGACAAACAAAGCACAGTTCGGGAAGGTTTGTGGTGCGGGCTTCCAGCCTGCTCCGAAGTGCGGTAACCCTCTGGATGATCCCAAAAACCTACTTTTGAAACACGCTCTCAGCAGGAAACGGGCAACATGGCGGTCGACCCATAGAGAACGCGTTTCGTTCATTTGAATTTAGGTCATTCGTGCTTGTTTCGAATTTCGTGCTTCGGATTTCGAATTTGTCTATCTACAACTCGTAGGGTACTCCCTCTTTCTGGATGGACACATTCGTTTGACCGCGTTCCTCCAACCCGCTCTTCAGCGCTTCCAGCGCTTCCGTTTCACCGTGTACGAGCAGCACCTGTTTCGCGCAATCCTTGAAGCGCGACGCGAAATCGAGCAGTTCCGCACGGCCCGCGTGGGCGCTGAATCCGTTCAGCACGCGCACGTCCGCATTGAGCGCGCGTTTGACGCCAAAGATCTTGATCTCTTTCTCGCGATCCACAATGCGCCGGCCGAGGGTGTTCTTGGCTTGGAATCCTACGATGAGGATGGTGTTGCGTTCGTCGCCGCAGTGGTTCCGGAGATGGTGCAGGATGCGCCCTTGCTCGCACATACCGGACGCCGAAATGATGATCGCAGGCTCTTTCAGCGTGTTGAGTTTCATGGAATCTTCGGCACGGCGTATGTAGTGAATGTTGTCCAGCATGAAGGGATCGCCTTCGGTCGTCATGAAGGCGCGCATTTCGTCGTCAAAGCTGTCGGTATGGAGGCGGAAGACCTCGGTGATATTCACCGTCATGGGACTGTCGACGTACACGGGCAGTTTGGGCAGGCCGTTGTTGGCTTCTAGCCGTTTCAGGGCGTAAACCACTTCCTGCGCCCGTTCGAGCGCGAAGCTGGGAATGATGATCTTTCCTTTGCGATTGTACGTCTCGCGCACGATTTCTTTCAGTTTGTGGTCCATTTCCTGGATAGGATCGTGATCGCGATTGCCGTACGTGCTTTCCATGACCACGAGGTCTGCGTCCTCGGGCGTCCACGGGTCTTCGAGAATCGGCATGTTCTTG
>CAZWDH010000199.1:0-13417 GCA_964632865.1 uncultured Nitrospiraceae bacterium
GCGAAGGCGGGCGCACCGTCGGCGCCGGCGTGGTCACCAAAATCATCGAGTAAGTGAGCCGGGGCAGTTCCCGGAATAGGTAGAGCGTTTGCGACGCGCCGCGACGACGCGGCAACAGGCAGGTGGAGACAGACAATGGCGGACAGCCAGAAAATACGAATCAAACTGCGAGCGTACGATCACCGGTTGCTGGATCAATCGACCCAGGAGATCGTGTCCGCGGCGCAGCGCACCGGCGCCAGCATTAACGGTCCAGTGCCGTTGCCGACGGCGATCTCGAAGTACACGGTGAACCGCTCCCCGCACGTGGACAAGAAGTCGCGGGAACAGTTTGAAGTGCGGACGCACAAACGGCTGTTGGACATTGTGAACCCCACGGCGCAGACCGTGGACGCCCTGATGCGGCTGGATCTTCCGGCGGGCGTAGACGTGGAAATCAAGCAGTAGGGAGCGGCGAGCCCGAGGGGCGCGGCGGATGACCGCTGAACAGGGATTGGCAACAATGCTAACGGGATTGTTAGGACGAAAGCTGGGCATGACCCGGATCTTCACCGAGGACGGTCGCTGGATCGAAGTGACCCTGCTCGAAGCGGGCCCGTGCACGGTGGTGCAGCGGAAAACGCAGGACAGCGACGGGTACGAAGCCGTTCAGCTTGGGTTCGGGTCGAAGAAAGAATCCAGTTGCACGAAACCGGCGCTGGGGCATTTCAAGAAGGCCGGCACCGGCGCGAAAGCGACGTTGAAGGAGTTTCCGGTGGCCTCCGGCGAAGAGCTGAAGGTCGGCGACGAGATCAAGGCGGACCTGTTCGCGGTGGGCGACCGCGTCGATGTGAGCGGCACGAGCAAGGGCGCCGGGTACGCCGGCGTACAGAAGCGGCACGGCTTCCACGGTGGCCCCGAAACGCACGGTTCAAACTTTCACCGCCGTCCCGGTTCGATCGGTACGAGCGCGACGCCGTCCCGCACGTTGAAGGGCATGAAGATGGCCGGGCAGATGGGCAACGAGCGCGTCACCATCCAGAACCTGGAAGTGGTTCAGGTGAACCTCGAGAAGAATCTCATCGCGTTGCGCGGCTGCGTACCGGGCAAGCCCGGCGGTATCGTGGAAGTGAAAAAGACCGTGAAAGGATCGCGTTAACCATGGCTTCGGCGAAAGTATTCAAGATGGACGGCAGCGAGGCCGGCACGCTGGATCTCGACACGGCCGTATTCGACGTCCAGCCCAATGAGACGCTGGTCCACGAAGTGGTGTTGGCGCTTCGCAACGCGAAACGCCAGGGCAACGCGCAGACGAAAAACCGTTCGCAGGTGAGCGGCGGCGGCAAGAAGCCATACCGCCAGAAGGGCACCGGTAACGCCCGCCACGGCAGCACGCGCGAACCGCAGATGCGGGGCGGCGGCGTGGTATGGGGCCCGAAGAAGCGCAGCTACCGGCAGAGCGTGCCGACGGCGTTTCGCCGGAAGGCTTTGTGTTGTGTGTTGAGCGACCGCGTTCGCAAGGATGCGTTGTGCGTGCTGGATTCGCTCGCATGCGACAGCCCGAAGACTAAGCCCTTCGCGGATATGGTCGGCAAGTTATCTCCCGATGGCAAGAAGACATTGTTCGTGACCGTGGAGACGGACGACAACGTCGCCTTGTCGGCGCGCAATCTCAATCGCGTTGCCCTGAAGCGGGCAAGCGATCTGAATGCGCTGGATGTGTTGAGTTACGGCCGGGTCGTGTTGGTCCGTGATGCCGTCGCCAAGCTTGAGGAGCGCCTCAAATGAAATCCGATCCGTTTTACATCGTCAAGAGGCCGATCATCACGGAAGAGTCCACGATTCAGCAGCAGACGCGGAATCAGTACGTGTTCCAGGTGGATCCCCGCGCCAACAAACATCAGATCCGCGATGCGATTGAGCTGATGTTCCAGGTGAAGGTCCTGGCCGTGAATACGATGAACTATGATGGGAAGCAGCGGCGCCGAGGCCGCACCGTGGGGCGTCGTCCTCACTGGAAAAAGGCGGTCGTTACGCTGCGTCAGGGCGACGTGATCGACCTGATCGGGTAGGAGTCGCAGGGATTATGGGAATCAAGAAATTTAAGCCGGTGACGCCCTCGCAACGCGGGATGAGCGTATCCGACTTCGCGGAAATCACCAAGGACACGCCGGAGAAGGCATTGACCGGGCCCATGCGGCGCAAGTCGGGCCGGAACAATCTCGGTCGCGTGACCATGCGGCGTCGCGGCGGCGGTCACAAGCGCCGGTACCGCATCGTGGATTTTCGCCGGGAGAAGGACGGGGTGCCGTGCAAAGTTACGGCCATCGAGTACGATCCGAACCGGTCCGCGCGTATCGCGCTGGTTGTGTATGCGGACGGCGAGAAGCGGTACATCATCGCGCCGAACGGGCTCGAAGTGGGCATGACGCTGTTGAGCGGGCCGACCGCTGACTTTCAGGTCGGAAACTGTTTGCCGCTCGCGAATATCCCGCTGGGTACCGAGATTCACAACGTGGAACTCACCCCTGGCAAGGGCGGGCAGATCGCCCGGTCCGCGGGGAACGGTTGCCAGTTGTTGGCGAAAGAAGGCGAACACGCCGCGTTGCGGATGCCGTCGGGCGAGATGCGGCGGGTATTCCTGTCGTGCCGCGCGACCATCGGTCACGTGGGCAACGAAGACCACAGCAACGTCAGTATCGGAAAGGCCGGCCGTACCCGCTGGAAGGGCCGCCGTCCGAAGGTTCGCGGTGTGGCGATGAACCCGGTGGACCACCCGCACGGCGGCGGTGAAGGCCGCACATCCGGCGGACGCCATCCGGTGACGCCGTGGGGCGTGTCGACGAAGGGTCACAAGACCCGCAAAGAGAAGAAGCGTTCGAACGTATTTATCATCCGGCGGCGTAAGGCCTAAGGGTTGCGTCCCGAAAGGGAAGCGTCCGCGATGATGCGGGCTAGCAGAAACAGGAGATAGGAACCGTGCCACGCTCAGTAAAGAAAGGCCCGTTCGTTGACGACCACCTGATGAAGAAGGTGGAGAAGCACATGTCATCGGGCGACAAGCGCGTCATTCGCACGTGGTCGCGCCGCTCGACGGTCACGCCGGACATGGTGGGACTGACGATCGCGGTTCACAACGGCAACAAGTTCCTGCCCGTGTTCGTCTCGGAGAACATGGTGGGGCATAAGTTGGGCGAGTTCGCCCCGACGCGGACCTACAAGGGTCACGCGGGTACCAAGAGGTAGAAAGGAAGGTTGACCATGCCGGTAGCAGTGGCCCGGGCCAAACATCTGCGCGTATCGCCGCGCAAGTTGCGGTTGGTTGCCGACCTGATCCGCGGCAAGAAAGTCGCGGAGGCGCGCGACATCTTGCAGTTCACGGTGAAGGGCGGATCGCCCATGCTTTCCAAAGTGCTGGCGTCGGCCGTGGCGAATGCGGAAAGCAAAGCCGCCGAACGCCGCGAACGCCTGGACACGGATGAGATGTTCGTTCAGAAGATCCAGGTGAACGACGGATTGAACGTGATGAAGCGGTACAAGCCGGGTCCCCGGGGCCGCGCGATGCGGATTCGCAAGCGCATGAGCCACGTGGAACTGGTGATTTCGGATACGAAGTAAGGGACGCCGCGCGTGGTGTGCGGCAAACGAGAGAGTACGTAAGGAGAACATCGGTGGGTCAGAAGGTACATCCGCTGGGCTTTCGCCTGGGCGTGATCCGCACCTGGAGTTCGATCTGGTACGCCGGACGCGATTACGCGGATCTGCTCCATGAAGATTTGAAGCTGCGCGACTACATCAAGAAGCGGCTGTACAACACCGGTGTGGCTCGCGTGGATATTGAACGCGCCGGCCGCAAGGCGAAGGTGCATATTTACACGGCGCGCCCGGGCCTGGTCATCGGCCAGCGCGGCGCGGAAGTCGACAAGCTGCGGTTCGAGCTGGAAAAGCTGACGGGCCGGGAGCTGTTGATCAACATTCACGAAGTGATGAGCCCGGAGCTGAACGCGCAATTGGTGGCCGAGAGCATTGCGTCCCAGTTGGAGCGGCGCGTGTCGTTCCGCCGGGCCATGAAGAAGGCCATGCAGAACACGATGCGCCTGGGCGCGAAGGGCATTCGCCTGCGCGTGGCGGGCCGTTTGAACGGCGCGGAAATCGCGCGGCAGGAGCAGGCGCGTGACGGCAGCATTCCGCTGCACACCCTGCGGGCCGATGTGGACTACGGTCTGGCGACGAGCTTCACGACCTACGGCACCATCGGCGTGAAGTGCTGGATTTACCATGGCGACGTGGAGCCGGGTGGAATGGCTTCCGGACCCGCCGACGCACGTGGAGTACAGGGACGCCGGGATCGCGGCGCGCCCCGTCAGTAAGTAATCGAGGAGAATCAGTAGCATGCTGATGCCGAAGCGAGTAAAGCACCGCAAACAGCAGCGCGGCCGTCGTACGGGCGCGAGCAAAGGCGGCACGCAGGTGGATTTTGGCGAGTTCGGGTTGAAGGCCCTCCAGGACGGATGGGTCACCGCCCGTCAGATCGAGGCGGCCCGTATTGCGTTGACGCGCCACATCAAACGCGGCGGAAAGATCTGGATCCGGGTGTTCCCGGACAAGCCGATCACGAAGAAGCCCGCGGAAGTGCGTATGGGTAAAGGTAAGGGCGCGCCGGAAGAATGGGTTGCGGTCGTCAAGCCGGGCCGCGTGATGTTCGAATTGGAAGGCGTGACCGAAGAACTGGCCCGCGAGGCGGTACGCCTGGCCGGGCACAAGCTGCCGATCTCGACGAAGTTCGTGAAGCGGCCGTAATACGGAGAATGGACGTGAAAGCGAAGGAACTTCGAGAGCTGTCCGACGACGAGTTGGGAACGCAGTTGAAAGAGCGGAGCGAGGCGCTGCGGAATTTTCATTTCCAGATGGCGACGAGTTCGGTGGACAACACCCGCGGTGCGCGCCAGGCGCGGCGCGATGTGGCGCGAATCAGGACAATCATGCGGGAGCGGGAGCTGACCGCGAAGAAAGAGGCACAGTAGCATGAGCGAACGGGGCGGCAGAAAAGAACGGGTTGGTTTGGTTACCAGCGCGGCGATGGACAAGACCATCACGGTCAGCGTCGAGCGCTTCGTGCAGCACCGCCTGTACCGGAAGGGTGTGAAGCAGACGAAGAAATTCAAGGCTCACGATCAGGAGAACACGTGCAACGTGGGCGACCTGGTTCGCATTCGGGAGACCCGCCCGCTGAGCAAGACCAAGCGCTGGCGTCTCATCGAAGTCGTGAAACGCGCCGAGTAACCGGTAAGGGAACGGATCCATGATTCAGATTTATTCGAACCTTGAAGTCGCCGACAACACCGGCGCCCGGCGTTTGCGTTGCATCCAGGTGATGGGTGGAACCCGCCGCCGGTACGCCCACGTGGGCGACATTATCACGGCTTCCGTGAAAGAGGCCCTGCCGAACTCGGGCGTGAAAAAGGGCGACGTGGTGAAGGCCGTCATCGTGCGGACCAAGCAGGACACGCAACGGCCGGACGGCACCGTGATCCGGTTCGACTCGAACGCGGCGGTGCTGATCAACCCGAACAAGGAACCGCGCGGCACGCGCATCTTCGGCCCCGTTCCGCGCGAGCTGCGCGACCGCGGGTACATGCGAATCATTTCGCTGGCGCCGGAAGTGGTATAGGGGAGCGGAACGATGCATATCCGAAAAGGCGATACGGTGGTGGTGATCACCGGAAAATATAAGGGACGCCGGGGCCGCGTGCTTCGGGTGATCCCGAAAGAAGATCGGCTGCTGGTGGAAGGCGTCAACATGATGAAACGCCACACCAAGCCGTCGAACCGCAATCAGCAGGGCGGTATTGTGGAGCGCGAGGCGCCGATTCACGTGTCGAACGTGATGGCATGGTGCGACTCGGCAAGCAAGCCCTCGAAGATTTTGATGAAGAAACTGGAAGACGGGTCGCGGGTTCGCGTATTCAAGATTAACGGCGAAACCCTGAACGACTAACGAATAGCGATCCAAACGATCGGTGCGATCCCGTAGCGGCAGCGCAGGACAAGCGGGACGCTCCGGCAGGAGAAAAGAGACCGTGGCCGCCAGACTGAAAGAGTTGTACAACAGCAAGATCCTCGCTGAGATGCGGGAGCAGTTTAAATTTGAGAACGTCATGGAAGTACCGCGTATCGAGAAGATCGTGGTGAACATGGGCGTGGGCGACGGTCAGAGCGATCCGCGCATGATGGAGAACGCGGTCGCCGAGTTGTCGGCGATCACGGGTCAAAAGCCAAGCATTCGCAAAGCGCGCAAATCCATCGCGAACTTCAAGGTGCGCGAAGGCGCGAACATCGGATGCATGGTGACCTTGCGCGGAGAACGGATGTACGAGTTTATGGACCGGCTGTTGAACGTGGCGATTCCGCGTATCCGCGACTTTCGCGGGGTGTCGCCGAAGGCCTTCGACAAGTTCGGCAACTATACGCTGGGAATTCGCGAGCAGTCGATTTTCCCGGAAGTGAATATCGACGCGATCGTGCGGCCGCGCGGCATGAACATTACGTTCGTGATTCCCAAGGCCCGTTCGGTCGACGAAAGCCGTGAATTGTTGCGCAAGTTCGGGATGCCGTTCCGCGCATAAGGTTAAGACCCGAACCGGGTCAAGGAGAAGATAGCGTGGCGAAGAAGTCGATGATTGCGAAATGCGCGCGGACGCCGAAGTTCAAGGTCCGCACCTACAACCGGTGCCGGCTGTGCGGCCGTCCCCGGAGCTACATGCGCAAGTTCGGAATTTGCCGTATCTGTTTCCGGAAGCTGGCCCTGGAAGGTTTGCTCCCGGGCGTGACGAAGTCGAGCTGGTAAACCATCGCGCCGGCTGGCGCGGTATCGATAGCAGGAAAAGAGGAAAACGAACCCATGTCCATGAGCGACCCGATCGCAGATTTGATCACCCGGATGCGTAACGGGATGTCGGCCCGGCACGACCGTGTGGACGTGCCCGCATCGCGGCTCAAAGCGCAAATCTGTGCTGTTTTGCAGCAGGAAGGCTACATCGCGGGCTACAAGCTCGTCGAAGACGACAAGCAAGGGATCCTGCAGGTATCGTTGCGCTATCTGGAGAATCAGCAGCCGGTCGTTCACGGGATGCGCCGGGTGAGCAAGCCGAGCCTGCGCGTGTACGTAGGCAGCGGCGAGATTAAGCCGGTCCGGAGCGGGCTCGGGATTTCGATCTTGAGCACGTCCAAGGGCGTCATGACAGGGAAACAGGCGCGCGCCAGCAAGGTAGGCGGCGAAGTACTCTGCGAAGTCTGGTAGACCTCGCCGTAGACGAAAGGAAAGTAGACCGTGTCGAGAGTAGGGAAACTGCCGGTAACGATTCCGGGCGGCGTGAAGTGCGAACTCAAGGGATCGCATCTGAAGGTCACCGGCCCGAAGGGATCGCTGGAGCGTACGTTAAACGCCGAGATGAACGTGACGGTGGACGATGCGGCCGTCACGATTACGCGCCCGACCGATCAGCCCGAGCACCGCGCCATGCACGGATTGACTCGGGCGCTGGTCCAGAACATGGTGACCGGCGTGACGTCGGGGTACGCCCGGGTCCTCGTGATCAACGGCGTCGGCTACCGCGCGGCGATGCAGGGCAAGAGCCTGACCCTGTCGGTGGGATACAGCCATCCGGTTGCGATCGAACCGCCGGACGGGATTACCTTCAGCGTGGAAGGCACGCAGACGATCAAGGTTGAAGGCATCGATAAGCAGTTGGTGGGCCAGGTGGCGGCCAACGTGCGGGCGTGGCGCAAGCCGGAGCCGTACAAGGGTAAGGGCATTCGCTACGAGAACGAACAGATTCGCCGCAAGGTCGGTAAGGCCGGCGCGAAGTAATATCGCCAGGGAGATTTAAGGGACCATGAGTAATCGGCATGAAAAATTGGATCGGCTGGCGCGGCGCCGGATGCGTGTACGCAAGACCGTGCGCGGCACAACGGATCGGCCGCGGCTGACGGTGCGATCCACGCTGAAGCACATCTATGCCCAGGTCATCGACGACTCCACGGGCAAGACCCTGGCGGCGGCGTCGTCCGTGTCGCTGAAGATTACGGGCGGCAACGTGGACGCCGCGAAGAGCGTCGGCAAGGCGCTGGCAGAAAGCGCGAAGGCGGCATCGGTGGAGCGCGTATGCTTCGATCGGAACGGCCGCTTGTTTCACGGACGCGTCAAGGCCTTGGCCGACGCGGCCCGGGAAGGTGGATTGGATTTTTAAGGATCGGTGCGTCGGCCGGCGGGTCCGGCGCGATGCCGCCATGGCAACGAAGCAGGCCGCACAACGCAGGCAACGACAACGGCCAGGAGAATCAGGTTGAGCACAGGGCAAGGGAAACGGGAAAGCCGCGGAGAACGTCGGGCGCGATCCGAGCAGCCGGAATCGAACTTCATCGAATCCGTCGTCAAGATCTACCGCGTGGCCAAGGTCGTTAAAGGCGGCCGAAACTTCCGGTTCAGCGCCATCGTCGTAGTGGGCGACGGCAAAGGCCGCGTTGGCGCTGCAATGGGCAAAGCGCGCGAAGTGCCGGATGCCATTCGCAAGGCCATCGAACGCGCGAAGCGGAACATGGTGGAAGTGCCGATCGTGAGCACGACCATTCCGCACGAGGTCGTGGGCCGTTCCGGTTCGGCGCGCGTGTTGCTGAAGCCCGCTTCGCTGGGTACCGGTGTGGTCGCAGGCGGTCCGGTGCGCGCCGTGGTGGAAGCGGCCGGTTACCAGAACATTCTCACGAAGTCGCTGGGGTCCAACAACGCGACCAACGTCGTATGGGCCACGATGGACGGCTTGCGCCAGCTTCAAACGGCGGAAGAAATCGCGTCCATGCGCAACTTGGAAGTCACGGCAGTTTTGTAGCGGATTGGGCGCCGGCGCGTACGCCGGGTCCGACGCGTTTCGGTTAAGGAAGAACTACGATGGAACTCAGCAAATTATCCAACGCTCCTGGCGCGCGGAAGAACCGCAAGCGTGTCGGCCGGGGTCCTGGTTCGGGCAACGGCAAGACGGCGGGTCGCGGGCACAAGGGGCAGAAATCGCGCGCCGGCGTGTCGCGCCGCGCCACCTTTGAAGGCGGCCAGACTCCGGTGAACCGGCGTCTGCCCAAGCGCGGGTTTCATCACGCGTCGCGGTTCCCGAGTTCCATCGTCAACCTCGACAATCTGAACAAGGCCTTCAACGCGGGCGATGAAGTGAATCTCGAATCGCTGGTGTCGGTGGGCCTTGCCGACCCGACGAAGGGCGGCATCAAGATTCTCGGACGCGGCGAGATCACGAAGAAACTGAACGTGAAGGCGAGCGCCATCAGCGCGGGGGCCCGTACGAAGATTGAAGCTGCGGGCGGCACCGTGGAGATCATCCCGGCCGTCAAGAACGGTGCGAAAGCGCCGAAGACCGCGAGCCAGGAGGGCTAGTTTGTGTCTCAGCCGTTAGAAGCCTTTCGGAACGCCTGGCGCATTCCCGAACTGAAGCAGCGCATGACGTTCACGCTGATTATGCTGGCGATCTACCGATTGGGCGCGCACGTGCCCACGCCGGGGATCGACGGGAATGCCCTGTCCAAAATGATGGAGGACATGCAGGGCGGGCTGCTTGGTTTCTACGATATGTTCACGGGCGGCGCCTTCGAGAGCGCGACGATTTTCGCCCTGGGCATCATGCCCTATATCAGTGCGTCGATTATCATCCAATTGCTGGTCTCCGTAGTGCCGGCCCTGGAAAAATTGCAGAAGGAAGGCGCCGAAGGCCAGAAGAAGATCACCGAGTATACGCGGTATCTGACCATCGCGCTGTGTATCGTGCAGTCCATCGGCGTCGCGGTCTGGCTCCAAGGCATGAACACGGCCGATTCGCGCATCGTCGTGACGAGCGGCATCTGGTTCTACATCACCTGCATTATTACGTTCACGACGGGCACCGCCTTTATCATGTGGCTGGGCGAACAGATCAGCGAGCACGGTGTCGGCAACGGCATGTCTTTGATCATCTTCACGAGTATCGTTGCCCAGTTGCCGAACGCATTGTGGACCATGCTCGAACTGTTCAAGGCGGGCGAGCTGGACATCTTTAAAATTGGCTTGTTGATCGCGCTGATGGTGGCCGTTATCGCAGGGGTAATCCTGGTCACGACCGGGCAGCGCCGCATTCCGGTTCAGTACCCGCGCCAAGTCAAGGGCCGGAAGATGACGGCCGGCGGCCGGAACTACCTGCCCTTGCGCGTGAACCAGGCGGGCGTGATTCCGATCATCTTCGCCAGTTCGATTCTTATGCTCCCGAGCATGGTTTCGAGCGCCCTGAAGACGGAAACCCTGGCGCCCGTGATCGACTGGTTCGGCGTGTATTTCAGTTACGGCGGTTTTCTGTACAGCATGGTATACGGCGTGCTGATTATCTTTTTCTGCTTCTTCTACACGGCCATCACGTTCAACCCGATCGAGATGGCGGACAACATGAAGAAGTACGGCGGCGTGGTGCTGGGCGTCCGGCCCGGCAAAGCGACGGCGGAGTATTTGAACAAGGTGATGACGCGCATCACGCTCGTGGGTTCCCTGTTCCTGGCTGGCGTGGCGTTATTGCCGTACGTCGTACAGAGCCAGATGGGCCTGGAAGCGTGGAACGTGTCGCACTTCTTCGGTGGCACAAGCCTGCTCATCCTCGTGGGTGTTGCGCTGGATACGGTTCGCCAAATCGAGACGCATCTGACGATGCGCAACTACGACGGATTTGTAAAAGGACGCAGGGTCAAGGGTCGCCGTTATTAATGGGACTGGGCCACGCGGTAAACCCGTGAATCGATTCGTTGCGCGAGGCATGGAAGCGAGACCTCGCTGGGAGATACAGGAAACCCGGTACAGACCGATCGCCAAACGTGCGCCGAGCGAAAGAGAGTAGAAAATCCGTGGGATTGCGAATCGTTATACTCGGGGCGCCCGGCGCAGGGAAAGGCACCCAGGCAAGACGGCTTGCGTCGCGGAGACGCTTACCGCATATATCGACGGGAGACATCTTCCGCGGACATATGACTGAGGATACGGCGATTGCCCGGAAGATCCGGCCGTACATGGAATCGGGCACGCTGGTCCCGGATGAGCTGACCTGCGCGATCGTGGAGGAGCGGCTGGCGGGGCTGGACTGCGACAGCGGCTACGTGCTGGACGGGTTTCCGCGTTCGCTGGCGCAAGCCGAAACGCTGGATCTCCTGCTGGAGAAGCGTAGCGAACGACTGGACGCGGCGATTTGTCTGGTTGTGCCGGACGACGAGATCGTGGCGCGCCTGAGCGCGCGCAGGACGTGTCCCGTTTGTGGTACCATATACAATTTGAAGTTCGACCCGCCGAAGGGCGACCCGGCCCGTTGCGCGCGCAATGGATGTTCGGGGGTGTTGGTCCAACGGCCGGATGACAATGAAGAGACGATACGTCAGCGGCTGGTGGTGTATCACCAGATGACGGAGCCGATCGAGGCGTTTTACCAGGAACGGGGCCTACTGAAGCCGGTTCCTGGAGACATCGCCCCGGACGACGTTTCCGCGAAAATTGAAGAGATTTTATGCGCTCTGGAAATGGTCCAAGAACCGTGATCACCTGTCGAACGGAGAAAGAGATCGACATCCTTCGCGAAGCGAATCAATTCGTCGCGGAGGTGCTCGTCACGTTGGCAGAGATGGTTGAGCCGGGGATTTCGACCGGCGAACTGGACGCGACCGCGGAAAAGTTGATTCGCGCGCTGGGCGGCGAGCCTTCATTTCTCGGGTATCACGGGTATCCGAAGAGCACCTGCATCTCGGTGGACGAAGAGATCGTGCACGGCATCCCCGGGAAGCGGAAGCTGAAGGACGGCGAGATCGTCAGCATGGATGTGGGCGTGTACCACCGCGGCTATCACGGCGACGCGGCCGTGACGGTACCCTGCGGAACCGTGAATGACGTGCGGCAACGCTTGATGAAGGCGACGGACCTGGCCCTGACCCGGGCGATCGCGGCGGCCAAAGCCGGGAATCACCTGGAAGACGTTTCGCGGGCGGTTCAGTTGGCCAGTGAAGATGCGGGTTTTTCGGTGGTCCGGAGTTTTGTGGGACACGGCATCGGCACGCGGATGCACGAGGATCCGCAGATTCCGAACTTCGTGACGGGCGAGCGCGGCCCCGAATTGAAAGTGGGCATGGTGCTCGCCATTGAGCCGATGGTCAATGTCGGAACGCCGGATGTGAAAGTGTTGCGCGACGGATGGACGGCGGTTACGGCCGACGGTAAGCCGAGCGCGCATTTCGAACATAGCGTCGTAGTGCGCGAACACGGGGGAGAGATCCTTTCGGCGACCCCAAAGTTGGTTTGGGGAAAGCAGGTCGCGTGAAACGCGGCTGGGCAGCGTCGCCAAGCCCGGAACGATATAGATAGCGTATGCAAAAAGAAGAAGCCATAGAAGTCGAGGGTACGGTGGTTGAACCGTTGCCCAACGCCATGTTTCGCGTGGAGTTGAAGAACGGGCATATCGTGTTGGCCCATATCTCCGGGAAGATGCGGATGAATTTCATTCGAATCCTTCCGGGCGACCGCGTGAAGCTGGAAATGTCGCCCTACGATCTGACGCGTGGGCGCATCACGTATCGGTACAAATAGGAAGTACGGAGCGCGGGCACCGGTCCGCGGCCGCGACGTGTCAGGTGTGCCCTGACTCAACCGCGCGCGAGCGTTTCACGTGGAGTGAGCAATGAAGGTTAGAAGTTCGGTCAAGAAGATTTGCGAGAAGTGCAAGATAATCCGCCGGCATGGCCAGGTTCGGGTGATCTGTGAGAACCCGCGCCACAAGCAGAAACAGGGCTAAGGCGGTTAGACGAGTGGGCCTGAACGCCCATTCCTGAGGAGAACGAAATCCATGGCACGTGTAGTAGGTATCGACCTTCCCCGCGAGAAACGGGTGGAAACCGGGGTGCAGTACATCTACGGCATCGGTCCGGCCCGGGCGAAAGCGTTGATGGAGGAGACCGGTATCAACCCGAGCACGCGCATCCGCGACTTGACGGATGAGGAAGTGAGCCGGTTGACGACGGCAATCACGACGAAGTACGCCGTGGAAGGCGATCTGCGCCGCGAGGTCATGTCGAATATCAAGCGTTTGATGGACATCAACTGCTACCGGGGCCAGCGCCACAAGCGCGGGTTGCCGGTGCGCGGTCAGCGGACGCACACCAACGCCCGGACCCGGAAGGGCCCCCGCGGCGCGACGGTCAAGAAAAAGTAAGGTTTCGTAATAACGTAAGCGCACGCTTCTGCGTGCACGTATAGAGCATTGCCGGCGGAGAACGAACCGGACGGCACACCCAGGAGGCACAGGTAAGTGGCCAAGGAAAAGAGGAAAGCGAAGGGCAAGAAACGGCGTACCGCCCTGAACGTGACGTCGGGTGTCGCGCACAT
>CAZWDH010000200.1:0-13373 GCA_964632865.1 uncultured Nitrospiraceae bacterium
CAGAATCCGCAGGGATTTTGCCAGTCAATTTGGATGCGCCCCTCGCATGTGCTATGCTACCCGCCGGTATCCTTCGGTTTGCCCCGCCTCGATTCCGGGTTGAGTCGTTACTCGCACTGCGGCCACACGAACCGCTGCCCGCCGGACGCGCATCCGTCGGATGCCGAGTTACGTGGCGCGCCAGCCCTTTCCACGAATTCAGGGAATTTGAACAACCATGGGTGCAACCTCATCCCGCACGCGAAACGGTCGCGGCATCTCCGGCGTCTTCGGACGTTTCTGGACCTCCGAGACCGCGGTCATGATGACATTCGCGGTCGTCGTCGGAATCGGCGCCGGCCTCGGCACCATTGCGTTCGTCTGGATGATCGAATTTTTCGAGCACCTGTTCTTCGGTACCGGTTCCGACTACCTCGCCTTCATGGGCGGCTACCATGTCATTATTCTTCCCGCCATCGGCGGACTGCTCGTCGGACCCATCGTCTACTTCGTTGCCCCTGAGGCGAAAGGCCACGGGGTACCCGAAGTCATGACCGCGGTCGCAACGCGCGGAGGCCGTATCCGCCCCGTGGTCGTGCTGGCGAAGGCCGTGTGTTCCGCCATCACGATCGGCTCCGGCGGCTCGGTTGGGCGCGAAGGACCGATCGTACAGATCGGATCGGCGCTTGGTTCCACCATTGGCCAGTACTTTAAACTCAATGACCGGAGAATCGTAACCCTCGTTGCCTCCGGTGCCGCTGCGGGTATCGCGGCCACCTTCAACGCCCCCATCGCCGGCGTCATGTTCGCGCTCGAAGTGATCCTCGCCGAGTTCGGCGTTCACGCCTTCAGTACCATCGTCATCGCTTCGGTCACCGCGAGCGTGGTGAGCCGCGCCGCCCTGGGCGACTATCCCGCGTTCGAAGTGCCCCGCTCGTTCTATCTGCATAGTCCTTGGGAATTGTTCTTTTACCTCGGACTCGGCGTGCTGGGGGCGGCGGTGGCGTTGTTCTACACGAAGGTGCTCTACTTCTTCGAAGACCTCTTTGACGGGTGGACGTTCCCGCCCTATCTCAAGCCTGCGGTCGGCGGCCTATTGCTCGGCATACTTGGCTTCTTCGTTCCGCAAGTTTTTGGAACGGGCTTCGAGACGATTGCGGAAACCCTTCGCGGGAACATCACGTTGTCCCTGCTCGCCATACTTGTGATTGCCAAGATAATTGCAACGTCGTTTACACTCGGCTCCGGCGCGTCCGGCGGAGTATTTGCGCCGGCCCTGTTTATCGGGGCCGTGCTCGGTGGCGCCTACGGTAAAGTGGTTGGCATGGTGTTTCCCGGCATGACGGAATCAAGCGGCGCGTACGCCATGGTCGGTATGGCCGCCGTGTTCGCCGGTTCAGCACGCGCCCCCATCACCGCCATCATCATCCTGTTTGAGATGACCCAGGACTATCGCATGATTCTGCCCCTCATGTTTGCGACCGTCGTGAGCACGGCACTCGCGCAGATGGTCGAGCCGGAGAGCATCTACACGCTCAAACTGATGCGCAAAGGACTGGACGTGCGCGCCCGCAAGGACGAGAACCTGATGCGCGCCATCCTCGTCGAAGAGGCGATGACGCCCACTGCCGAACTGACAACCGTAACGCCCGAGACGCCGTTAATGGAATTGGCGTTCTGGTTCCAGGAGACCGGCCATCACGGATTCGTCGTGCTCGACGAGAACGGCGATCTCTACGGCGTCGTGACCCATTCCGATCTTGAACGCGCCATGGCGGCCGGCAGCATCGAGAAGACCGTGGGCGACATTTGCACGACGAACGTGCTGACCGCTTATTACGACGAAACACTCGACGACGCGCTTCGCCATTTCGGCGCCATGGGGGTGGGGCGCCTGCCCGTCGTCGATCGACGCAACCCGAAGCGCCTGCTGGGCGTGTTGCGCCGCGGCGACGTGATTCGCACCTATTCCCACGCGTTGCTCGACAAGCATCAGCGGGACCGTCATATCGAACGGCTTCGGCTCGAGACCGCGACGAACTCCGAACTCGTAGAGATCGACATGGAGCGCGGCTGGGCCGCAGTCGGGAAACGGCTTCGCGATATCTCGTTGCCCCCGGACTGTGTCGTCGTCTCCGTGCAGCGCGGTGGACGAACCGTCGTTCCGCGCGGTCACACGCAGCTTCATCGCGGCGACCGGGTCGTGGCCTTGGCCGGTGGATCGACGAAGGACGAACTGCTTGGCATCCTGCGCGACGGCGCAAGTCCACCGGAATCCTGACGGTCCAATCAAAGCGCACCAAGGAGACCTTCATGGCCTGGATCTATCTGCTCATTGCGGCAGCCTTCGAAGTGACGTGGGCCGTGGCGCTCAAGTACTCAGAGGGTTTCACACGCGGCTGGCCGACGGCCATCTCATGGGTGACCATGGTGCTCAGTTTCGTGTTCCTGGCGCAGGCTGTGAAGACCCTTCCCGTCGGCACCGCGTACGCCGTCTGGACCGGTATCGGCGTTGTGGGCACTACCCTCTTCGGCATGTGGTTCTTCGAGGAATCCCGGGCCGTCTGGCGGATCGCCTGCATTGTCCTCATCGTCGCCGGGGTTGTAGGCCTCAAGCTGCATACGACGCCGTAGGCAGGACCCAGAAGCCGATACCTCTTTCGCCGTGTCCGATCCGTCCGATCAGTCTGGTCGGTCTGATCGGTCTGATTTTGCCCCCCACCGAGTTACCTTTTCCCCTGAACTGGTGTATAAGAAAGCAGCGACGGTGGCTCCGAAAGCCCCGTCGCCCGAGGTTAATGTGGCGTACGCGATGTTTCGACAAGCAGATGCGGTAAGGTCACGGTGGCGCCCGATGGAAGCCCAAACGCCGAACAAACCCGTTTTGGAGGCCATCCCCGCCACCGAAGGAGACGCCGCGCCTTCGGACGCGGAGTGGGTGCGTCGTGTCCAGCGAGGTGAACAGGCGGCCTTTGACGCTATCGTGCGCCGCTATGGCAACGCGATCTACCGGCACCTCTACCGCCTCATGCTGAACCGGGAGGACGCGGAGGACGTCGCCCAAGAGACCTTTATCCGGGCATTCCGCTACCTGGATCGGCTGGAGGATGGCCAGTCATTGCGCGCGTGGCTCTACACCATCGCCACGCGCGTCGGACTGAATGCGATTCGATCGCAACAGCGGAGGGGGAAGGGTGCGAACATTTCCTACAACGCCCTCGTGGAGACGTCGGGAGAGATCGAAGAGCCGTCCGGCCGGAATGCCCATCGCGGCACGGAGCTTCGCGACGAAGTGGAGTCCGTGCTTGCCAAATTGCCGCCGCGGAGCGCGCTTCTAATGCAACTCCACTACACGGAGGGCTTCCCGATCCGAGAAGCAGCCGAGATTGTCGGCATGAGCGCCGCCGCGGCCAAGGTCGCCTTATGCCGGGCGCGGAAGGAACTCCGCGAGCGGCTGTGTGAGGAGGACGAGTGATGAACTGCGCGACCGTCAAAGCCTGGTTGCGGGAACGCTTCGACCAGGGTCTGCCCCTGGAGGAGGGGTTCGAGACCCACCTCGAATCCTGCGAAAAGTGCCGCGCGTATCTGGAGCGCCTCCGCGCCCTCGAGGCCAGCTTTGCGGATTTGCCCGTTGAAGCCCCATCGCCCGGATTCGAGGATGCTCTCGTAGCGCAAGTTCGAGGACAAGGACGACCGGCGACGATGGCGTGGGGCGCTGGTCTCGTCGCATGTGTGTCAATCGTGCTGATCCTGGTGGGATGGCGTCTTCCTGTTGCAGCGTATGCGGATTCCTGGATGACGCAAGTAGCCGCATGGCAGCCGGACTTTTCGTTATCTCTCAGCCTGTTCATGCCATTTATCGAGTGGGGCCGCGAGGCTTGGGCAGACGTCCCGTTACCCGAATTTCTGGGGACCGTGCAAAGCCCGTGGATTTCCGGGGCGAGCATTGCCGTACTCGCCGCACTTCTCGTTGCGTTCAACGCGGCGATCCGACGGGCCGGCGGTCACACGAATTCCGGCTCGGATTCTCACGCACGGTAATTGGAGAGGGACTATTATATGGACACCGTATCGGTAAGATTGCTCAGCGAAGACGGATTGGACCAGTTGGTGCGAACGCTCGGGTTGGGCGGGGTCTGCATGCTGGTGCTGACATCCCTCACCGTATTGATCGTGGTTAAGCTCGGCTCCATTCTTGCCGCCCTGTGGTTTGATTCGCGGTATCCGGAACTCAGCGACGCGATGTTACATGTCTACCGGAACGATCCCATGCGCTGCGTCATCGTGGGTCTCTTCAACATCGTAGCCGGCGTTATTCTCGCGATCATCCTGCTCAGCACCGAAGTGCTCGCCCTCTTCGGCATTGCGCTAATTCTCGCCCTCATCGTGTTCGCCTACCTCGGATACGCCGTCGGCTACAGGAGCGCCGGCGCGACTATCCCCCTCCCCGCACGATGGGACAATCGCCCCGGCGCGCTCATGCTGGGAGGGCTGGTTATTGAGGGGGCGTTTCTCGTGCCGATCCTGGGACAGCTTCTTTCGCTCGCCACCAAAGTTCGCGGTTTCGGCGCGGTCACGCTCGCCCTCATCGATCGGCGAAGAAGAATACCGGTGGTTCATACGGCTGAGTGACGGATGCGTCACCTGAACGGTGTCGCCTGTGACCAACGCCAGTTTGACTTTTCCCACCTCCGGGCGAGATACTAGACCTGAATAACCCGCCACGGTTCCTCGTCCATAAATGCGGCGAGATGCGCGTGGCGATTCTCGTGTCAACGGACGAAGGAATGAAGGAGGAAATCATGGTGAGATATGCAGTTACGCCGCTTGGCGCCTTGGCGATTGCGGCGATCGCGGCGTTGATGTTTGCGGCCGCACCCGCCGCCGTCGCGCAGGAAGAAGCGCTGAAGATTGAGTTGCCGCAGCCGTACTTCGGCGGCACGCCGCTCGACTATTTCGGGGAGAATTTGGAAGAACGCAGCTATAAGCCCCGCGAACCGTACATGGCCCCCGCAGGCGCGACGAACCTCGCCGCCGGCAAGCCGGTCACCAGCAGCGATCCCGATCCGAACTACGGAAAGCTGGCCTTCGTCACCGACGGTGAGAAGGGCTATCAGCAGGACTACCTCGTCGAACTCGACACGGCCGTCCAGTGGGTGCAAATCGACCTCGGCCAGGTTTCGGACATCTACGCGATCCTGGTGTGGCATTTCCATGCCGCCGAGCGCGTGTACTTTGACATGGTCGTGAAGACCGCTGACGATGCGGAGTTCACCGAGAACGTCCAGACGGTCTACAACAACGACCACGACAATTCGTCCGGTCTCGGCGTCGGCAAAGACAAAGAGTACGTGGAGACCTATGAAGGCCGTTTGATTCCGCTGGCGGATAAGGGCATCAAGGGCCGCTTCGTCCGCCTTTACACCAACGGCAATACGTCCGACGAGACGAACCACTACGTCGAGGTTGAAGTTTACGGTCAGCCCGCGAAGTAATGTGACCCATGGCCCGGAACGGTGACGTTGTAAAAGACACCTCTCCTCCGGGATCGACCAGCGGGACTCACACCCGCAGGGGCCGAATCGGCCTTGTGTTGTTACTCATTACGGCAGCCGGAGCGTTCGCGTTCCGGCTGCCGTCGCTTGATGCCCGGCCCATGCACGGCGATGAAGCCAACCAGGCCGTCAAGGCCGGCATTCTGCTCGACACCGGCGAGTACGCCTACGACCCCGTCGAGCACCATGGACCCACCCTCTATTACCTTGCCCTTCCTGTTGCCTGGGTCTCGGGGGCAACCGACTTCGCGGAAACAACGGAGTGGACCTTCCGCCTTGTCCCGCTCGTGTTCGGCGTCGGCCTTGTGCTTCTGCTGATTCCGTTGCGTGCACCATTAGGTACCGCAACCGTGGTGACTGCCGCCGTGTTGACCGCGATATCTCCCGCGATGGTCTTCTACAGCCGGTACTACATTCAAGAGATGCTGCTCGTTTGTTTCGTGTTTGGCGTCATCGTGTGCGGATGGCGGTACGTGATGACCCGGTCCATTGGCTGGGCCGTCGCCACGGGAATCTTCGTTGGACTCGCGCACGCATCCAAAGAGACCTGCATCATTGCCTTCGCCGGGATGGTATTCGCGGCGATTCCAACGGCGATTCTGTACAAGCGGCTTGACGGGGCGAATCGCGATGGAGAGAAGCCACGATACAAGAATTATCATATCGTAGCATGCATGCTCGCGGCCATGGCGGTATCGGTTCTGTTCTACTCGTCATTCTTCACGCACCCGCGAGGCGTGGTGGATTCCGTTCTGACCTACGCAAACTACTTCCAGAAGGCGGATACCAGTCATATCCACGACAAGCCTTGGTACTACTACCTGCATTTGCTTGCGTACACCCACCGCACGCCGAAACCCGTGTTCAGTGAAGGCCTCATCCTTGGGCTCGGATTGCTCGGCATCATTGCGGCGGTACTCGGGTTACGACGCGAGCAAAGTTCCCGCACGTACTTCTTGCTGTTCCTCGCGCTATACACGCTCTTCGTGACTGGGGTGTACTCGTACATCCCCTACAAGACGCCGTGGAACGCACTTAGTTTTCTGCAACCGCTGATTGTCCTCGCGGGCGCGGGCGCAGTTTGGCTATTCAACGTCCTTCGATTCCGTCTGTTGCGAGCGGTAGCAGTCCTGGCGCTTGCTGGCGGGATCGTGCAGTTGGGTGCGCAGGCTTATCGCGCGGCCTATGTGTTCGACGCGGACGTGCGTAATCCGTACGTCTACGCGCACACGTCTACCGCGTTCATGCAGATGGTCCAACGCGTGGAGGACATCGCGGCGATCAGTCCCGAGGGCCGCGACATGCTGATTCGCGTGATCAGTCCCAACGGGGACTACTGGCCACTTCCCTGGTACTTTCGCAAATTCACGCGGGTGGGATACTGGACCACGATCCCCGAAGAAGCGGACGCGTCCGTCATACTCGCGCCCGCCAAGATCAAGACCGCCATCGATCCGCACCTGAAACGCGAATACCAGGTCGACACGAAATCCTTGCGCCCGGGTGTATTGTGGGTGACCGAGATCCGCTCCGATCTCTGGGAGCGATTCATGGAAACGCGGCAGTAATTACCGGTACCGCCCCATCACGTCTTTGAACCGGATTGTCATCGCGTCCCAGAACATGCGCGTGGAATCGGAGAGGGGATTCAGGCTCGTGTGAGGACAGTTGATCCAGCGAATAGGAAGCTGCGCGATCGGCAGTTCGTGTTTCTGTGCAATGTAGAGCAATTCCGCGTCAAAGCTGAAGCGCTCGATGGTTTGGCGCGGAAAGATGATGCTGCACGCGTGTGCGGTGAAGGCCTTAAAACCACATTGCGTATCGGGAAACCGCGTGACGCCCAGTAGACGAATGATCCCGTTAAACACGCGCCCCATGTTCTCGCGGTACCAGGGTTGATGGATCTGCACGTCCGACCCGGGTAGCGAGCGGGAGCCAATCACAATCTCCGCGCCCGCCTCAAAATGGGGCCACAGCTTTTCCACTTCGTCGATGGGAGTGGAGGCGTCGGCATCGTAGAAAAGCCGAATCTCACCCTTGGCCGCGGTCATACCCGTGCGCACGGCATGACCTTTTCCGCGATTGGGATGGTATGAGATGACCTGAGCGCTTGGATCGGCATCGTGGATGACCGATACGGTGTTGTCCGTGCTTCCGTCGTCCACCACAACCACTTCGGAATCGTAATCCAGGGTTGCGCGATAGGCGTCAATGGCCTCGATTGTCGATCCAATGCGTTCTTCTTCGTTGTACGCGGGAATCACGATAGAAAGGCGCACTGCTTAAACCTTTCTATCGCATACTGCGCACGTGAAATTGACTTCGAGAATCCTCATCAGTCCGCCGGAACAAACCACACGTTGCGGAACTGGACGGCGTCGCTGTGATCCTGGAAGAGCATCGGTCCGGTCGATGCGTCTTCGCGGCTTACGCCGCCTGGCGTGGGGTTGGCGAGTTCCACGTCATCGTGGATGAGGATGCCGTTGTGGAGCACTGTGATCCGGGCGTTGGCCGTCTTGTTCCCCGAAGCGTCGAACTGTGCCGTCGTGAACGTGATGTCATA
Organism: uncultured Nitrospiraceae bacterium; assembly: GCA_964632865.1. Taxonomy (GTDB): domain Bacteria; phylum Hydrogenedentota; class Hydrogenedentia; order Hydrogenedentales; family SLHB01; genus JAHDWY01. The sequence continues at coordinate 8,098 of CAZWDH010000200.1, forward strand.
GGTTTGCCACGTGAGCGGCGGAAGACAGGCATTCACACGGGGCACCGCCATCTTGTAGATCCCGCCGCACAAGTTGTCGGCGGGGTCCAGCCCGAAGCTATCGAGCACCTGCACTTCATATCGGCCCAACACGTAGACGCCGCTGTTGCCGCGACCCTGTCCACGTTCTTCCGGCATGAAGGGCGACATGAATTCCACGTGCCATAGGCCGCTGCCGAATTCGTCGATGGTTTTGAAATTGCTCCCGGTGACCTGCGTCGCGCCGTTTCCCAACAGGCTCCACTTCAACGGATACCGTTCCCACGCGTCGAGATTGGTGCCGTCCATCAGCACCACTCCGCCTTCCGGCGGGGCCTGGCCCAGCGTCGGCGGCTTGATTTCCACGCGCTGCAGTTTGAACTCGACAGGCTTTCCCTTGCCGTTCATCTTGCCGCTGATCGTGCCGTCCGCCAATTCCGCGGCCACGCGATAGGAACCGCCAAAGGCCTCGCCCAAGTCGACTTCACCGCCGAACTGGACCGTCTTGGAATCGGGCTGCGCGCGCACGCCTTCAATCTCCGCCTTCGCATCCGGCTTCTGCCAGTCGCCGATGAGGAGAATCATGCGCCAGCGTTCCGCGCCTTCCACGGGCCCCTGCGCGATGATCTGCGAGGATAACGACTTGTCCTGCCAGTCCCCGCTAAGGAACGAACCCTGCCATACGCCCATGACGCCGTCGTCTTCTGCCGCACCGGCGAGTGGAAGGGCGATTGATAATGCCAAAACCAGAATTGAACAAACGCGCCGCATCAGAGGCTCCTCTCGTTAACGCTGCTTTCGCGTTCCGTACTCGAATCAAAACTTCACGCATTGTAGCAACACAGGATGCGGGATTCACCCGAGCAACGGGGATGAATCGGTAGGCGCGAATACGCGAAGCGCCGCCGGGTCGACGGTGAACTCCGAGGGAAGGGTTCCGGCGGGGTCGCCGTCGATCTGAAGAGGAAGCATGCGGGAATCAACGGCTTCAAAACGCACACGGGTGCCTGTGCGATAGAGCACGTCCTTACGCGCAACGAACCCAGACCGCCACGACGCGACCGCGTGCCGGGCCAGCCGCACCATGGTCAGGTTGCGCATGACACAGACGTCGAGAAGCCCATCGTCGATTCGGGCTTTCGGTGTGAACGGGAATACCCCCGCGGAGTAGCGGCAGTTCCCCACGATGGCGTAGTGCCCGTCGTCGCACAGCACTTCGCCGTCCACCGTGACGCGGATCCGAGGCCAGTCGTAACGCCACAAGGTGCGCAGCGTGGGGACGTAGTAGCCGGAAATGCCCAATCTCTGGCCCCGCCGTGCATGAATCGCCTCCACGATTGCCGCGTCCGGTCCTGCGCCGGTCCCGAGCAGGAAAATCCGATCGCCGCAGCGGCCGACGTCCATCCGGCGAACCGAGCCACGGGCAATCAGGTCGGCAACGGCATCGGCATTCAGGGGGATGCCGAGTTGACGGGGGACGACGTTGGCGGTGCCAAGAGGCAGGATGGCGAGGACGATGTCGGTGCCCAGGAGGGCGTTGGCGATTTCGTTCGTGGTGCCGTCGCCGCCGACGCTGACGACGCAGTCATAGCCGGTTTCGGTAGCGATCTCACCGGCCTCGCCCGCGCGCGTGGTGACGTATAGGTCTGCGGATATACCCCGGGCGTTGAGTGCGGCGGACATTGCTTCCCCGAGACGGCGTCCGTTGCCTCCGCCGGAAATGGGATTGGCAATGACGCGAACCTTCATGCCGAAGTTTGTCCTCGTCCTGGTCCCAATGAAATCGGTTAATTCAGAACCGCGGGAACAACCATTTCGAAGGGGGTGATCTCCGCGTGGAAGGTCGAACCGTCGTCCCGCGCCATGCGGTACCGGCCCTGCATCGTCCCATAGCTGGTGTGCAACGGGCAGGCGCTGGTGTACTCGAAGGTCTCGCCCGCATCCAATCGCGGCTGCTGCCCAACGACACCCGGACCCCGCACTTCCTCAACCTTGCCGAGACCGTCCGTAATGGTCCAATGCCGGCTGATGAGCTGGACCGGTTCCATACCCTCATTCGTGATTCGAATTCGGTACCCGAAATAGTAAAGGTTCTCATTCTGGCTGGAACGTTCCGGGACGAAGTAACTCTCGCACCGAACGCGAATTCGTTGGGTCAGCGTATTCGACATGCCTGACTGTCCCTCTCCCAAGTTGCCCGAATAGCGTAACAGGTTCGAATGCCGATATGCCACGTTCTTCAAGCGGTCTTGCGAGTGTGCCGAAAGGGAACTTGTGGTCGGCAGCTTCGCTACCGACTGTGGTACACTCCCTGCCGTTGCACAGATCCTGCGGAACAGGGGGAAGTTGTGAAGGAGTCAGACGGTAGCCAGGTTGCGTCGGATAGCCTCGGTGCCGATGTACCCCCTGTCGAAAGTCCGACGACCTCCTCGCCGGAACAGGAATCTCCCCCTGAGCCGCTCTCACGTTATGAACGTTTCCACCGGCTCCTGCGTCGCGACTTCCTGGTCGGCGGCGTTTCCCCCCGCTACTTCATCACCCGCTGGATTTTCCTCCGTTTCCTGGGCGTGATTCACGTCATTGCGTTCCTGTCGCTCTGGGTTCAACTGAATGGTCTCATTGGCAGCAGGGGAATCGCACCTGTGAACCTGTTCCTGGATCTGGTCCAAAGCCGAACCGGGATCGATCGGTACTGGAAACTCCCAACCCTGTGCTGGCTGAACAGCAGCGACTGGTTTCTCCACCTGATCTGCGGGTCGGGCGTGTTTTTCGCGATCGTCCTCATTGCGGGTTATGCGCCGCCGCTGTGCCTGGCGATGCTCTACGTGCTGTACTTGTCGCTGGTCTCGGTTTCGCCCGATTTTCTTGCGTTCCAGTGGGACACGCTCCTGCTGGAAGCCACTTTCCTTGCAATCTTCTTCGCCCCCATGCAGTGGCGTCCCAACCTTGCCCGGGAGCAGGTCCATTCCCGCGTCATGCTGTTGTTGCTGCGCTGGTTGCTGTTCCGCTTGATGTTCATGTCCGGCGTCGTGAAGCTGGATGACGTTACCTGGCAAAATCTCACCGCCCTCAATTTCCACTACGAAACTCAACCGCTGCCGACGGTGATCGGCTGGTATTTCCATCAGTTGCCCGAATGGTTCCAACGGGTGTCCGTTGCCTCGGCTCTTTCCATAGAACTCTTCGTGCCATTCTTGGTCCTTGCGCCGCGTCGTCTCCGTGGAATATCCGCGGTCTTTCTCATCGCCTTTCAAGTCCTCATCATGGCGACCGGGAATTTCACCTTCTTCAATTTCCTCGCCATCGCGCTTTGCCTGTTGCTCATCGATGACCGCCACTGGCGCGGCGTGCTGCCGAAACGGGCCGTGGCGTGGCTGAACCCCCCGGAGACCATCCGGCCGCTCCCGTTCTACCGGAAGGCGATCATGGGAGGGATTGCTTTAGTTATTGCGTTAATCACCGGGTCCCATATGGCACAATTGTTGCCGAAGTCGTCCGGGCCGCCGGCCCTCCTGTTTCCCCTGGTGCAACGCGCATACCCCTACTACATCGCCAACCGCTACGGACTGTTCGCACGCATGACCACCAGCCGGCCCGAGATCGTCGTTGAAGGGAGGGGGCCGGACGGCGAATGGAAGGCCTACGAGTTCAAGTACAAACCGGACGAACTCGACGAGGCGCCGCAGCGGGTCGCGCCGCACCAGCCCCGGCTCGACTGGCAGATGTGGTTCGCCACATTCCGGCCCCGGCCACCCGCGTGGTTCCTGAACTTTTGCTATCGCTTGCTGCAAGGCGAGCCGGACGTGCTCGCCTTGCTGGATGAAAACCCCTTCCCCGACGAGCCGCCTATCGAGGTTCGCGCGCTCCGCTACGAGTATCGCATGACGGATATCGCGACGAAGCGCGAGACCGGAAACTGGTGGTCCCGCGAGTTTGTCGATGAGTTCGTACCGCCGATGACAATCCAACGATCCCTGGACCCTTAGAATCCCATTTGCAATTACAACAAGTGTCGTGGTAAAGTCCGAAATCAAGGTACAAAGGTTTTATGTGTAATTCGAGCCATATCAAGAGCCTGCTTCTCCCACTCCTCCTTCTGGAGGGCGCGGGCTCGGTGTGCCTCGAATTTCCTAAATAACTTCCCCACATAGGGTTTTAGGTAGAGGCCGCGAGCCAAGCGCTCGCGGCCTCATTTCTTTTGTCCTGCGGGACAACCGAGAGGAGGTGATGTCATATGGACATGGGGCTCAGGTAAAGGGCAATGTCCAAGCGCTTGAATGCTTACGGAGGTTCTAATGCGTTTTCAGCAAGCAACTTACGTAAGAGGAGGCAACTCATGTCCGTTCAAGTGCGAATCTTCGATACAACCCTGCGCGACGGAGAACAGACCCCCGGCGTGCATATCCCCGCCGCGTCCAAAGTGGAAATCGCCCGGATGTTGGAGGACTTTGGCGTGGCGACTGTCGAGGCCGGTTTTCCCGCCTCATCGCCCGGAGATAAGGCGGCGGTGGCAGACGTAGCCAAAGCGGTAGAGTGCTGCGAAGTCGCGGCGCTGGCCCGGTGTGTTCCCGGCGACGTGGACGCCGCGTGCGAGGCCGTCGCCCAAGCGGTCCATCCCGTCGTCCATGTGTTCCTGGGCGTGTCCGACGTCCATCTGTCCCGGAAGCTGCGTATGACTCGCGCCGAGGCGATCCGCTGCATCGAACGCGCGGTGAAGCAGGCTCGCGAGCGTGTCGAGGTCGTGCAGTTCAGCGCCGAAGACGCGACCCGTACGGAGCGCGTGTTCCTGCGGCAGTGCGTGGAGACTGCCGTCGACGCCGGCGCGACCCGCATCAACATCCCCGACACCGTCGGCTGCGCCATGCCCGGCGAGTACGCGGAACTAATCGGCGACGTGGTTCGTTACGTGGACGGCGTTGCCATGGTCTGCGCCCACTGCCACGACGACATGGGATTGGCCACGGCCAACACCGTCGCCGCCATACAAGCGGGCGCGCGCCAGGTTGAGGTGACCGTGAACGGTGTCGGCGAGCGCGCAGGCAATTCGGCCGTGGAACAAGTGGGCACGGTGTGCGCGCTGAAAGGCGTCGCCCATACCGGGCTGGACCTGACCCGAATGGCCGCGCTGAGCCGCCGGGTCTCCGAGGTTACCGGCGTGGTCGTCCAACCCAACCGCCCCGTAGTGGGGGAAAATGCCTTCGCCCACAGCTCCGGCATCCATCAGGATGGGATCATCAAAGATCCGGCCTGCTACGAAT
>CAZWDH010000201.1:0-13300 GCA_964632865.1 uncultured Nitrospiraceae bacterium
CGATCGTCTGCGGCATAACCCCGTCATCGGCGGCCACTACGAGCACAACAATGTCGGTGGCCTGCGCGCCACGCGACCGCATCTGGGTGAACGCTTCGTGGCCCGGAGTATCGAGAAACACAACGCGCTTGTCGGATACGCGCACGTCGTACGCGGCAATGTGCTGCGTGATTCCGCCGGCCTCGCCTTCGGCCACATTCGCCGCGCGAACCCGATCAAGGAACGATGTCTTGCCGTGGTCGACGTGACCCATGACGGTGATAACCGGAGCACGAGGCTGCAGGGCGGCCGGATCGTCGGGCTCATCGGCCAGGACTTGATCCTCTTCGGGAATGATTGATTGGACTTCAAATCCCTTGGGTTCGGCGATCTTGCGGACCAAGTCAATCCCGAGCGTCTGGTTCTTCGTAGCCAATACATCCAGGTCCATCAGGTCCAGAATGATATCGTTCACCGACACGTCCATGCGGGCCGCCAGTTCTTCAACGGTCACGCCTTCCTCCACCTCGATGGTTCTCGGAACGGCGATCTCTTCTACGACGTCCATATCTGCGCCTTCATCACGGCCTCTCTTCCGCTTCCGCTTCCGGGCACCCGGGCCTGCGAGCCCGCCACCGGCATACACGCGCACGGCAGCCGCCGCATCGCGTCGCAAATTCTCTTCGTTTCGTTGTTTCTCGGCCCGCTTCTGCCGTTTGCGCGCGGTTTTTCCCGTGCTGCCACCCTTCCGAGTGTCCACGGCCCGCTGCGCCTGGAGTTTCTGGAGCCGTTCCGCGGCCTTTCGTTGTACTTCGGCGACGACTGCCGGGTCCGGCTTGACTACCGGCCGTGCCGCGGCCTTGGCCCGGCGCGCCTCCTCCTCTTCCTGACGGCGCTCCGCTTCAGCGAGCACGCTCGACGTGTCTTCGTCTTCCGTCTCGGGCGTGTCTTCGGCTTCGACCAGTTCGAGTTCCTTGGCCTCGACATGCGTGCCGTCCGCACGCACGACCTCGACGGAGGGCTCCTCCCGGTCGACGGCGGCGCCGATAATAATACTCGGGCCCTTCTCCTCCGGCTCGCGTTTCTTGGCCGGTTCCGCTTTCTTCTTCTTCTTGGCCTTGGGCTTTTCTTCTTCCGCCGATAGCACTTCACCGGACACTACGGTTTCGGCCGTCTCGCCGCGAATGATTTCAACGACGGGGTGCGTTTCCGGTGCGCCTTCTTCCGCTTCCTGATCTGCGGCGGCGGGCTCCACGACCTCGGGCGCTTCGGCCGCATCATCCCCTTCCGCCTTTTCCTTGGCGGGGGTTTTCTTGGCGGCCGCCTTCTTCTTGGCCGATGCGGCGGCCTTCTTCTTGGCGGCGGCTTTCTTGCGCGTCTCGGCGCTCTTCTTTGCGGCCTGACGCAGCTTTTCCTTCTTCTTCTTCTCTTTCTCGATCTCTTTAAGCTTTTCGTCGCGAACCCGATCGGCGACGGCGGGATCATCTGCCACTTCGATGAGCAAGTCACACGCTTCGTCGCCGATGACGGATTCCACGTCATCGACGTCGATAAACATGTAGCGCAGCCGCTCGATCGCCCACTCGGGCTTTACATCAAGACGATCGGCTAAGCTGGAAACAGTCTGCATGTACGCTTACTCCCGGATTCCTATGGTTCGTTCTTCATCGCTAACGCTGAAAAAAGCCGTGCCTATTCTGCACCTTCTTCCTGTCCCCGCGCGGCGTCTTCAGCCAGTTCGCCCGCGGCCTCCTCGTTCGACAGGGCCGCAGGCTCAGGCGTTTCGGCGTCCGGTGTGGCGCCTTCCTGCGGGCTGCGCAACGCTTGTTCCGCCTCGCGGACAGCCTCTTGCACTTCCGGTCCTGCCAATTCTACATCGCTCTTAATATCGATGTTCCATCCCATGAGCTTCGATGCAAGCCGGGCGTTCTGCCCGCGTTTACCAATCGCAAGCGAGAGCTGGTCGTGTGGCACGATGACGAGGATTGACTTGGCCGACTCGTCGACGGTGATGTCCAGAATATCCGCCGGATTCAATGCGTTTCCGCAGAGTTCGACCGGGTCGTCGCTCCAACGGACGATATCGATCTTCTCGCCGCACAATTCTTCCACCACGGCGCGGACGCGAGAGCCTTTCATTCCCACACAGGCGCCGACTTCGTCCACATTCGGGTCGTTGGAAGAAACGGCAATCTTGGTTCGGCTGCCGGGTTCGCGGGCAATTCCACGTATGGAAATCGTGCCGTCGTAGATTTCGGGCACTTCCAGATCGAAGAGGGCTCGAACCAGTTCCGGCGAAGTCCGCGAGAGAACGATCTGCGGGCCGCGCGGGCTTTTCTCAACCTCCAAGAGGTGAGCGCGAATTCGGTCGCCGGGCTTGAAATTCTCCCGCGGCGATTGTTCACGCACGGGCAAAATAGCTTCGGCGCGGCCCACGGAGACGATTACGTTGCCGTGGCTCACGCGCTTGACCACCCCGGTTACCAGTTCGCCTTCGCGCTTCTTGAACTCATCGTAAACGTTCTCACGCTCGGCGTCCTTGATTTTCTGGATGATCACCTGCTTGGCCGTTTGCGCGGCGATGCGGCCGAAATCCTTGGGCTCCGTTGGCACCTTCAGCATGTCGCCAACTTGCGCATCGGGGTTCAACGAGGTGGCCTCCTCAAGGGCCATCTCCTTGACGCGATCTTCGACCGTCTCCACAACAGTTCGAATTTCGAATACCTGAAACGCGAGCGTCCGCGGATCCATGTCTACGGTAATCGTGGCGTTGGCTGGAAAGCTCTTTCGCGCGGCCGTTTCGATGGCACTGCGGATCGCCTCCAGGAGGGTATCGCGATCGATACTCTTCTCGGCCTGGAGTTGCTGCAGTATTGCCTGTAAATTCGGGTCCTTGGGGTCCACGTATTCACCTCGTTTCCCGTACCGGCTAGCGGTCCAGGTTGGCCCGTTGAATATTGTCGATACAAATGTCGTACGTAGCACCTTGGCAATCGACCGTCACAACGTCCCCCGCGAACGACTTAAGCAGGCCGCTGAACTTCTTGCGGCCGCCCACCGGGAGGTGCGTCCGCACCTTGATGCTCTCCCCGGTGAATCGTTCAAAATCTCCGGGTTTACGGACCGGACGCGCAATTCCTGGCGACGAAACCTCCAGAAGATAACTCCCTTCAATAACGTCTGACGCGTCCAACAACGGATTCAGAAGCTGGGAAACGGCGGCACAATCATCCAGCGTGATCCCGCCTTCCCGATCGACAAAAAGACGCAGGATCCAGCGATGGCCGTGCTGACCGAACTCCACTTCGACGAGTTCGAAGCCTTGCTCTGCAAGGTGCGGTTCTAAATCACGCCATATTCGCTGGATTACGTCGTCTTTTGCCACTAAAAGGTTCTCGCATACAACCAAAAAGAGTGGGTACTAACCCACTCTTTCGTCAAATCGCACATTGACGAACAACAGCTTAGCACAAAGCCGCAGCCCCGTGCAACAGATGGACGGACCGCGATCTCCGTCTGGCATGGATGTGTCGTGTTTCGCCTGACCCGGGATACCGCCTTAGGCGCGTCGCCTGAGCGCGAACAACCGGCAAATGCTTTTGCGCTGGGAGAGTAACCTAGGGGTAGGTGAATCGGCCCCCAAGCAAAAAAGTAATCGAAACAAAACACACAGCGACCCACCCACATCCAGCAAGCCATTGAAATATAATGCGTTATCGAATTACTCGGTTGCGCGCCAAGAGTTGCGATGCGAAAAATCGGCTACACAAGCAACGGGGTGGTTTTTTCGAAGACCGAGGACACGACCAGTCCGGGTAATAATTATCGTGCTCGAATAGACATGAACCGCGGCCGAAGTAGAATCTAGAAACCCGCGGCAACGCCTATGGCAAAATCCGCATGGACGTAGCTCTCAATGCGAAGTTCATCGTCAGCCAGATTTCGGAGTTCGGGGGGAGTATAGCGTTTTCCGTCGGCGTTGATAAGCGCGCTGACGACCGGGCGGTCGATAGCGTCTCCGTTCGTGTGCACAACCTTGGCAATTTCGCCGTTGGTAAGGCGAACGTAACTGCCCACTGGAAAGAGGGAGAGATAGCGGAGGAGCCCCCGCACAATCTCCCCATTGAAGCGCCCCTTGTTTGCCTGTTTGATGATGGATTCCATGGCAAGATACGGCGCGTAAGCCTTCCGCCAGGGACGCTCAGACGTCATGGCATCATATACGTCAGCGACGGCCGAGATTTGGGCATACTTGTGAATCCAGAGGCGTTCGCGCCGCTGGGTATATCCGGAACCGTCGGCCCGCTCGTGGTGCTGGTACATGGCCAAACGGGCGCTGGCCGGGAGCCCTTTGATTTGTTCGAGGACGTACAGACCGAGCATGGTATGTTTTTGCACATCGACAAATTCGACCGAATCGAGCTTGCGCGGGGACTGGACGAGGTTCTGAGGCACCATGGCCATACCCAGATCCTGAAACAGCGCCGCGATACCGGCTTCCTTGACCTGTTCGACGTTGTATCCCATTGCCGTGGCGATGTTGATGGCAAGCACCGCGGAATTGAAGGCGTGTTGATAGTGGTATTCCGAGGCCAGCCGGAGATTGGTGAAGCTGACCAGGAGACTGCGATCCTTGCTGAACACGTCGACGATCTTCCCGACGAGAAGGACTGCGGCGTCGGCAGCAGTCTCGTTGGCGATGGCTCCTCGGACCAGATTGGCGGTAAACGACACTCCCTCCTGGCAGATGCTTTGCCATTCACGAATCCGCGCTTCGGACCTCTTGCGTTGTAACGATTCATCAACCGATGCCGAAAAGGGACGCCCCGTTGGCAGGATGTTGAGAGAATCGAGGGAGTCGACTTGCCGGTCGAGTTCCGCGGATAGCGCTTCCACGACGGCCTCCGCTTCCTGCCGATAGTGCTGCACCCCGGCAGAAGATTCCAAAGCGTCGACTTGGTCGGGATCCCATTCTCCGAGATAGGCGAACTTGGTCCCCCCATTGATCAACGAGATGAGCATCTCCTGCGTGAAGGCGTTCCCTTCGGCGAGCAGGAGCCGTCCCCTCCGGTCATAAAGCGGACCGCCAAGGGGCCTCCCGGGGATTAGCGCTCTGACAGAAATGCGTTGCATTCTAAACTAAGATTCCTGTTCCAGCCGGAAGATATGGCGGTTCCCCCGATACCCTGCGCGCGGGCAGGCATGTCAACATTGCTCCTTCGCGTAGAACCCACGCGCGTGCGCGGTGTCCCTGGGATTCGAATCCCCCCTCGACCGGCCAGAACGAACCGGCCAAAACCTATCGCGCGTTTATTATACCCAATTCTTTCCGAATAGGAAGGTTTCGAGTTCGCTCCAGCCGTGGCCGCGTCACGAGTTGCCCAATTGCCAGACGTAGACGTCCCACCGGCCTGTGAAGTGGTGTTTCGTTGCGGAGAGTCCGCTGGCGGCGATACCCCTATCCACTTCGGCGGCTTCGTGAATCCCCGGCACCTCGAAGAGGGCGATTCCCGCGGGATTCCCCTTACTGGCTTCCGCTAGTGCCTCCGCCAAGAATCCCTCGGAATCAAAGAGGCGATCGGGATCGAGGTCGCCATAGTAGGCGATAGTGGGTTTGAAGTTGTTGGGCGGGGAAAACACCGCAGCGCCGTCCTGCGAGAGTTCCTGAAGCACGGGCGCGGCGGCACGCCAATCGGGACGCATGGGCCGGTGCAAATCCACGAGATTTCCGGCCATCACAACAATGAGCAAGATCACCGCGGTGATGCGCACGGCTCCTTGGGGAAGTTTCGCGATACCGGCGCCGGCAAGGATGTAGAGTGCGAAGCAGGAGTAGAGAGTGTAGCGCTCAACAAAACAGGGCCGCACCGTGTACGTTAGGAAAAACAAGGTAAACGGGGGCAGTATCAGCCAGCACAGCATGAACTGCAAGCGGTCGTCGGCCATGGGGATCGTCTGCCCCACGACCTTTCGGCGCGTGGTCGCGAAAGCGTACATGATAAACGCGGCCGCCGCACCGCATAGGGCAACGCCCAAGAGGTGATGAACGGGAACACCCAGAGGAACGTGCCGGACCAGATCGAGCGCATCCAGCTTACTTCCGGCATAGACAAAGTAGTACGCATCAAACAGCCGGCCCAGACCGGGCTTATAGATCCAGGCCATGTGCTCCTGTAAGTCGCTGAAATCGGTTGTCATGAACCAGCCCAGGGCGAGCAATTCAGCGACGGTGTGGAATGCCACCCAGCTCACAAGAAACTTGATCTGCCGGGGCCGGGTCAGGAGCAGGTAGGCGAATTGCGCGCCAACGAACAGAACGGCAAACAAGTGGGTGCCCAACATAAGGGCGTTGGCGATTAGGGTGCACGCCCACCATCGTTTCTTGTTAGTCGCGGTCGCATTGATTAGCCCGTACGCAGAGATCGCGCAAAAGAGCAACACGAAGGCGTACATCCGGATTTCCTGGGACTGGTAAATCATGAGTTTGGAAAAGGCCACGCACAGCGCCGCTACCGATCCCGCCCAGTGACCGTAGAGTTTGCGACCAATCATGTACACGACAAAGATCGAGACCATCCCCGTGATGAGGGAGAGCAAGCGCATGGCGAGCACAGATTCGCCGACGAGGTGGTACCAGTAGTACTCCGCGGTGAAATACACCGGGAGCATAGCGGCGTCGAGCGTCCGCTCCTGATCGAAGAACTCCGTCAGCGTGGGCGCACCCAGGAAGCCGTAGCTCGAAATCTCGTCGTACCAGAGCGCCTCTGAATCGATCTGGTACAGACGTACGGCGAGCCCCGCTATGAGAATGCCCACGACGGCAGCAATTTGAGTACCGGTCCAACGTTCTTGGCTGTCATCCAGGTTCATGCGTGGTTCCCATAGGTGGGCGAAGCTCCGCAATGCGGTGCTTGGCATCGGTTTTCTTCCATCCTTGCGTGGTGGCGCGGTAGTTTACCCGATTGATGTTGGAATTGACAGTCCGGGCCGACTCCGCTAGACTTTATGCGTACCGTGCTGCAGGCACGAGGCGGTCTGGCGCATCAATCGGGAGGTCGAGGTAGGGTACGTTGATGTTCCCCGGTAGAATCAGGAACCGTAAGCGCTATTTGCTGGGCGTATATGTCGCCTTGGCGCTGTTCGCGTGTGCGGAGTTCCACGGTCTGGTTCCCCTTCTGGGGTTCTGCGAGACCCATGGGATCCCCGCGCACGGCTCTTCCCATGACCCTCTACAGCCGGACACGCAGCAACCGTGCGGACTCTGCGTACTCGTTCAAAGTTTGGTGCTCACGCCACAATGGGAGACGGTGGAAACGCCGTCTTCCGACACGGCGTACCGGCAAACCCTTCCTGACTACGCGTTCTTCTGGTCCGAAGTCTCCTGGACCCCCGAGTCCCTCCGCGGTCCTCCGCAAATCCACACGTCCTAAATCTCCTTCTTTTCCAAAAAGCGTGCAACAGAACTGCAGGCGAGTCGCCTGTCGTTTCCCTGCACGCATTCCGCGCCACGGACGTGTGCGCCAATGGAGACACAAATCATGCGCCATAAAGGCTTTACACTTATCGAGCTCCTAGTTGTGATTGCGATCATCGGGATCCTCGCGGCGATACTGCTGCCCGCGTTGGCCCGCGCTCGCGAAGCCGCCCGGAGAGCCAGTTGCCAGAACAATCTGAAACAGATGGGGCTGGTTTTCAAAATGTACAGCAACGAGAGCGCCGGGGAGAGATTCCCCGCCATGAAGACGTTGAATTGCGCGAGCGAAATCCAGGCTTTCAACACGATTTTCGACGGCGGGGCGGTCTACCCTGAATACCTCACCGACTGGAACGTGCTGGTATGCCCGAGTGCTCCTTCGGGCAGCACCGCGCTGGAATTGTGGGATCAAGGCAATACCCTGTCGACCAATTGGGAAGAGGTCGTCGGGTTCTCGAACAATGGCATCGTTGAACCCTGCGAGATTACCGAACATCCCTACGTCTATATCCCCTGGGCCATAAGCCCACGAATTCTCGAATCCGAAATCACGGCCAACGGCGATCTCGAACAACTGGAAATCGAGGGTGAGGAATTGGCCGAGGCCATGGAGATGGGCGAGGTCGAGCTGGCAGATTCGGATTGGGAATTCGATACGCCCATCGGCGGGCAGGGGAGTGTTCCGCGGTTGCGGGAAGGCGTCGAACGTTTCTTCGTGACCGACATCAACAATCCCGCTGGCAGCGCTCAATCTCAGTCCACGATCCCCGTCATGTGGGACGAGATCTCCGGCGATGAAGCGAGCCACTTCAATCACGTTCCCGGCGGCTGCAACGTCCTGTACATGGATGGGCACGTGCAGTTCCTTCGCTATTCGGGCCCGGCGGGTGCGCTGTTCCCGGTGAATGAAGGCGGGTTCATCTTCCACGAACTCTCCCACGGGCATTCGCACCCCTAACCTAAGTGCCCCCGGGGAACCGTGACGCCGGTTCCCCGGGGGAATTCTCCGGACCGGCACATCGTGTCGCGCAAAATCAAAGCACAATCCATTGTGGAACACGCGCGAATCCCCGTTCGCAATCCCCCGTATCTTCTGCTATATTGTCGGAATGATAGATGCGGAGTGCCTGTCCACTGCGCATCGGCATGCAAGAGCGGCTGTCCGGAGGTATGTAGATGAAAAGCTATCGCTCTCAGTTCCTGGGACTGTTTGTCTTCCTTTCCGCGACGACCCTCGTCCTGACGAACGGTTTTGTCGCGCGCATCTTTGCCCAGGAGAACGGTGCGGAGATCGTGACCAAGATCGAACCGATCGCCGTAGTTCTCGACGAGATTATGAAGCACTACGTGGAAAACCCCGATGCCGATAAGGTCATCGAAGGGGCGCTTATCGGCATGATGAACTCGTTGGACGACCACAGTTCGTACGTCCCGCCGCAGGTGTATCAGGAGATTACCGAGGACACCGAGGGCGAGTTTGACGGAATCGGCGTCCAGATCAAGTTGGATGACGACAAGAACATCATCATCTTCCATCCGCTGCCGGCGTCGCCCGCCGCGAAGGCCGGGCTTATGGGCAACGACATCATCGTGAAGATCGATGGGATTTCCACGGAAGGCATGAGCCTGGATGAAGCGAAGGACCTGATTCGCGGGGCGCGTGGCACGGTCGTTCACCTGACGGTATTTCGTCAACACGAGAACGAGGAAGCCAACCCCGAATTGCTGGAGATCGATGTCACGCGAGGCCGGATTCCCCTGGAAAGTGTCATGGAATCTCGGGTGCTGGACGGCGGGGTCGGTTACGTGCGCATCAGCGATTTCAAGAAGACGACCTCCCAAGAGATTTCGAGCCGCCTCAAAGAATTGGAAGAAGAGGGCATGCGCTCGCTGATCCTGGACCTTCGCTGGAATCCCGGCGGGCTGCTGAGCGCCTCGAAGGACGTGGCCGAGTTGTTCTTGCCGAAAGGAACCAAAGTCACCTACACGAAGGGCCGGCATCAGTCGGACGGCACGGTGAGCGAAGAGATCACGCTGTATACGGAGCGCGATCCGATTCTCCCAGAGAATTTTCCCATGGTGCTGCTCGTGAACGAACAGACCGCGAGTTCTTCGGAGATCGTTACGGGGGCGCTTCAATTCTATGAGCGGGCGCTGGTCGTGGGAATGAAAACCTTTGGAAAGGGCAGCGTGCAGACGATTATCCCGCTGCGCCGCCCGAAGGATAGCGCGCTGCGATTGACCACCGCCTTGTACTACACGCCGGCGGACGTGACCATCAACAAACATGGCATCCTGCCGGACGTGGAAGTACCGCTTCCGATGGAGCAGTGGCGCGATCTATTCCTGCAAATGCGCGAATCCTGGGAAACCGACCCTACGATGCAAAATCAGCAGAACCACGGTAGCGTCACGGGCGATACCGTGGACGAGAACACCGTCGAGGACGTGCAACTCAAGCGGGCGGTCGAGATCCTCCAGGAAGACGCGGTTTGGGAAAACCTGTTGAAGCGGTACCATAAGGACACGGCAGAGACGCAAGTCGCCGCGGCGGACGCCAAGGACGAGGCCGTAAGCCCTCCGGTAGTTGAGTTGGAGGCCGCCCAGTAGTAATGCGGCCAGACAATCGTGCATTTGACAGCCTGCGCCCGGTCACCATCGAGCGCAACTATACGCGGTATGCCGAAGGATCGGTCCTGATCGCGTTCGGCCACACCCGTGTGTTGTGCACCGCCTCCCTCGAAGACAAGGTGCCGCCCTTTCTGCGTGACACGGGTTCCGGTTGGGTGACGGCCGAGTACGGCATGCTCCCCCGCTCCGCCCACGGCCGCATTCAACGCGACGCCGTGAAGAAGGGCCGTGCGCTCGAGATCAGCCGGTTAATCGGGCGATCCCTCCGGTGCATAACGAACCTCGCGGCATTGGGCGAACGGCAGATTACGCTCGACTGCGACGTCATCCAGGCGGATGGAGGCACGCGTACCGCGGCCATCACGGGCGCCTACGTGGCGCTGCATGACGCCTGCGCCAAGTTGATTCGCGAGGGTATCCTCCAACAATCTCCCGTCACAGGCCAATGCGCCGCGGTCAGCGTCGGTATCGTGAACGGCGAACCGCTGCTCGACCTGTGCTATGACGAAGACTCGGTGGCGGACGTAGACATGAACCTCGTCATGCGCGAGGACGGACGCTTCATCGAAGTGCAAGGTTCAGCCGAAGGCGAGGCGTTCTCTCGAGCCACGATGAACGCGATGTTCGATTTGGCCGAGAAAGGCGTCCGCGAGCTTTTTGCGCTTCAACAGAAAGCGCTCGGCAATGAGTAGCGTTCTCGTCATTGCCACGGGCAACAAGCACAAGTACGGCGAAATCGTCAACTTTCTGCGAGGCGTACCGGTCCAACTGGCAAGTCTTTCAGATTTCCCCCCCGTGGATCCGCCCGAAGAGACAGGCGTCACATTCGAAGAGAACGCGGTCCTCAAGGCGCGATATTATGCGGAACGATTGGGGTCTCCTTGCGTCGCGGACGACTCCGGCATTGTTATCGATGCGCTCAACGGGGAACCGGGTGTCTATTCGGCGCGGTACGCCGGGGAACGTTGTACGGACGACGACAACAACGCGAAAGTGCTCGCGAAGCTTCAAGGTGTGCCTGAAGAAAAGCGAACGGGTCGATACATCTGCATCGCGGCGCTTGCTGGAATCGATGGTCAAGTTCATACCGTTGAAGGCGCCGTCGAAGGTCGCATCGCTTCCGGACTTCGGGGGAACCATGGTTTCGGGTACGACCCCATGTTCATTCCCGAGGGGCATGACAAGACGTTTGGCGAACTGGACCCGTCGATCAAGGCGGGCATCAGTCACCGGTTTCGCGCGTTCAGTCAGATTCGGTCCATGCTGGAGTCCGGCCTGTGAAGATCTTCGCGGCCGATGCGGAGGGCGTCGCGGCGGCCGCCGAAGCGATTCGAAACGGCGACGTTATCCTGTATCCCACGGAAACTGTATACGGATTGGGCGCGGACCCCTTCAACGCAGAGGCCATAGCCCGCGTGTACGCGTGCAAGGGCCGTCCCGCGGAATTGCCGCTCCTGCTCGTTGCGTCGGACATGGCGCAAGTGGAAAGTCTCGTGGAGTCGCTGAGTGTCAAGGCCCTGCGGTATGCGGACGCGTTCTGGCCGGGACCGCTCTCGCTGCTTCTGCCGAAGGGTGCGCGCGTACCGGACGTCGTGACCTCCGGACGCCCCAAGGTGTGCGTGCGAATTCCTGGAGATGAAACAGCGCGCGCGATTTGCCGTGAGGCCGGACATGCGATCGTTTCGACGTCCGCCAATGCCAGTGGCGAACCGCCGGCGCGGTCTCTCGCCGACTTGACGATCGCAGGAGTCGCAGTCGCCATCGATGGAGGGGTGCTGCCTGATGCGCTGCCATCGACCGTCTACGATCCGGATACGGACGTGCTGCTCCGGGAAGGCGCCGTTACGCGGGAGATGTTGACGAGATTGACGGAGGCGTAGAAACCTTGTTCGACGCCGTGTGAGTCCCTACAATATGGGTTTTGGAATTCCAACCAACAGGTACGTGATATGAAGATTGCAGTCGGCAGCGACCACGCCGGTTTTGAAGGACCGCCCCCCCACTACAAACCCGCGATCATCGAGCATCTGAAGAGTCGCGGCTACGACGTGGTGGACTGTGGCACCGATGGTCCGGATTCCGTGGACTACCCGGACTACGCGAAGCGGACGTGCGAAACGATCCAAACCGGAGAAGCGGAACGCGGCGTGCTCATTTGCGGCACTGGAATCGGAATCGGAATGGCGGCGAACCGGTATGAAGGGATCCGTGCTGCGCCCTGCGCGACGCCCGAGATGGCGCGATTGAGCAGGACGCACAACAATGCCAACGTAATCGCGCTCGGCACGCGAATCCTCTCGCTCGAAACGTGCCTTCAACTCATCGATATCTGGCTGGACACGCCATTCAGTGAAGGGGAGCGCCACATCCGCCGCATCAACAAGATGGGCTGATTTCGCGTACCTCCGTCGATGTCTAACCGCGCAGGAGTATTGCATCCATGAGCGTGTTAACCCCACGACAAATCGTTGAGGAACTCGACAAATACATCATCGGCCAGCACAGCGCCAAGCGCAAGGTGGCCGTGGCCTTGCGAAATCGCTGGCGCCGCCAACAACTGTCGGACGGCATGCGCGACGAGGTCATGCCGAAGAACATCATCATGATTGGCCCCACGGGCGTCGGCAAGACGGAGATCGCCCGGCGTTTGGCCAAGTTGGCGGATGCCCCGTTTGTGAAAGTCGAGGCCTCCAAGTTCACCGAAGTTGGATACGTGGGCCGGGATTGCGAATCCATGGTTCGCGAGTTGACGGAAGTTGCCGTCGGCATGGTGCGCGCCGAAATGGAGAAGGAGCTGGAAGGCACCGCGAAACAAGCCGCGGAAAACCGCTTGCTCGACCTGCTCCTCCCTCCGCAGACCCCACAGCGCGGACCGGAACGAATCTATCGGCCAACGGATCCGTCGGCCGGCGACGAAGGGCCGGCGCCATCGCCTGAAGATCACAGTGAAGCGCGCACGCGCGAGATCCTGCGCAAGAAGCTTGTCGCGGGTGAACTCGACGACCGCGAAATCGAGGTGGACGTACGAGAGGCCGGCAAGACTTCTATGATGCAGGTCTTCTCGAATTCGGGTCTCGAGGAAATGGGCGTGAACATCCAGGAGATGTTCGGCCGGCTCATGCCCCAGCGCACGAAACGCCGCAAGACGACCGTGGCGGAGGCCCGCAAACTCGTTGAAGCGGAGGAACTCGACAACCTGATCGATATGGATGTCGT
>CAZWDH010000202.1:0-13191 GCA_964632865.1 uncultured Nitrospiraceae bacterium
CCTGAACCGCCGGCGCGCGGTCGTGTTCAGCGTGAGGCTGAACGGAAAACTTCAGACGTATAGGGCGCAACGGTGTGGGTTCGGCGGTCTTCGCCAAAAGATATCGTTGCACCCGAACTCCCGGCTATCCCTCCAGGAACAACAGGAAGGGTTGCTCCAACGCCTCGACAACCCAGCGCAGGAAGCGCGCCCCGTCGGCCCCATCAATGACGCGATGGTCGTATGACAAGGCCAGCGGCAGCAGGGTCCGCGGCTGAAATGCGCCATCGACGAAAACCGGCTCGACTGCCGATCGGGATACGCCGAGGATGGCCACCTCCGGCGGATTCACGATAGGCGTGAACCCAGTCCCGCCGATGCCCCCCAGATTGCTGATCGTAAACGTGCCACCCTGCATTTCTTCGAGCTTGCTCTTGCGCTGACGCGCACGTTCCGCCATGGCGCTGAGTTCGATGGCGATCTCGACGATATTCTTCTGGTCCGCGTTGTGAATGACGGGGACCAGCAGGCCGCGATCCGTGTCCACCGCGACGCCGATGTTGTAGAACTGCTTGTAAATGACCTCGTTGTTCGCGAGATCGATGCTCGAATTGAACTGGGGAAACTTCTTCAGCGCCGACGCGAGCACCTTCACCAGGATGGCCGTGGCCGTCAGTTTGCCACCCTCCGCCTCGACCCGTTTGCCGAACCGGCGGCGAAGCTCTTCGAGCTGCGTTACGTCGGCCTTGTCGAATTGCGTTACGTGCGGCACCTGCGCCCACGACGACGCCATGTTCTCGGCAGTGCGTCGGCGCACGCTGTTCATCGCCTGGCGCTCCACCTCGCCCCACCGTGAAAAGTCAGGCAACGGCGAACGTGTCGACACGACCCCGCCAGAAATGCCGCGCACGTCGGTGTTCACGCGCCGCGAGTACGCCTTAACATCCTCCATGGAAATACGGCCGCCAGGACCGGACCCCGGCACTTCGCTGATTTCCACGCCAATCTCGCGAGCCAGCCTGCGAACGCTGGGCGCCGCCGGCACCGGGCCGCCCGCGGCACGCCGTGCCGGTGCAGGGGCTTCCTCGGATGTTTCCTCATCCGCCGAATCCGCTTCGGCCTCATCGGCCGTCTCCTCCGGCTCTTCCTCAGCGGGCTCTTCCGCTTTCTCTTTCGCGGCGGGCGCTTTCTTGGCCTTTTTCTCTTCGGCCTTCGGCTTCTCGGCTTTCTTTTCTTCCGCCTTCCCAGCCTTCTTTTCCGGCTCCTTCTTGGCGGGAGCTTCTTCCTTCTTCTTTCCTTCGGCCCCGTCCTTCACGACCAGCACGACGTCGCCAACGCGAAGGGTCGATCCTTCCTTCGCCCGGATCTCGGTGACCGTGCCGCTCACTTCAGACGGCACCTCCGCCGCGGCCTTGTCCGTCTCGATCTCGATGACGGGTTGATCTTTCTCGATCTCGTCGCCTTCCGAGACGAATATCTTGGTCACGCTGACTTGTTCGACGTTTTCCGCGAGCGCCGGTAGTTTGAACTCAGTAGCCATCAGATTTTCCTATTGTCCGTGAATTCCTCGTGGTCGGGAGGAGTTCCGCTTTCGTAATGCGACTCAAAAACGCGAACTAATCGCGCAGAGGATTCAGTTTCTCGGGATTGATCTCGAGCTGTTTGATTGCCTTCTTGAGAACGTCGGACTTTACCTTGCCCTCTTCCGCCAGCCCGGTGAGCGTGGCCAACACGATGTACCGCGCGTCGACCTCGAAGAAGTCGCGCAGCGCGCGGCGGGACTCGCTCCGTCCGAAGCCGTCGGTCCCCAAGGACACCAGCCGCTGCGGAATCCAGCGATCCAACGCGTCCGGCAACGACTTCATGTAGTCCGAAGCCGCGACAACGATTCCCGGTTCGCCTTCCAGGCAGGACGTGATGTACGGCGTCTTCTTCTTCGACCCCGGGTTCAGCAAGTTCCAGCGTTCACACTCGAGCGCATCGCGTCGAAGTTCCTTGTAACTCGTCACGCTCCACACATCCGCGGCGACGCCGTAGTCGTCGGCAAGCATCTGTTGCGCCTTCAAGGCTTCATTCATGATCGCGCCACTGCCGAAAATCTGCGCCTTCAACTTGGCTTTCTTGTTTGATGTTGCGCGGAACTTGTACATCCCTTTCAGGATGCCCTCTTCGCAGTCCTTCGGCATCGGAGGCATGGCATAAGGTTCGTTGCCGACCGTGATGTAGTAGAAGATGCTCTCCTGCTCCTGGTACATGCGGCGAATACCGTCTTTCAAAATCACCGCAAGTTCGTACGCGAAGGCGGGGTCGTAGGCAACCAGATTCGGAAGCGTGCTCGCCAGCAGATGGCTGTTGCCGTCCTGGTGCTGCAAGCCCTCGCCCGCAAGGGTCGTGCGTCCGGCCGTCGCGCCCAGCAGAAAGCCGCGGCACCGCATGTCGCCGGCAGCCCAGATCAGATCGCCGATGCGCTGGAATCCGAACATGGAGTAGAAAATGAAAAACGGAATCGTCGGGATTCCATGCGTCGAATACGCAGTGCCTGCCGCGATGAACGACGACATGGAACCGGCTTCGGTAATACCCTCTTCCAGGATCTGGCCGTCTTCAGCTTCCTTGTAGTAAATGAGGCTGTCCGAATCGACGGGCTCGTAGAGCTGCCCTGCGTGGGCGTAGATGCCCACCTGACGGAACAGCGATTCCATTCCGAAGGTCCGCGCTTCGTCCGGCACAATCGGCACGACATACTTGCCGATCTTCTTATCCCGCAGCAGCTTTGACAAAATGCGCACAAACGCGAAGGTGGTCGAGAAGGTACGGTCGTCAGAACCCTTGTTGAACTCCTCAAACGCCGACGCATCCGGCATTTCAATGGGGTCACACGTTGCCGCGCGCGTCGGCATGTATCCGCCCAGCGACTCGCGCCGCTCGCGGAGATACACCATCTCCGGACTGTCTTCGGCTGGACGGTAGAAGGGCGCGTGGGCAACCTGATCGTCCGAAATGGGAATGCCAAAGCGCGTACGGAACTCGCGCAGCTCGTCTTCGTTCAGCTTTTTCTGCTGGTGGGTGATGTTCTTGCCTTCGCCGCTTTCACCGAGACCGTAGCCCTTAATGGTCTTGGCAAGAATCACGGTCGGCTGGCCTTCGTGATTCACCGCGGCATGATAGGCTGCATACACCTTTTCGGGGTCGTGTCCGCCGCGCTTGATCTTGCGAAGCTGTTCGTCCGTCAGCCCGCGGCCCAGTTTCTGAAGTCGCGGATCGTTAAGGAAATGGTCGCGGATGTACTTGCCGTCCTCGACGGTGTACTTTTGATACTGCCCGTCAACCACTTCGCCCATGCGCTTGACCAAAAGCCCCTGCGTATCCTGAGCGAGAAGAGAATCCCACTCGCTACTCCACACGACTTTGATGACGTTCCAACCCGCGCCGCGAAAGATCGCTTCGAGTTCCTGAATGATCTTGCCGTTGCCGCGCACCGGCCCGTCGAGCCGCTGCAGATTGCAGTTGATGACGAAGATCAAGTTGTCGAGCTTCTCGCGCGCGGCCAACGTTATCGCACCCAGACTCTCCGGCTCGTCGCATTCGCCGTCGCCAAGGAAGGCCCAAACTTTGTTCCCGTTGTCTTCCTTGAGCCCGCGGTCTTCGAGGTAGCGGTTAAACCGCGCCTGATAAATCGCCATGATCGGACCCAAGCCCATGGACACCGTCGGGAACTGCCAGAATTCCGGCATGAGCCACGGGTGCGGGTACGAGGATAGGCCGCCGCCGGGCTGCAGTTCCGCCCGGAAGTTTTCGAGTTGCTCGTTGCTCAACCGGCCTTCGAGGAACGCGCGGGAGTAGATGCCTGGCGCGGCGTGCCCCTGAAAATACACCTGGTCGCCGTTGTGGTTCTTACCCGTCCCTTTGAAGAAGTGATTGAATCCGACTTCATAGAGCGTCGCCGCGGAGGCAAAGGTCGAAATGTGCCCGCCGATGCCGCTCTCTTCGCGGTTGGCGCGCACGACCATCGCCATGGCATTCCAGCGAATGATACTTTTGATGCGCCGTTCGATTTCCCGGCTGCCGGGATAGGTCGGCTGATCCTCCGGGCGGATGGTGTTGACGTACGGGGTGTTTGCCGTAAACGGAAACTTCACACCTGCCGCCTGCGCCCGGATCTGCAACTGGCGCAAAATGTGAATGACCCGGTCGGGACCCTCGTTTTCAATTACGTAATTCAGAGACTGGAGCCACTCCCGCGTCTCCGCCTCGATAATCTCGTCTACGTCGTATTCTTGTACGTTGGCTTCCACGTTTCGCTCACCTTATCTGGGGATGGGGACACCCGAGGCCGGGCGCAACCCGCAATTGCCCGAAAAACGCGCCCACGGGCCTGCCTCCAATCGCCGGAAAACTGACCCGGAACATCGCCCGCGCTCGGTACTTGATGCTCCTCGCGCACCTTGCAACAGAATCATTTACGCTCGGAACACAATATTGTATGCCAGCCCTTAGGCGCCATTCAAGCCGACGCCAGGGTCTAGCCGGATCAATACTTTGCATTGACGAACGCCGGACTCCGGATAAATATGCCCGAACCCTACCTGCGATAGCTACCCGTTCAGCAGCGCCATCATTTCTTCCGGGTACCGGAGACCAGCCGCGGCCCCCTTCGGCGCCACTTCGTCGAGGCGCTTCAGGTCGGCAACCGTCAACTCCACGTCCGCCGCGCCCGCATTCTGCTCCAGGTATGAACGCCGTTTCGTGCCGGGGATCGGGATGATGTCCTTCCCTTGCGCCAGCACCCAGGCCAAGGCAAGCTGCGCCGCGGTGCACCCCTTCTCGTTCGCCATGGATTCCACGTGCTTCACGAGATCGAGGTTGCGTTGGAAGTTCTCGCCCTGGAACCGGGGCGCGTGCCGCCGATAATCGTCCTCCGCGAGGTCTTCGTATTTCTTAATCTGACCCGTCAGAAAACCGCGCCCCAGAGGACTGTACGCAACGAAAGCCACGCTAAGTTCACGCATTGCCCCGAGAATCTCGTCTTCCGGCTCGCGGCTCCACAAGGAATACTCGGTCTGAAGCGCGGCAATCGGATGCACGGCGCAGGCCCGCCGAACCGTCGCCGGGGCGGCTTCCGATAATCCCAAGTGCTTCACTTTCCCGGCCTGGACCAACTCCGACATGGCGCCGACCGTGTCTTCGATCGGCACTTCGGGATCGACCCGGTGCTGGTAATAAAGATCGATCGTGTCGATGCCCAGACGTTTCAGGCTGGCGTCACAGGCTTGCCGAACGTACTCCGGCTTTCCGGACACGCCCCGGAACTGGGCGTCCGCCGAGCGGACCACACCAAACTTCGTCGCCAGCACAACCTGGTCGCGCCGGTCGCGGATGGCTTTGCCAACGAGTTCCTCGTTTGCGCCGACGCCGTACATGTCCGCCGTGTCGAGAAAGTTGATACCTAATTCGAGGGCGCGATGGATTGTGGCAATCGATTCGGCCTCGTCACCGGGACCATAAAATTCGGACATGCCCATGCATCCGAGTCCAATCGCGGAGATCATGGGGCCGTTTTTTCCAAGTCGTCGTTGCTTCATAGCCGTTCTCCTTGTATTGTGAAGCGCTCTTCGCAGCCGGAGCCGGAAGGACGAAGGGCGGGATGTGCGAGGATACCTCTCTCACCATAGAAGATGGATATCTGGCAAAGCAAGAAGCGGCGACCCAATCTAGAGCCGTACCGGGACCGATGATTGCCTAATCGCCGCGAACAACGAGTCTCAAAGGGAGTGAATCCATGAGCCGAAATTGTGCTGCCGTAGTCGCTGTGTTGGCGTTTGCTCTTCAGGTGCACGTGGCGCAGGCCCACGTTCAAGTTCTTGTGCCGAAGACCATTGACGGAGCCACGGTCAACCTCGATATCCGGTGGGTCGGCCATGCCAGCGACAACGGTCCCATACTCAATATGGGTCGCCCGAAGGCCCTGGGCACGCTGGTCAACGGGAAACGGTTGGACCTGTCAGAGTCCCTTGACGTCACCTCGGCCAGCGGCGGCGATACGTATTCGGCCACACTCGAAATGACCGAGCCCGGAGCGCATGTCGTCTTTCTCGAACCTAACCCCTACTGGGATGCCGACGAAAATGTCGCCATCACGCACTACACCAAGGTCATCGTCGATTCGACCCCGGCCAAGCTGCCCACGGACTCCAAACTGGGCTGGGAGAACTGGGAAGGCTGGGATGCCTTAGTCGGGTTTCCCGTGGAGATAGCCCCGTTGGTTCAGCCGACTTCGCTATGGACCGGCAGCGTCTTCCGGGGCGTCGTCCTGCGGCACGGCAAACCTGCGCCAGACGCCCGCATTGAAGTCGAATACTTCGACCAGAACGACGAGGTGACCCTACCGTCGAATGCCTACAAGACGCAGATTCTGAAGACGGGCAGCAACGGAGAGTTTTCTTTTGTCCCCGTGCGCGAAGGGTGGTGGGCCTTGACCGCGCTGCCCGAAATGGAAGAGAAAGCAAAATCGCCGGACGGCGATGAAGTGGATGCTGAGATCGGCGGCGTGCTTTGGATCTATGTCAAGGATATAGACTGACAATTTTCGCAATCATGGCAAACGAGTTAGTGCTGTTGTCGATGAAACACAACTGCGTTTCTCGTGTTTCAACTTACGATTTGAGGGCGAGTTTGTCCATCAATTTCTTGGTAACTTGGAGGCAATTTGTTGACGACATCTTGTCCTAATCGATACGGCACCCTGCATAATACGCATTAGATAGCAAATAGATAACCTGACCATGAAAACGACCACGATCCAATTCGAAGGCAGTTACGGACACCGGCTTGCGGCGCGGGTGGACCGCCCTGACGACGGTGAACCGCGCGCCTATGCCTTGATTGCCCATTGCTTCACCTGCTCGAAAGACTACAAGGGTATCGTCAACATCGCCCGGACCCTCACGGACCACGGTTGGGGGGTGTTCCGGTTCGATTTCACGGGACTTGGACAGAGTGGCGGTGAATTTGAGGAGACCACCTTCACATCGAACGTGGAAGACCTCCTTGCCGCCGCGCGGCACATGGAGCAGGAGTATGCGCCTCCGAATCTGCTGCTCGGCCATTCGCTGGGTGGCGCGGCGGTTCTACAAGCGGCCGGCTTCATCCCTTCCTGCACCGCGGTGGTCACCCTCGCCGCGCCGCACAATCCCGGCCATCTGGCGGATGTCCTGTCGCATGTGGAAGAGGATATCGAGATGTCAGGCGAGGGCAAGGTTACCATCGGCGGCCAGCAATACGGCATTCGTCGCGCCTTCCTGGATAGCCTCCGCCACGACAACTGGGACGAAGTCGTCGAGAACCTCGACCGGGCGCTCCTCGTCCTGCATTCGCCCATCGACAACACGGTCCACATCGACAACGCCGCAAAGCTGTTCGAGGCGGCCCGGCATCCGAAGAGCTACGTGTCCCTCGATACGGCCGACCACCTGTTGAGCAAAGAAACCGACGCGCAATACGCTGGCGAAGTTATTGCCGCCTGGGCGCGGCGATATGTGGAGATGGGGTGACCGTTCTGACACGGAGAAGACGAGAGACGAACGTGTCCGCAGATGCCGCAGATGAATATCAAGAGATCGAAGATTCACCGATTGCACCGATTTGCACCGATTCAAGAGTGAAGAAAGGGTCGCGGGTCATCAACGGAGTGAATCCATTTAGCTTCGCAAAGATCACGTAAATGTTTGTATCAAATCGGTGTTAATCTGTGTAATCGATGGACGACTCGTAGTTGTTTCTATCTGCGACCATCTGCGCAATCTGAGGACAAGTACGCTGTTCCCGCGTCGCTCTGGTTCTCTGAAGATGCACGAGTTTTCATTTGGAGTGAGGATTATGCACGTTGTTTCATTGAACGTCGGCATGCCGCGCGAGGTCAAGGGGCCAAACGGCTCAGTCACGACCGGCATCTTTAAAAGTCCCGTCTCCGGACGCATTACCTTGCGCCGTCACAACCTCGACGGAGACGGCCAAGCCGATTTGCGCTACCACGGCGGCGAACACAAAGCCGTATACGCCTACCCCTACGAACACTACGCCTACTGGCGCGAACGCCTGAACCGCGACGATTTCACCTTCGGCCAGTTCGGCGAGAATCTCACTACCGAAGGCATGCTGGAAACCGAAGTCCACATCGGCGACATCTACCGTATCGGCACCGCATCAATCCAGGTGACCCAACCCCGACAACCCTGCTACAAACTCGGCATCCGCATGGGCCGCCCCGAGATCGTGAAGGAGTTCCTCGAAAGCGAACGCTCCGGCATCTACTTCCGCGTCGTCGAAGTAGGCGAACTCGCCGCCGGTGACCCCATCGAGTTGGTGAGCGCGGACCCCGAACGCGTCTCTGTCCACTTCGTCAATCACCTCCGCTTCTTCGACAAAGCCAACCGCGAAGGCATCGCCAAAGCCCTCCGCGTCGAAGCCCTGTCCCCCTCCTGGCGCGAGGATTTTGAAGCAATGCTGGGAACAAAGGATGATTCACACTGAAGAATGCGCGTCGCCTTAGTGAGCACCTTCCGGCATAGCCGCCGTATCCCACAAGTGCTGCTACGTGTTCCTCCACGCTATCCCCAGCGCTTTAACACGTGAAGCCAGAGTCGTGGGTTTCATACCTAGAAGTTCTGCCGCGCCACCCGGACCCGCGATTTTGCCATTGGTCCGCTCAAGCGCGCGGAGAATGTTATCGCGCTCGAAATTGCGGAGTTGGGTTTGTGTGAGGATATCATTGTCTACTGGAACGGAATCGTTCACGACCACGCGCTCCCCCGCTCGACCGCTCAGATTGAACTGAAGACCGCCTACCCGCGCGGTAATGGCGGCGCGCTCGACGACATTCTGCAATTCACGCACGTTACCCGGCCAATCGTAGGAACGCAATTCAAGCAGGTGTTTCTGCTTCAATTTGAGGGGCGCAATTCGAAATCGCGCACAGGCAGACTGGAGAAAGTGCGCGGCCAGCTCGGGAATGTCTTCAACACGATCGCGCAATGGCGGTATCTCCACAGGAAACACACTCAGACGGTAGTAGAGATCCTGCCGGAATCGGTGGGACGTCGCTTCTTGCTTGAGATCGCGATTGGTAGCGGCGATTACGCGCACGTCGACATTGCGCGTCTTGTTCTCGCCAACGCGCTCGAGCTGTCCCTCCTGCAATACGCGCAACAGCTTGCTCTGTAGTTCCAACGGGATCTCGCCCACTTCGTCCAGAAAGATCGTTCCACGGTGTGCGAGTTCGAAGCGCCCGACTCTATCCTGCGTGGCCCCGGTGAAGGCCCCTTTCACGTGGCCGTAGAATTCACTCTCGAACAAGTCCCGCGGAATGGCCGCACAGTTCACTCGCACCATCGGGCCCTTTGCCCGCTCGCTGTGCTGATGAATGGCCTGGGCGACGAGTTCCTTGCCGGTACCTGTCTCGCCGACAATGAGGACGGTCGAGTCGGTTGGCGCTACCAGCGCCACCTGGCGTTGCACCTTCAGGATCGCGGAACTCGAACCAATGATGTCGCCGAACCCTCGAGCACTCCCCACCTCTTGACGCAGATATTCGTTCTCCAGGGACAATCGATGGCGTAACTCATCGATCTCTTCGAAGGCGCGCGCGTTGGCAATCGCCACCGCTGCATGGTCGGCAAAGATCTTCAACAGGCTTAGCGTCTGCTCGTCCATCCCATCCCGGCAGAACACCGCGAACACACCAAGGAGCTCGCCGCGAAAGACCAACGGTTGTGCGGCAAAGCTTCGGATGCTTTCCCGCTCCGCCCACTGGGTATCACGAATCCAATCGCGGTCGTCTTTGATTTCACGCAACAACAAGGGCAACCGGTTGAGGGCGACCCGCCCAACTTTCCGAACCCCTATTGGGAAGCGGCGATAGTCTCCCGCCAGACCGTCCCAAACCTCTTCGGGGTCGATTGCGGAACGTCCGGCGCTCGCGACCAAGTGCAGGCAAGAAGACTGGTCGGGGCATTCTTGGCGGAGCGCGCATTCGTCGCAGATATCGCCCTCACCGATGAGCCAGATTCGCGCCAGGGCAGCCTCCGCCTGGTCGCACAAGCCGTTGACAATGGAACTCAGCACACGGTGGACCGAATGCTCTGACGCGGCAGAAACGAGAATCGACTGCAATGCATCCAGGCTGATCATAACCACTATCATGCACGAGATTTCGTTATTTTGCAACGAATTATCGTTAATTACGAAATGTCGTCTCGCGCAACACCCTTCATACACGCCCGCAAGCCACTCTCAATGAATAACTTATCCGCCATAACGAAATTTGGCATGTCACTTGCCCTAAGAGCCGACAACTGAACGCACGGCGCCAGGACGAACCCGGCGCAGCGAAAACGAAAAATCGAAAGGAGACTACCCATGAGTCGAATCAACCCGGTCAACGCGAAGCAGGTCGATGGTAAAGCCCAAGAACTGTTGGATGGCGTCCAGAAGAAACTCGGTATGACGCCAAACATGATGAAGACGATGGCTAACGCACCGGCCACGCTGGATGCCTACCTGTCCTTCAGTGGCGCACTCTCGCGGGGCACGCTCAGCGGCAAGCTTCGTGAACAGATCGCGCTGGTCGTGGGCGAAACGAACAGTTGCGATTATTGCCTGGCCGCCCATTGCACCATCGGCGGTTCGCTGGGACTCAGCGCCGAGGAAATGCTCGACAACCGCGCGGCGACCTCCAGTGATTCCAAGACCGAGACGGTGCTTCGGTTCGCGCGTGAGATCGTGACGGAGCGCGGCCAGGTGTCTGAGGAGACCTTCGATGCGGTGCGCAACGCGGGCTTCACGGACGGCGAGATCACGGAGATCATCGCGAATGTCGCACTGAATCTCTTCACAAATTACTTCAACCACATCGCCGGTACCACGGTCGACTTCCCTGCCGCCAAACAGTTGGCCGCGAAGTAGCACCGGCTGCGGAGGGGGCGCCCCTCGGCGCCCTCTCCACGATCAATACGACGGAGTAGATCTCATGAGCTTCCAGTTTCTAATCGACACATATCGGACCGAAATCCAAAAAGTACTCGGTGTCTGGAGCATGTTCGACGACGCCGACCTGCGCGTGAGACCGAACCCCGGGGACCATCGCGGACGCAATCTGCTCGAGCATATGGTGCACCAGTGCGTCAGCGAGAATTTCTGGTTCGAGTCGATGCTGGATATCTCTGTGACCGGCGATCCCTTGCCGCGAATCGAATCGCGGATCGATTTCATCCGTGCGTATCACCGCGACGCGTCAATGCGATTGCAGGCGCTGGACAAAAAGACCAAAACCTGGTGGAACGAAATCACACGATTCTTCGATGTACAGCGGTCCCACGCGTGGATCGTCGTTCGTAGAATCGCGCATACCGCCCACCATCGCGGACAGCAGACCACGTTGCTGCGGGTGTTCAAACGCGACCTCCACAGCACGTACGGTCCTACTGCGGACACCGGCGGTCTCATGCAGAACCACGCGCCCGTCGTCTATGCCTACCCAACGGCCGAGGACCTCCTGCGCGAAGAGCCGGCAGGGCGGTTTAGAACACCGCTACCGCCTCCAGGAAACCATCCCGTGACGGAACGCCCGGAATCTCCCAAGAGCGGAATGAGGGCGATTTGTGTAACGAAGCCGCAGTGAATGAACGAAGGGAGAAACGATACGAACAATCAGTTGGGTCTGACCGAGTCCAAAAACTTTGCAGCAAAACAACATTAAGAAAGGAATAACACAATGAAAAAAGCATTTGGTGTCTCGATTCTGGGTATTGCCGCCCTTGTACTCGCGGCAATCGTATCCGTCAACACTGTCCGGGCTGCGGAGAGCCTGTCGCGGGCCTACCTCCACAGTTACAACCTTCCGAGCACGGGCATTGCGATCGAAGGCTATTGCCCGGTTGCCTACCAACAGGAGAACAAGCCGGTTCGAGGAAGCGCCGAGCACGCTTCCTTGTATAACGGTGTGACCTACCACCTGTCCAGTGCGAATGCAAAGGCTGCTTTCGACAAGGATCCCGAGAAATATATCCCCGCCTTCGGTGGCTGGTGCGCCTACGGAATGGCTGTTCAAGACAAGTTTCCCGTCGATCCCACGAACTTCAAGATCGTCGACGGCCGTCTCATGCTCTTCCTGCGAAATGTGAACGTAGATGCCCTCGAAAAGTGGAACCAAGGTGATGAGCAAGTACAGGTCAAGAAGGCGGAGAAACACTGGGAGAAGGTACAAGGCTAGACGCCTGCACTCCGGCACTCCGGCGGCGGGCCGCGATGACATTCACGCCCGCCGCCGGGGAATCGGGATAGCGGCACGCGTGAGTTGGAGAAACACAATAATACCTTCTACCGCTTCGTAAGGCGACCAACCGCGAAACAACGACAACGATGAGGAGAGAAAAAATGAAACGCAGAAACACAGTGTGGATTCAGGCGAAACTACTTGCATTTGCAGCCCTGACCTTAACGGTGCAAAGCGCGACCGCGCAAATCCCCGACCCTGGGATGACGGTCGATTCCGAGAACACGGCGCTCGTCGTCATCGATCCGCAGAACGACTTTCTCAGCCCGGATGGCGTGACCTGGGGCGTCGTCGGCGAAAACGTGACGGAGAACAAGACCGTCGAGAACCTTGACTCGCTGTTCAGTACGGCGAAGAAGTCCGGCATTCCGGTCTTTGTCTCGCCACACTACTATTACCCGGCCGATCACGGTTGGAAATTCGAGGGCGCCCTGGAACGCCTCATGCACAGCATCGGCATGTTCGACCGCAAGGGCCCCTTGGACCTCGAGGATTTCGAAGGCTCCGGCGCGGACTGGCTGGCGCAGTACAAGAAGTACATCGACGACGGCCACACGGTCGTCGTCAGTCCACACAAGGTCTACGGCCCCGAAACGAACGACCTCGTCTTGCAGCTCCGCAAGCGCGGCGTCGACAAGGTCGTCCTGGCCGGCATGTCGGCCAACCTATGCGTCGAATCGCACCTGCGCGAACTGCTCGAACAGGGATTCGAAGTCGCTGTCGTCAAGGACGCGACGGCGGCCGCGATAGTGCCCGGGTGGAACGGTTACGAAAGCGCAATCATCAATTTCCGCTTCCTGGCCAACACCGTGTGGACCACGCAAGAAGCGTGCGGTCACATACAGAAAGCCGCGCGGACGAAGTAGCCGCATGACAGGTTCTCG
>CAZWDH010000203.1:0-13088 GCA_964632865.1 uncultured Nitrospiraceae bacterium
GATACCGACATCATCAATTGGTTTGCCTCATGCGGGTACGGTTTTATTTAAAACGCTCTAGTCAATGGAAAAAACAACATCCCCCTTAATCCCCCTTCAAAGGGGGAATTTCGTCAAGCCCTGTTTATGGTGTGTATCGATCGCTTAGTCCATATTCGTCGCTGGCGAGAGCGCGCAACGTGTTGCGTCGGAACGGCCGGTGAAATTGAACGGTGCCCAGTTCCGAAAGAAGCACCCAAGCCCCTGCTTAAGCCATTCCCCCTTCGAAGGGGATTAAGGGGGATGTTCTTTGAGGTAACGCTGTGTCCGAAACGATATTGCGACCAGGGTAACTCGGAGAAAAGGAACGTCCCGGTTGGTGGATGCCAACCGGGACGTCTCGTTCGATGTTCAGTACGTACTACGGACGCGCTTCGAGGATCAGGTTGAACGGCGTTTCCGTGGCACGCCGGAAGGACCGGAACCCGCCGGCTTCGGCGACTTTGCGGAGCTTCGCTTCGCCGGCCTGCGCGCCGAGGGCGTTCTTCACGTCCTGGCTCAAGGCCGAAGGCGTGCACACGGCCGTGGAGAACCCGTAGTACACGCGGCCCACCGGGTTCAGGTTTTCCTCAAGCGTGTCGTGGGCGAAGGGTTCGACCATCATCCAGGTGCCGTCCGGCTTCAGCGTCGTGCGCACGTGGGACGCCGCGCCCGCCGGATCGCCCATGTCATGGAGGCAGTCGAAGAAGGTGACGAGATCATATTCCGTTCCGGGATAATCCTTCGCCGTGGCCACTTCGAAGCGAACGTTGGTAATGCCCGCCTTCTGCGCCGCATCGCGCGCACAGCGGATCGATTCTTCGTGGTAATCGAACCCCGTGAAGGTCGAGTTCGGGAACGCCTCGGCCATGATCATCGTTGAAAGACCGTGGCCACAGCCCACGTCCGCGACCTCCGCGCCCGCCTCGAGTTTCTCCGTCACCCCGTCCAAGGTGGGGAGCCATTCGGATACCAGAAAGGCCTGATACCCGGGACGGAAGAATTTCGCGACGCCGCAGAACAGGCAACCGTCGTGGTCGCCCCAAGCCACGCCGTCTCCGGTGCGAAAAGCCTTGGATAGTTTCGGTTCATCTTTGTAAACCGAGGCCACCGAGTAGAAGCCGCCTGTCATCAGAAATGGGCTTTCCTCGTTAGCGAAAATCATGGCCTGTTCAAGCGTCATATAGAACCGATCGGCTTGCGCGTCGTACTCCACATAACCCGAGGCCGCCTGCGAGGCCAACCATTCGCGCACATACCGCTCGCTCGTGTCCGTTTCGTTCGCCAACTCGGCCGATGTGTACGGGCCGCCGTCCGCCAGGGCCTTGTACAGACCGAGTCGATCTCCGGTGATAACGAGCGCTCCGTTCACTGCCGCGCCTAAGTCGCCCACCATCTTGCCGACCATTTGATGCAGTTTTTCTTCGTTCATGACCACTGCCATAATGAGATCCTCCCAGGACTCGTTGGTACTGCTCGATACTGCGCCGTTGTTTTCTAGACCGATAAGTTAAACCGACTAGTCGGTTTAACACCTTGCATAAAACAATGCGCACTTACGCCGGAACCAGCGTCTCCAAGTACTGGCGAAACCACCGGTTACCCTTCCGGATGCGCTCCGGATCGCAGTGCGCTCTGCCCAGCACGATCGTTCCCTCCATGATGGAGAGATACAGCTCCGCCAACTCCTGCGCCGTCGGAAGGCCGTCCTCGCCGGTTTCGCTGGCGAATGGTGAAAACATGCCGGCAATGGCCTGGGCCAAACTGTCGAAGGTCTGGCTCACCCGCTCTTGAAGCCGCGAATTCGATCGCGCGGCCCCCACCGCAAAATTGCCGAGAAGACAGCCGGTGCGCTGGAGCTGCTCCGCCTTTTTGTCCATGTAGTTGAGATAGCCGTACACCCGAGCGACCGGATCCTCGAGTTTCATGAAGTCCTGGGTGCCCACCTCGTCCATGGAAACCTGAAAGAACGCCGACATGGCGGCCAATCCCAAGTCCTCTTTGGATTCAAAGAAATGGTAGAAGCTGCCCTTGCTCACGTCGGCCTTCTCGCAAATCTCGTCCACGGTCGTGACCATGTAGTCCTTTTCCGCCATGAGTTCGAGCGCGGCATTGACCAGTTTTTCTTTGGCGGTGATGCGTGCCATGGCTGAATTATAGACCAACTAGTCGGTTTAGTCAAGCCATATGATACTTTTGACAGCAAATCGATCATATAAGCTTGATAGCAAACAACTTAATTCGCTATTGGAATGCTAAAAAAAGTAGGTCATGTGGGTGAATACCCACCCTGCCGCCGCCACCGTGACCGCAAACGCGCAGGCACTATAGACCGCCACCGCGCGCCGCCACCGCCGCATCGACCAGAGCGACGAGCGAATGCCGATCACCAGCAAGGGCCAGAGGAGCAGGCCCGTCAGCAACACCCAGACCGGAATCAGGTTGGGCGTGAGTTCCCCGCCGTCCAGGAACGTCTGGTCAATCTGTACGGCCGCGAAAAGGGGAACCGCGCGCAGGCCCATGTCCACAGACAGCAGAATGCCCAATCCCGGAACGGAGAGCGCCAGGTAGGTCAGGCACGGTAGCGTGAAAAACAGGAAGGCAATCAGGAGGAGGATACGTACTCGAAGATTCGGATTGTTCATGACGTTACCTCGCCAGTGTCCGTAGCGTATGCCCCTTGATCGTATCATTCAACCCAATCCCGGGCAATCGGTGATAGTCTCCCAAGCTCGCAAAAACGGCGAAGGAGTGGCGAATTGGGGCGCCGATTGGAGGCCGAATCCCCGTCCCGTATTCAGCTTCGGGCCGGCCAGAGTGAGTACGCGGCCCGGGCATACACAACAAGTGCAGCCAATCCGCCAACGGCCCAATCCACGAGCAGGAATGCTACTGCGAACTGACCCATCGCGAGCCGGGTACACAGTGTGACTATCGCGTAGATACCGACGAAGGCCAGGAAGGGGCGCCAAGGCATCGCGCCTGGCAGTTCCGGGTCTTGGGTCGTCGCGCTTTCGCGGTAGACCGCGCGGCAACGCAGCAGCGCGCCGCCGAACAGGGCGTAAAGCAGCGCCATCGCAACGTGCCCCTCCGGACCGGGAAGCCAGTCGCGGCGCAAGGTCAAGCTGGTCCCCAGGTAAAACAAACCGAGCAACGCGCACAGGACTGCGAGCCCTCTGCGCCCCGGCAGCAGTTCTTCCAGGGTAAACCGAGTCCCTTGGGCACGTGTGCGCCAAAGCCAGGTGAGCAGCGCGATGAGCGCGCCGTTATACACGATGGCCAGCCCGGTCTTCGGCAACGACGTCGCGTTGCCGCTCGATGACAGCCCGCACCCCACAGCGAACGCGATAATCCAGTACCAGGGACGCCGCCCCCCCGTCAGCGCCGCACGCACCCGCATCGGAAGAACGCCGAGCACCCGGCGCGACCGTGTAAGCAGTATCTCACCCAGGAGGAGCGGTACAAAGAAGGCCAGGAGCGCGTGCCAGAAGAGCGCCAGCAACACCACGTGCGCCCATGCCACGCCCGCAAACGAAAGGGCGACCTCCTGTCCCCAGGGGGGATTGAAGAGCACCTTCGTAACATAGGCCTCGTAAAGCCCAAACAAGGCGCCCGCAAAGCATAGCCCCTGCCAGGTCAACATACGGAACCGGACGAGAATAGTCGCCAACACGACGATGTGCATCGTATACAGCGGCGTGACCATGAGGATGCCCCACGGGTTGAGAAAGGGAAACTGGGTGGAGCCCGCCACGACTTCGGCAAAGGCGGTTGAGAGCATGCCCAACAACAAACCGAACCCGAACTTCATTCGGAAGGAGGGAATGGAGGATTCCGTGATTTCAGGTACAGGCATCGGATACTACCCCTATGGGAGTTGGCACACCCGCAAGGACACCGATACGTCGTTCGAGGTTACGTGGCGTTGTGTCTAGAACGCTGGGCCGAGGCGCTTGCCGAACTCGTCCCAGCGGTAGAAGCCTTCGCCAGTCTTGGCGCCGAGTTTGCCTTCGCTGACGAGACGATGCAGCAGTTCCGGGGCGACGGGTGCGTAGTCCGGATCGAGCGCGTGCATGACGTTGAAGGCGTTCAGCGACACATCGAGCCCAGCCAAATCCGCAATGCACAGGGGACCGACGTGCATGCTGAAGCCGTCGCACATGCCGTTGTCGATGTCTTCAATCGAACCCGCCCCACGTTCCAGAAGCCGAATGGCTTCGCAGGTCATGGCTCCGAAGATCCGGTTCATCAGGAAACCGGGAATGTCCTGCTTGACGAGGACCGGGTTCTTGCCGACAGACTTTGCGAAGCGAAGCGCCGCCTGAACCACCTCGTCTTTTGTTTGTGAATTCGGAATGATCTCGACGAGCCGCATCAACGGCACGGGACCGAAGAAGTGCATCCCGATGACACGGTCGGGCCGTTCCGTAGCGGCCGCGAGCTTCGTTATCGGGATCGTCGACGTGTTGGAAGCAAACACCGTGTCCGGACCGCACATCCCATCCAGTTCACGAAGGACTTGCTCTTTAACATCGACGTCTTCATAAACCGCCTCGATGAGCAAGTCCGCGTCGCACGCCGCGTCATAGGAGGAAGCCGTTTCGATCCGGTCCAGAACTTGGTCCATGGGTTCTTCGAGCGCGCCTTTTGAGACCAGTTTGCCTACCGACCACTCAATCGACTCCCGCGCCCGTTCCAGGCGCATTTCATCGATGTCGACGAGGACGACATTGTGGCCGGCCTGCGCGCTGACCTGGGCGATACCGCTGCCCATGAATCCCGAACCGATGACCGCAATCTCCTGGAACTCCATCGTGAAACTCCTACGTCGTGTAGCCGCCGTCGCAGGTGATGACGGCGCCGGACGTGTAGCTGGCCGCGTCGGACGCGAGGTAGATCGCCGCGCCGACCATTTCGTTGGGTTGCGCGTGGCGTCCCATGGGCGTTTGCTCTTTGAAGAACTTGTACATCTCCGGCGTCTCGATTAGCAATGACGCGAACTTCGTTTCTACAAGGCCGGGCGCGATCGCGTTGCACCGCACGTTAGCCCCGCCGAGTTCCTTGGCGAACATCTTCGTCATGGCGATCACGGCCGCCTTGGTCACGCCGTAAACCCCCTGCATCGGCGGCGGCGAGATCCCCGCGATGGACGCGATATTGATAATCGACCCGCCGCCCTGTTCGATCATCATCCGCGCGGCATGCTGCGACATGAGAAAATACCCTTTGACGTTCACCTCGAAAGTCTTGTCAAACGCGCCTTCCGCAATGTCGATGGCGGGGCCAAAGTAGGGATTGGTCGCGGCGTTATTCACGAGAACGTCCACGCGGCCCAACTCCGATTTCACGCGCTCGAACAACGCGGCAATGGCCTCGGACTTTCCCGTGTGACAGGATATCGGGACGGCCTTGCCGCCGTCGGCCGTAATCGATTCGGCGACCGCGTCGAGCCCTTCCTGTTTGCGCGAACTGAGCACGACCGTCGCGCCCTGTTCCGCAAAGCCGCGGGCGATAGCCTCTCCGATACCCCGGCTCGCACCGGTCACGATGGCGACTTTATCCTTCAAACTGAAGTCGGCGATAGCCATGAGATCTCCTTGCAGTGGACGTCGCTTCTGACAAATGGAATTCGACCGGAGTGCCCGAGGGACAACAGAGACAGCCGGGACACCAAGGACAATAGCAGAGCGGACCCGTCAAGCCGTAGCGTCAATTCATTTGAGAATCTCAGCGGGATCGGATCGCCGTCCCCGTCGTCTCTGTTGTCCCTGCCGTCGCTGGATCTAGTATTTCTTTCCCATCAAATGACAAAGAATATACCGGTCCAACTCTTCGTAGTCGCGGGCCTTGATCAGTTCGGCCTCGAGATCCGTATTCAACGACGTGACCTTATCCAGAAGGTAGAGGAACGTCTGCTTGCTGTTTGAGATGTGCTTCGTGCCGACCGCTTTCTTCTGAGTGCGCATGGCCTTCACGTCCAGGCCTACCCATTCGCCGTTGCGGCCGTACGCGTATTCTTCGAGCACGCGGACCTGGTTGAAGGCGCGGCGAAGGTTGTACGAGCCGAATGACTTGTCCTGATCGAACTTCATGTTGCCTTGATCGTTCAAATGCACGCTCCACAATTTGTCGTGGGCGAGGGCATAGGCCATGTCGTCCGAGGGATCGAGTCCGGCGAGCACCGAGTGCGCCGATTCGACGAGACACCCCACGCGCATGGGATCGTCGCTCATGTAGCTGAGACCGACCGCGTGTCCGATGGTCGAGATAATTGCGCTGTCCACGGGTTCGTTCGGCTTCGGCTCGATGAGAATGCGAATCTTCGGGTCGTACGCGAGAAAGGCATTAATGGCGTCGCGGATCTGCAACACCTGCTTGCGCGCGACCTTGCTCTCGCGAATGTACGTGCCTTCCCGCGCGAGCCAAATCACCATCGACGTCGTCCCTAGGATGTTCATGATGTCGATGGCTTGCTTCGTACGGTCGATGGCATAGGCCCGTAACCGGGCACTGTTGTTGGTGTAAGCGCCGTCAATCGTCTCCGGCGCAAACCACAGACGCGGCGCCACGAACTCGGGCACCAGACCTTCGCCGTCGAGCATCGTCTTGATCTTGGTCGCTTCTTTGGCGATCTGCGAAGCCGACTTGGTGTCGATGTCCGGCACCACGTCATCGTCGTGAAACTGCATGCCGTCGAAGCCGAGCTTCTTGGCCGTCTTCATTTTGTTCTGAAGCGGGATTGGCTCCCGAACTGGTGGCCCAAACGGATCCGCTCCTTCGTCGATGTTCCACGGTCCGAAGGAAAACCGGTATTGTCCCTTGGGTTTCGCCATTAGTGAAAATCCTCCATCCGCCTAACCCCTGAGTCAATCGTGACCCACACCTCCGAGTAGCATACGGACCGGCGGGCGAAAGATGCAAACGGTGCGTGGTTGCCGATGAGGTTTCGGAATCCACCTCAGACTAGGGCATGGAGCCCGTCCTCGTGCCCAGCAAATCCTCAATGTTCCCGTAGTTCTTGAGGTTGATCAGGTCGGGATTGAAAGGCGCTCCGCCTCCGGCTGCTTCAATGTCGCCATCGATGTAGTATTCGTTGTGGGGCTTGAACCCCGGCACCGTGAGTACATTCACAAATACGTCCATACCCCGGTGACCCGTGCCCGGCGGGATATGGACAAAGTCGCCCGGCTTGAGCGGGTGTTCCTCGTAGCGCTTCAGGTTTCGTAGGTCCGGATAGGTAATCAGCGACGCCTGTCGTCCATGAGTGTCGAGTCCGTAGGCTGCCGGATCGAGCACGAGGTAGAATTCGTTTTGCGGACTGCTGCCCTCCAGCCCAAAAGGCGGATGAAAATGAGACGGCGAAGTTTCCTTGGCGATGTTCACGACGTGGCTGTTGACGAAGTTGAGTCCGTCCTCCGCGTCGTCCGGCGCGCGCAGGTACCACGTCAGCGGCAAACGCCGGAAGGGTTCGAAATCAAAGTTGCAGCCGCCCGCCGTATCTTTCAGATACCGCAATCGCATCACGGCGGGAACGTGGCTCGTCATGCGTTCGGCATTCTCCAAGGTAAGACACGAAAACGATCCGCGCACCTGAAGTTCGACTCCGGGAACGACGATAAGTTGATCGCCTTCCATGATGCGCTCCCAGGAATCTATCCGTTTCTGCGAGTACCCGACATCCATGCAATGCGCGAACAATCCGCGCAAGGAATTCTCCACATCGGAATCGCTCGACCATGGCGCAGGCAGGTGTTCCAGTTTCCACAGATCATTGGCGCAATCGCCCACGTATGATCCGTCCTGCCACCGGCTCAACATAGCATCCACCGGAACCCGGGCGGCTTCGACGACCGTAGTGCGCCCTCCTTGGATTACAGCCAGCGTTTCCGCGAGATCGATAGGAATCGGTTCCGCTTGGTATTCGGAAGGCAGGGAAGCGCCGTCGCCTTCCTTCGTGCGAAAACCTGCCGGCAGAAAGACCCCGCCCTCCCCTTCATAGATCCAGAAGATCTTCATGCCGCCGTGGTCGGGCCGCAGGGTGGTTGCCTCATCGCGTAGTGTGAAGCGCCCGAAATGCAGCGAGGGATGGTCTTCGGCGAAAGAGCGGGCGAAGGATTCTACGGCGGCTGAGTCCGCCATCGACAGTACGCGAGCGTGGGGCACGGGTTCGCCTCCTTCTATTGCGCCTCAGTCTCCGGTGTAGCCCAAAGCGCGCAGCTCTTCGACGACATCTTCGGAGAGTGGTTTCGCTGCAGACCGCTTCGTCGTCGGGGGCACGTACCAGATCCGTAAGGCGGCGCCTTCCGTTGATACGGCCGGTTCGGGATACTCTGACGCGGAAGGATCAAGACCGATACTGAACCGGGCGCCGGTCTGGACGGGCTGGCCGCCGACCGCCAGTGTGAACTCAGAATCCGCCGAGGCTGTCACGATCAATTTTGTGAGAGGGTCAGTCGTACGCAAGATCAATTCGTCGTCGCCATCCCGGCCCATCTTGATCGCCACTGTGCGGCCTTTCAAAATCATGTTCTGCCGGTCGCGCCCCTTCACCATCACGGCCGTGTCGAGGGCGCTGTCCGCGGCGATTTCCAGGTCGCCCCGCCATTCCGGATTCCTGGAGGAGTAGGCGAAATGCCACCCTTCGGGGTCCACTTGGTAAAACGTGTGCAAGTCTTCTTCCAGCGCATCAAGCCCCTCCGGCCTGGCATCGTACTGGTTCGACCTCTCCGCGCGATCCGCTTGCATGTCGTACAGTTCATAGGTGTCGCCGCGGGTATTGTGGATGAATTTCCATTCGTCCGTGCGGACCGCCTTCTGCTGGAGCCGTTGCACGTAGGCCTTCCCCAAGGGATCCTCCCGCTCTTCGATCAGGGCAAGCAGGTTCTGACCATCCACCAGCTGCGGCAGCGGCAAACCCAGTACCCCGAGTACGGTCGGATACAGGTCCGTCTGTTGCACGACATGGGGGAATCGCATACCGCCATGTTTGCCTCCGGGAAACCGGATGAGCAGCGGGATGTGCGCGCTCGGTTCGTACACGTTGCCGTGGCCGTAGCTGCCGTGCTCGCCAAATTCCTCGCCGTGGTCCGAGGTCACAATGATCAGCGCGCGATCGTAGAGGTCGAGCGCCTTGAGCTTGTTGAAAAATTCGTGGATGTGGAAATCCACCATGCGGATGCAGTCATCGTACAACGCGATGCAATAGGCCAGCTCTTCGTCCGTCAGCGTGACTTCACCCCGGTTCGCCGCCAACATGAAATCTTCGCCATCGACTTTGTCCCGGCCTTCGCGCTCGAAAGTGGGCGGCGACTCGAACTCCTTGGCGAAGTGAAGGAAACTCGGATCGTCCGGCCCGTAGGGCAATCCGTCGTACTGCCGCGCCGGTTTCGAGTGCACGTCGAAATTGTGGAAGAAGAGAAACACGTTCGGGATCGGGTGCATATCGAGCCAGCTTTCGAGCAGCGCCCTCGAATCGTACACCGTGCGGAACCGCCACTCAGGAACGTTGTACAGGTCGAAACCGTGAGCAAACCCCCGCCACGGATAGAGCCAGAAACTGAACCCCGTATACCCGGCGGACTGATACCCCGCGTCGCGCAGTGCCTCCGCGAGGGTAACCGTCGATTCGGGCAGATTGGCGTTCGCAGTCAACCCGTGGTTCTTGGGATACAGGCCGGTAAACATCGTCGCGTGGGAAGGAAGGGTCCACGTTTCGTTGGAGATCGCGTTCTCGAACAGCACGGCTTCCTGCGCGAACGCGTCGAGGTGCGGCGAGGTCTCGCGAAGGTAGCCGTAGCAGGACAAATGATCGACCCGCAACGTGTCACATACAATCAGGATAACCGGCGTTGCCGCGGTCGCTGTTTGTTTACTGTAGACGACGGGATTGCCCCAGAACGCGTAGTCCGCGTGCGACGATTCGCCCTGCTCCGTCCGAAAATTTAGCGTCACCTCCTGGCCTGCGTACTGGGACAGATCCCGGTGGATTGGCAGCCAGAACCGGTGCGCCTTTTCTTCGCCCGGCCGCAGGGTTTCGTCGGCCAGATTGACCGTTCCGGCCGCCGTTTCCATGTCGACGACAAAACGAACTTCGCCGTTCCGGTTCTCGTGCCACGCGCGCGGGAGCATTCCAAGGTACAAGTCGAGGACGCCGTGGTCCGGCACGGTCAACTTCCAGGGTGGTTGCGTACCGTAAAGGGCCTCGTGGGTCTGCGTATCCAGCGACACGCGGGCCGGTCCTTCCGGCGGCTCGTAAAGGAACTTAATCTCATGGACCTCCACATTGGCGGGCTGGTCCGAGGGATACAAGGCGATGCTGCGGATTTGCCCCGCCCACGTTTCTGCGGTATAGGGGTCCAGCGACATGCGGTAGGTGTGCAATTCATTGTCTGGGAAGATGGGAGTACCTACCCCGTCATTGCGCAGAACGGATGGCTCCAAGTCGCTCGACCAGCTCAGGATACACCGGGATCCCGCGTCGGCCCGCATGGTCACTTCGAGCACGTTGTAGTGACTTGCCGGAAAGGTCAGGTTGGTTTCGACGCTGCTGAACCGGTCTCCCGCGGCGACCCGAATGTAGTCGCTGGTCTTCTCGATCATGGCATCCGTCGTGGCTTTGTCCGTATCCGCTCCGCTGCGGATGCCTAACATGACCCGAAGGGACTCCAGGGGAATGACCAACGGCTCGTACTCAGCGTTGCGACGCCGCAGAAACGCGTCTCCTGTGAGCCGGTAGGTCTTGGCGATGCCGTCGGAAGTGGACAGTGGCTCGGCTATGATCGGCGTCGTCATAGCCGGATCGTCGAGGAATTCCTTGGAAACCGGCCCGCGATTGCAGGCGGGGAGCGCCAGGACAAGCGCGAATGCAGCTAGAAAACCGCGGACGCGGTTTTGCCGAAGTTCCATGTGCGTGGTCGTACCTCATGTTGGAAAGTTCCGGAAGGAAACCGGAAGCAAGATGACCGCTGCCGCCGGGTGCCGAAATCGTTGTGGCACATTAGCCCAGCCCGAAAGAGGCTGTCAAACGCGGAGGGGGGACTCAGGTTTGCGTGACGGTATCCAAACTCGATGAAACGCAGAACCAAGCGCAAACCAATAGGCTAAATCCTAGTAACGCATCCGCAAAGCATATTCGCGGGCGCGGATGAGGCGGGTGAGCAGGGTGTTCGTTGGGCAGCCGACGCCGTGCTCGTTGGCGTAGCGGACGATGGCGCCGTTCAGGGCGTCGATCTCGGTCCGGCGCCGGTGCTGGAAATCGGCGCGCATGCTCGCGTAATGCGCGGCCGTCGGTGGGATCAGTTTCTCAAAGAGCAGGGTGATGTAGGCTTCCGGGATCGTAGGTTCGAGCTGTACG
Organism: uncultured Nitrospiraceae bacterium; assembly: GCA_964632865.1. Lineage (GTDB taxonomy): Bacteria > Hydrogenedentota > Hydrogenedentia > Hydrogenedentales > SLHB01 > JAHDWY01. Next base: position 11,372 of record CAZWDH010000203.1, read on the forward strand.
TTCAAGGCCGCGGCGACCGTGTAAAGTTCGTGCACGATTTCCCGCATCGTTTCCCGCGTGTGCTCCGTGTCCAACAACTCCCCGTAGGGCACATCGAGCAAGGCGGACAGCGGATTCAATGCGCAATTATATGCGACCTTCCCCCAAAGCACCGTTTTGATGCGGTCGGTATACACCGTCGGCAGCCCCGCTTCATCCATGGCCGCGACGATCTCGTGCACGCGGGAAACGGGCGTCGCCTCATGATACGTGCCGAACGCGGTCGGGTTGGCGATGACCGTGATGTCGATCCATCCGGGTTCGCGCACGACGACCCCGTAGATGGCCCGCGCGCCGATGGTCTGCTCCCAGCCAATAACCGACGCGATGGACTCCGCATTGCCCAGGCCGTTCTGGTAGGAGCATACGAGCGTCTCGGGGCCGACCAGCGGCTGGATTGCTTGAGACGCGGCGACGGTATCGTAGGATTTGACCGTGACAACGATGAGGTCGAACGAGCCGGGTGAAATTCCATCCAACGAGGTCCGCGCGTCCAACCCCATGACGCAATGGTCGCCCCAGATTCCCGTGATGCGGAGCCCATCTTTGACGACGGCGTCCATGTGCGGATTCCGGCCGATCAGGGTCACCTTGTGCCCGGACTTGGCCATGAACCCGCCGACCGCGCTCCCCAGCGCGCCCGCCCCGTACACCAGCAATCGCATGGAATCCCCCTGCATATGAAAAAATCCAGCGTGACGCCCCAAGTATAGAGCACGGGCCGCCCGATTCCGAAAAGCACTACCAGGGAAGTTCGCCCCTGAAAGTGGCACCAAGGTCACGGCCGAATCGAGATTCCTCGAAGTACAGACCGTCATGGATGACCCTTTGGAGTGCGAGGGCTTGCCCTCGCGTAACCTGGAGGAAGAACCTTCGTTTGGCCGAAGATAACTGTGGAAGAAGGAGAGATCGGCGCCACGGCGAAAACTGCACAACGCGAGGGCAAGCACCCTGGCACTCCAAAGCTCAGTGCTCCCCAGATTCATGTTGGCAAAGCGCGAAGTGCTTTGAAGGCTTTGCTAATGGGTAGTCGATATAGTTGAAGGAAGTAGTTGCCAATTCGAGCGAGATTCGTGACTCGGTCGGCAAGGATAATGGGAGTGACTCCAGCCGGACACATGCGGAAAAGGCACTTGAGGGCACGCCTTTCGGCCGCGATCATGGCCCCCTTAATTTCCTCTTCTTTCGTGCTTTTTCGGATGGTGATCCACAAGAAGGGCAAGGCTCGTCCATCTCGAGGCAACGAAAACACCAATTGTTGAAACGGCTCAAGGTCCGTCCAATCCGCCAAGATGATTGTGCGCCCCGTCCGAGGACCTAGAAATCGGAACAAGGCAGCCGAAACCGCTTCGACCTCGACCTCGCCGTTGCGCAAAAAGCGCCAGACCCTTTTAATATAGTGTTTTGCCGCCACTACGCCCGACATGGACCGACCCAACGCCAGCACTCCCACGCCGCGCATCATCCGTACTGCACGCACAATCGCCGCCAACGTCTTGGCCCGCGACAACCGCATCCCCTCGACATTCGCCGTGAGCCATGCCAAAATCATACACGGGTCGTACATGCCAAAATCCTCCCGGTGGACCTACGGTTTGCCTACTTGAGGCCATTTTAGAGGGAGGCACCGCATGTACGCCCTTCTCTTATGCACCGATTCAGAAACTGGGGATCACTG
>CAZWDH010000204.1:0-563 GCA_964632865.1 uncultured Nitrospiraceae bacterium
GCTGTTGTGGAAATCTCGGGGGCGCCGTAGACAGACGCATGGGGCCAGGACCAGTCATCGGCGATTGCGAAGAGGATGTTCGGGCGCTTCGACCCAGGAGCCGATGACGAGCGCGACGCGACCGATACGCAACCGGCGAGACCCGCCATGGCCGCTCCGGCGAGGAACTCGCGCCGGCCCAAATGCTTCCCACGTTCAGACTGAACTGCCCGCCCGTACCGGTTCGATTGGCTCACGTCGCATCCCTCCCGCGTGTTCGAGTCTCAGTAACGCACACGCTATCGGATTGACCCGCGCGAACGCAATCAGTTGGGATCAGCGACAGATTCCGTTTGGGGATTGTCCGCCATCACTGATGCCAGTAGCAGCGCAATGGGTACGAGCCAAAACGCGGCGATGATCGGCAAGTAGTTTCCGGTCACCGATTGCACCTTGCTGAACAGCACCGGACCCAGCGCGCTGGCCCAGACCATGATGGTCATGTTAACTCCGCTAACGGCGCCCAGGTGTGCGCGTCCGAAAAATCGAGGCCACGCGACCGTAATGAGCGGCAAGAAAAGCCC
>CAZWDH010000204.1:573-13074 GCA_964632865.1 uncultured Nitrospiraceae bacterium
CACCAAACCCCGCGTACATCATCCAGCGCCCCCACACGTCGCCCAAGCTCAAGAGTCCGGTGGTGCCTACTGCTTCCCCGGCGAGAAAGAGGATCAACAGATACTTGAGGTTGATCCGGTCGGCCACCACACCCGCGAGGAGGGTCGTCCCCACCGCGAAGAAGGACATGGGGAAGAACAATTGAAACGAATCCTCGCGCGACAGTCCCATTTCCGCGCCGATGGACGCGACGTGGAACGTCATGGCGGTGATGATGAGCCCATGGGCCGCGAGTGAAAAACTGAAGACCCAGAAGGCCCACGTGCGCAATGCCTCGCCGCGGGTAAAATCGCGCTCGCGCGCCATCGCTGCCTTCGCATCATCGACGTTGCGGGCGCCGCCGTCCATTTCGAGGCCGCATTCCTCGGGGCTGTCGCGAAAGATCAGCCAACCGACAACGCTGACACCCACACCGATGGCCAGAGCAAGCACACCGCAGGCGCCGCGCCAGCCCGCAGCGACGATGATCTCGTTCAGGATGACCGGCGAGCCGTTGAACCCGAAGGACGTCAATACGCCCGCCACCGCGGTCGCCATGGCGCGGCGCCGGCTGAACCATTTGCCGATGACGACGCGTGACACAATTGCGAGGCAACCTTGCCCAAAAAAGCGAAGGCATAGGAAACAGAAAGTCGTAGCGATCATCGCCACCATGGCGGACTGCACGCCGGCCCGCGCGACGGCTCGGTCGGCTGTCGCCACAACGATCAGGCTCACGCCCAGTCCGCCCGCGGCGAAGACAATCATGGCGCGCGTGCCGATGCGGTCCATCACCCGGCCCGCCGTGGGCAGCAGGAATCCGCTGATGAGCGTGCCGAAGAGATAGGCGGTGCTGAGTTGCACGCGCGACAAGTCCCACGCACCGATGAGATGATCGGTAAACACGCCGACGCCGACGGTCTGTCCGGGAATGCTGGCCATGACGGCCATGACGCTGCCCAAAACCATGACCCACCCATAGAACACGGGGAATCGGCTCGGCGCGAAGGGAATGTCGGCCCAACGGCTGCGCGGTATGGGATGCTCACCGGCTTGTGCGATCGCTGTCGAATTCAACTCTACTGCTCCTGGAAGTAGACGTACGTCGAAAGGTAGATGACGAAGAAACTGCGTGGTGCCGGTGTTGCCGGGACTCTCGCAAGTGCAACGCCGAAGCGACGAGAGGCATAGGATACCATATTGTGACGGCGTGATGCCGAGCGTGGCCTGAATCTTACTCAACAGAACATGTCACCCATGAATTCCGGCACTATGCGCATCGGCAAGGAGGGCGGGTTCTCCAACCCGCCACGCCGATGATTCATTAGCGAAATAACCTCTTTACGCGTGGATGCCTAAGATGGGGCTTCCTGACACATGACGTCGATTGCTTCGACCCGAAGGCTTTGGCATGGCGGGTTGGAAAACCCGCCCTCCTGAAAAGGACTTTTCAGAATCACACCGTACGCGCGAGGACGATGAGCTGGTAGGGATCCAGGACGAGCTCTTTGGCGGCGATGATGGTGCGGCCGGAAATGAGGTCGACCATGGTTTTCCGCATGCCCAGTTGCCGGAGGCGCCAGGCTTCAACCGTCTGCGGCTTCTCGCTGAAATTGGCGAGGACCAGTGCGCTGTGGTTGTTGTGCGTACGGAAATAGGCGAACACATGATCGTTGCCGGTTTCCACGAACTCAGTCTCGGCCCGTGAGAAAGCCAGGTTCTGCTGGCGTAACTGCACCAGCCGCGCGATACCGCTGTAGATCCGCCCTTCCACGCTCTCCGGATCGCGCCGCTTCTCTGCGCGTTCCCAGTCGAACTGGGAACGATGCAGCCATCGGCTGTCGCCGATCTTGTCCAGGGACCGCTCGTAGTCGTAGTCGTTGAGCGTGCCCAACTCGTCGCCGAGATAGATCAAGGGAATGCCGCCGATGGTCATGATGATCCCATGCAACAGCAGGATTCGAGCAATCGCGAGATCGACGAGCGACTCGTCTTTCTCTTCGATGGCTTGTTCCAGCCCGGCGAGCGAGGCGCACATCCCGGACACGCGGGCATCACCCGTCTTCGGATCCTCTTGAAAGGGCGCGCCGCGCGCAAAGGACCCCTTGTAGTTCCCCGTGTAGAACTTCGTCAGGAAGAGCCGATGATCGACTGGATTGAAATCAAACTTCTCCACTTCGTCGTCCGCAAAGCCCCACCCGATGTCGTCGTGACAGCGCACATAGTTGATCCATGAGCAGCCATCGGGGATCGCGAACCGCTGGCGCATGGCATGCCGAAGCACGCGGATGTCCCGCGTCGCGAGGGCTTCCCAGAGCAGGGCCATTAGCTGCGGATTGTAGGACAATTCGCACTCGTCTTCCCGAATATACTTACGTACTTCGTCGGGATGAACGATGGCCTCGGATTTGAACACCATCGCGGGCGCCGCGATACTCGTGATCGCGTTGAAGGCCTGCACAATAGTATGGGCCTGCGGTAAGTTCTGGCATCCCGTGCCGAGTTGTTTCCAGATGAACGCGATCGCGTCCAACCGCAACACTTCCACGCCCCGATTTGCGAGAAACAACATCTCTTCCAGCATGCGGTTGAAGACGACCGGGTTCGCGTAATTTAAATCCCACTGGAAGTTGTAGAATGAAGTCCACACCCATTTCCGGATCGCGTTGCGGTAGGTGAAGCATCCCGGCAATTCGTCCGGGAACACGGCGGCGATGCTGCGTTCGTAAGCGTCCGGCATGCGCCGGTCCGGAAACATGCGATAATACTCTTGATACTCGGGATCGCCTCCGAGGGCGTGCAAGGCCCACGCGTGTTCGTCGGACGTGTGATTGAACACGAAATCGAGCACGAGCGATATCCCGCGGTGGCGCAGTTCCGTCGCGAGGAGTTCGAGGTCCTCCATGGTGCCTACGTCGGCATCCACTTCCCGGTAGCTGCTGACCGCGTACCCGCCGTCATTGTCGCCCTCGGGAGATTTGAAAATGGGCATGAGATGGAGGTACGTGATGCCCAATTCAGAGAGGTACGGAATCTTCTCCGTGAGCCCCTTCAAATCGCCGGCGAAGAGATCCACGTAGCACATGGCCCCCACCATTCGGTGCGACTGATACCAGTACGGATCGGTTTCGCGCAGCGCGTCGAGGGCTTTTAACTCCGCGGGACGATCGAACCACATCTGCGTGGCCGACGTGAGGATATTCTCCATGTGATAGAAGAAGTCATACTCCGCGCCGTAGAGACTGTGCAGCGCGCGAAAGAGTTGATCGAAATGTTTGCGCAGCCGTTCGACAAAACCAAGCCACTCGTCTTCGTCCACGTGCGCGGCGAACTTCGCCTCGAGTCGAGGCAACAACCGGCTCAAGGTCACCGCACTTTTCTTATTCAGGATTTCGCGATCCCGGATCGCGGCCTCGCTCGTTCTGTCGTCTAACATCGTGTTTTCCATCTTGGGGTCATTGCTGCAGCGTAAGTGCTTCCAGTCTAAGTACCCGGAAATGGTCCTCGTTATCAACCCTAACCCGTGCAACAGCAGAAATATGCCGCACCAGAGGATTGCCGTTGGAACCCATTTGAATATGCGCGCGACGACGGATTTGTTAAGCTTGTGAACACGAATTCCGAATCCACACCAACGGGAGGCCCCATATCATGGACAACATCGAACTACGTGATTTCTTCGCCGCCGCGGCCATGGCCGGGCTCCTGGCCCACGGTGCCCCAAAACTCGCCAACGCGGACCAGTGGCTGTCGGAGTCGGCTTACCGGTACGCCGACGCGTTGCTTGAGACGCGCAAAGAGAAATAGCGGTTACTTCTCCAAAAGCATGACGTACGACGTGCCCGGGCGCGTTCGGTCGCCCTTTCCGGTGGCGAGCACGAGTTCGTTCCGGTCGTCGTTGTCGGCGTCGCCGACGGCGAGCCAGGATGATTCAGCATATCCGGCGTTCAGATCCGCGAGGAGTTCGCGCTCGACAGCGCCGCTGTCGTTGAGGGCATAGCGGTACACGCGGCCAAGGTGCTGACTGGTGATGGATTCAGACAGATTGTCGCCCCGTGTGGAGACGACCAGATCGTTTCGCCCATCGTTGTCCACATCGGCAATGGCCATCATCTTCTCGAAGTAGCCCATATCGAGGTCATCAGTTTCCCGCTCGAAGGTATAGACTACCGTGGCCTCTTTCCCCACGCGATACCCAAGCAACGTAGTTTTGTTTATGATCTGATCCTGCTTCCATCCTACGACCATCTCGTTCGCACCGTCGTTGTCCACGTCGCCGATCACGATCGAAGCGTAAAAGCAGGGCGTGTCGTCGAATCCCGCCACCATGATTCGCGGTGGCATCACGAGTTCGCCCGCTTCATCGAACTCGAAGATCTCCACGCGCGCCTCGCCCGGGCGAAAGCTGTTGGACGTGATGTACTCGACTGCACCGTCGTTGTCCACGTCGGCAATAAGGGATTCCTCGCCTGAACCGGACAAGGTGTGCAGAAGCCGCGCGTCAACGGCGCTGAGCGTGCGATCGAGATCGTACCGCACGATCTCGCCGCCGCCGCAGTACGCGGAAACCACTTCATCGATGCCGTCTCCGTCGAGGTCGTTGATCGCCAGGTTGTGGGTAAAGGCGCTCTGGTTGCAATCCGGCCGCGACACGACGAGGGGGCTCGCCGTCTTGCCGTCGGTGCGGAACACGTAGAATAACGCGGTCCCCGCGCCCTCCTGTCCCGTGCCCAAGAGCACCTCGTTCGCACCGTCGCGGTTCAGGTCCGCCACGCGAACGGCCAACCCCATGCCCGGTCTGTGCTCCGCGAGATTCTCCGCCAGCATGCGCGTATCCCAATCCGCCCCGTTTTGCTTGAACAGATACAAGCGGCTGTCCGGACATCCCGTCGTCAGGATCTCGTTCTTGCCATCGTTGTCCGCGTCGCCAATCTCGACATCCCACCCCGCGTAGCTCTGGTCGACCTCGGAGATCACGGTCGCCCGCCATCCCGGCGCGAGGGTTACGAGATCGTTGGCGTCAATCGAAGGTGCCGCTCCCAAAATCACGATGACGGTGGCGAATGCACTCACGGTATGTCCTCCCCCTTATTTGTGGCGCACGGCCAGTATGAACGTTGCTCCTCCACGTTCACAAACGCGCTCGACATCGAACTTCAACTCGCAACGGCGACCCTATGGAGTGCGGCCGCTTGCGGCTGCTTTTCTCGGAGTGATCAGCCGCCCTACGTGTAACGGTAAACGAAATAACGACACGCCAGCTTATCCATTCTTTGCCACCCGTCGAGCCAATTGATCGAGTCCGGTACAGCATGGTCAGTTTAAGAAAAGCAGCCGCAAGCGGCCGCACTCCAAAGGTTGCCCGCACAAAATTGTGTACTTTGCCGCGATGACGCGTACTATGCGCGAACAGATCTGGGGGAACAGACCATGATACCGACGATGTCACTGATCGCCGCGGCTCTTGCCTGCGTCGTAACCCAACCCGCCGAGACTAACGAGAACCCTGACGAGCGCATCAAGGCGTTCTGCATTGACTTCAATTGGGGCACCGAGGGATTCGCGCCACCGGGCATGTATGCGCAGGCATCCGCGCTAGAGCATTTCGAATGGTACCGGGACATGGGAGTCAACACGATCCAGACCTTTTGCGTGAGTTGCCCGGGCTACGCGTGGTATCAGAGCAAAGTCGCCCCCGTGCAACCGGGCATGCAAGGCGATTTCCTTACGGAGCTGACGCGGCTCGGTCACGAGGCCGGCATGAAAGTGATGGGATATTTCTGCGTGGGGGCCAACACGCATTGGAGCCAAACGCACCCGGAATTAAGCCACCCGTTTCCGAACGCCATCGCGATCCCCTTCACGACTGAGTACCTCGATTATCTGTGCCGGGAAATGGAAGAAGTGCTCACGGTTACCGGCATCGACGGGTTCATGATCGACTGGGTCTACAATGCGAGCCACCTTTATCCGGACCGCGAGTACACGTGGCTGGAATGCGAGAAGCAGATATATCAGGAGCTATTCGGCGAGCCGTTTCCGGGCGAGGAGGAAATGGATGAGGCGCGCACACTCGAGTTCAACCGACGTGCGCTCGCGCGTTGCTGGGACCGCATCCACACGGCCGCAAAGAAGGCGAAGCCGGACTGCATCATCTGGCTGACCTGTTTCGACCTGCAACATCCGCAGTTGGAAGGATCGCGGATGCTGCGTGAAGTCGATTGGTTGATGAACGAGCATTTCGATACGCAGAAACTGCTCGACATCCGCAAGACCGTCGGACCCGGACCACGCCTCATCCAGTGCGTCTGCGGCTGGGGCGACCAACACAACGCCGCTGCCGTGCTCGCCGACCCGAACCTGAAGGACATCGGCGTCTACGGCTTTGCCCGGCCCGACCCTGAGACCACACTTCCGCCTGAAGACGATTCCGGCAACGCGCGCAACATTGCCGCCATGCGCGAAGCCTTCCGGCGGAGCACGGCCATCAAAGAATAGTCTTCGGGGTCAGTGGATACTCGCCGCGACCCGGATTGGATCACCATGAATTCCAGCTTACCGCCGGTCCCGCGCAGACTGGATGGCCGGTAGCAACAGCCCAATCAGAATCTGAAGAATTGCCTGCAAGAGCCTCCGCCACACGGTGTAATCAGCAGCATCGACCGACATGATTCCGCTCCTTTCCGGCGCGCAATAGCGCCATCCACCTTCCTATCCCAACACCAGTGATAACGAGTGTAGCGCAGAATCCGGAATTCGGCAACGCCCGGAGCATCACCGCCAACCGCGAAGGCGTCGTGTTGGCGACTCCGTTTATTCCTTGTCTCGGCGCGGGCGCTGTGGTTGAATAAGGGGACTTGTTGAACCGGGAACCGCCGCTTCGGCGAAAGACACCCTGACCTCGAGAGGAACCGCGACTATGAAGACTCCGGGCAAACGCGTATCAGACAGCACAATGAAATCTTCTACATTCGGGCGGCGGGGTTTTCTCAAAGCCGGCGCGGCCGGGGCAGGTTTACTTATTCTGCCGAGCGGCACCTTCGCGAGTGCCCAGGCGCCCAGCAACAAGCTGAACGTCGCGTTGATCGGGGCCGATGGACGGGGGCGGGCGCATTACGACGTGCTGTCCAAGGAAAACGTCGTGGCCTTGTGCGACGTGGATGAGGAACACCTCGATTTCGCATGCAATGTGTTCCCTGATGCGAAGCGCTACATCGACTGGCGGGAATGCCTGGATCATCCGGACCTCGACGCCATCGTCTGTTGCACGACGGACCAGACCCACGCCTTCGTGTCGGTATGGGCCATGAACCGCGGGCTTCACGTTTATTGCGAAAAGCCCGTCGCCATCAGTGTGGAGGAATGCCGGCTGGTGCGCGAGACCTACCTGAAGAACAAGGACAAGATCGCGACCCAACAAGGCACGCAGCGCCACATGCTGGAGAATTTCAATCGGGTGCGCGAACTGATCGTGGACGGCGCCATCGGCGAGTTACAGGAAGTCAGCGCCTGGGGCACGCGCCAAATCCCGAAGCCGGGGTACTTGCCCGCCGCGGGCGATCCGCCGAAGAACCTGCACTACGACCTGTGGATCGGGCCCACGCAGTTTCACCCGTACAACCCCGAGTACTTCTCCGGCACGCCGGGCATGAACTGCCTGCAGTGGAACATGTATTGGGACTTCGGCGTGGGCCAGATCGGCGACATGGGCAGCCACACCATGGACCTCGCGTGGAACGCCATCGACGCGAAGATCCCCACTTCGGCGACGGGCGTGGGCGAACCGTTCAACCCCGATGTCACGCCGGTGCGGATGACCTCCAGCTTCGAGCACCCGGCCAATGACTGGCGGCCCGCCATCAAGGTCAACTGGTACCAGGGCGGCGACATGCCGGAATCGCCGGCGAAGTACATCAACTTGAACGACGTGGGTCACGGCGTCATGTTCCACGGCTCGAACGGCTACCTCATCGCCGGGTTTGAAACGCGGGTCATCCTTCCCCTCGCGGACAAGGACAACATGACCTACTACAAACCGCGACCGGAGAAGAAGCTCATTCCGCCCCTGGGCCATTTCCAGCAGGAATGGATCGATGCGTGCAAGGGCGATCTGAAGACGACCTGCGACTTCGAGTACAGTGGCGACATGATCGAGCAGTTGCTGCTCGGACTCGTTGCGTACCGCCACGGGGAGCGGATCGAATACGACGGCGCCACCGGCCGCATCACCAACAACGAAGCTGCCAATGAACTCCTCCGCCGCACCTACCGTGACGGCTGGGTCTTGAACGGGTAGTTTGTTCGCTGACCACGCGCGACAATGCATCCAAGGAGCACGGGCGTCCCGCCTGTGACGGTTTACACGGGCGGGACGCCCGTGCTCCTTCCGTTTCTGCTACCCTTACGGTCCGGAGGGAACGCATCCGTGGACCAGAAGACCGCGACGGCCTGCATCGCCAAAGCCTTTGACATCATGAAACGTCTCGCGTCGGGACAACCCCGCCCGGTGGCGGAGGTCCTCGACGATTACGACGAGTTCCGCCGCCATGTTTCGCTCTTGAGCACCGCGGGGGTTCTCGATGAGCCTGCCCATCAGAAGTCCCGTCGCACGTTCGCGAAGTTCATCCAACAGTTCGATGGCAACCTCGATGCCATCGTCACCACGCGCTACAACGCCGCCCGCCGCGACGTGGACGAGGCCAAAACCCCCAGCGCCAAACGCATCGTCGTCACCGACGCCGCCGAGGAACTGGAACGCCTGCTCCGTTACCCCGAGCACCGGGAGCATTCACTGCTGAAGCGCGTACTGAACGCGCTGCGGGAGTGGGAAGGCAAGTTGCTGGGCTGACCGTGACGGGCAGTCTCCGCGCAACGGTTTAGCCTTCAGCAATGCACACATAACTGTCAACCCATTTGACATTATTTTATGCGTCCTCTACCTTTGCCTCGGCTGTCCTCGGTGCTTCGAGGCAAAACGCAGGGAAATACCGAACGTATCACGGGAGAAGATCCATGACACGAATTCGCATGCCCTACCGTCTTGTCGCCCTCGCGATGTGTTTGTCGGTGACGTTAGCGGGCTGCCCACGGAGAACCCCATGCCCGGAGCCCAAGTTTCGGGACATCGTCACCGCGGGTGATGTGACCCGAGTCTGCGTGAACATGGGCGAATACATGATTCTCGCTTATGTGGTTGCGGACGTGCTGTTCGACGACGACAGCAACGCCAGCGGGAGTGTGGTTGTTATGTTCGAAGACAACACGGAGGTCGAGATAGCCTTTAACGGTCAAGAGGTCACCGTCGAGGCAGGCGATACCTTTATTGACCTGCTCACGACGGATCCCGACCTCGGCGACATGGTTGCGGTGAACGACAAAGTGGTGCTGACCGATACGCTGCTTGCCACATTCAAGGAAGAATTCATGGAAACCGACGTCGCCGGCGACTGGAGCGAGACGACGCAGGCAATCGCCGCCTTGTCCGTCTTGTCCGGCATGGAATCCTGGATCATCAACGTTGAATCGGCGCGCCTGCTTTCAATCTCCGGCTTCATGTGCAAAGTCAGTTGCATTCAGTTTGGCGCGGCCGTGGCCATCGTGCTTACGGCCGGATGCGGCGCCCTCCTCGCCGGCTGTACCGGCGCCTCCGTTGTTACTTTGGGTGGGGTCACCATTCCGTGCGTGACGGCCACGGCAATCTGCGCGGGGGGCGTCTTCGCGGGAACCACCGCCGCCTACGAAGCCTGGATCGAATTGGTCTGGACCGCATAGACGCCGTGGCTTCGGCGACCTGGTAGCACATCGGACGGTGTCGATTGGACAGGGCGGCGTGACGCGATCCGTCGCCACGTCGCCCTGCTGAACACGGCCGGTGTCGTGGACGACTCCGCCCATCAGAGACCCCGCCGAGATGTCGACGATGCCAAGACCTCCAGCGCCAAACGCATCGTCGTCATTGACGCCGCTGAGGAATTGGAACGCCTGCTCCGCTACCCGGAGCATCGGGAACATTCCTTGCTCAAACGCGTGCTGAACGCCCTGCGGGAGTGGGAAGGGAAGTTGGAGGCGCGAACGAAATAGGGCGACGCCAGTCGAAGTCCCCTGCGACGCAATGCGTCCCTTAGTACAGCTTTCCTCAAATGAGGGTTCATCTTGTACGGCGGCCAGTCTCCAAAAGACATCCCCCTTCAAAGGGGGAATCCGCCACAACGCTTTGCGTTGCGCTGGCGCTGTCAGAGACTTTCGATAGGGGAATGCACTTCAACTACTACCCAACCAAGACTTGAGCGATTATTCCCCCTTTTTAGGGGGATCAAGGGGGATGTTCTTTGAGGCAAGGCATACATCTGGTGTGTACCTCATTGCGTTGACGTGCGCTCAGTGCAGCCGGTTGATGTAGCGATGAATCACTTCCGCAGGATCTTTTCCATCGTTTTTCCTTTGGCCAATTCGTCGATCAGCTTGTCCAGGTAGCGGATCTCCCGCATGGTCGGCTCTTCGATTTCTTCAATGCGGACGCCGCAAATGACGCCCTTGATCAAGGTCCGCGACGGATTCATTTCAGGGGCCTTCGCAAAGAAGGTCTCAAAGTCAGTTCCCTTTTTCAATTCCGCTTCCAGGGCTTTCTGGCTGTATCCGGTTAACCAGCGAATGATCTCGTCGACTTCTTCTTTCGTGCGTCCTTTCTTCTCCGCCTTCGTGACGTAATGGGGATAGACGCTCGCGAAGCTCGTGGTGTAGATTCGGTGTTTCGTCATGGTCTTCATCCCAACAGTGATCGTACTTGCCCCAAGCGCGGATGGGCTCGCTGGTTAGCCGGATCTCCCGAAACTACCTTTCTCTCCGGGGAACGCGTGTTATTTGGGCGTCAGGGTTGCGGTATCGACGAGACGCCATGAATCGCCCACCTTGCAAAGTTCGTCCAGCTTTAGGTCTCTTTCGTCCCCCTCGATGATCACGACTGCATGAACGTTGTCCAGCAGAAGGGCCTCCTCCTTTGTCGTGACGGGGCCGAACTCCTTCCCCGGCGGCACCGGCGCGGGTTCTCCAGCCATTGACATATCCATGCGGGCAAATTCGGCACCTTGCATATCTGCCATCAAGCCGGCCAAGGACTGATTGAATCGTTCCGCAAACTCATCGTAGGAACGGTCGATATCCGGGGCAGCGAACAGGGACGCGAATTCCTGGCGAGAAATGAAGTAACGCTGCGCCCCTTCTATGTCGCCTTCGGAAAGGGATCGCACAAATTGACGGGACAACTCTTCTGGTGTCGTGGTTGCGGAGGAGAGATTACCGGCTGGCGTCGGCGTCTGCTGGCACCCGACGAAGACGAAGCCGAGCGCGAGAAACAGGATCCGATGAACGTAACGCATGAAGTCCTCCTTCTTTGAGCCGCCGGCTAGCCGGCTCCGCGCACGCTGCAAAGTCCTCTTGTTCTACTTGGGATAGTTTAGCAGATCCTCCTTGCTCAGCACAGAATCGTTGGACGCACTATGGAGTGCGGTCGCTTGCGGCTGCTTTGGTTTCGGTTTCGCGTGATTCACCTAAGACCAACGTGGACTTATTTGACTCGACTTCGGCGTAAGTGAAGAGCGACGCTATTCGCCGGGTGCGCCATCCTTGGAAATAAGTTGACTCTATCGCCTTCCGGGCAGCGTGCCGCAATTCTTTGGGCAAACCGATTTGGCGTAAGAATAAGCAGCCGCAAGCGACCGCACTCCAAAGGGCTCCACTTCGTGCTTCGTTTTTCGCTTCTGGTGCCTGCAAATGTTCAGGAGGATGGTTTTCTTTGCAAAAGGGTTTCGGTAAAGTAGGCTAAGTAGGACAACAAGACTTGGCAACGTAGTAAGGCAAACCGACATGGACATAGCGCCCCGCGTGCTGGGAGTCCGATTCTTCTTCGTTCTCGTCATCTTTCTTGTCGCGTTAGCCATGTATTTGCTAATTGGCACATGGATCGAAAGCCAGCCAGAATGTGACCTAGCGAGATCTGCCGTCGTGGCGAGCCCGGCAATTCAGGAAACATTTGGTTCCCCGCTTCTCGTTAAGCCCGGACCAGCGGCGCGATATCTGCGAAGTTCAACAGATGGAAACTCCGGTACGTACTCTTTCGTCGTTGATGGTACCAAAGCATCGGGGACGGTCTATGTCGAATGGTCGAACCCCGGCAATGGAGTGGAGTTCACGGTCGAGTCGCTTGAGATCGAACTCGCCGGAGAAACCCGAAAGCAAGTTGCGCCATAATCGCACGATTCCTTTCGCAACTCTACGAAGCCGTGGCGAAGCTGGGCAGCCCTGGTTTCTGGTAAGGCATCAGGGCCTCGAACCGGTACTCGATCTCGGCGATCTCTTCCTCGCTCAGTTTCAGCTCGGAAACGATGGGCGACTCGGGGACGGTTCTGCCGGGGCCGTAGTGCCGGGAAACCATGTTCCGGAACACGCCGCGCTTTTTCCAGAGGTACAACTGGATGCCGCGCAGG
>CAZWDH010000205.1:0-13052 GCA_964632865.1 uncultured Nitrospiraceae bacterium
GTTGGCTTTCGCAGGTGACGATGAGGTCGCCCATGCCGCTGAGGCCGGCGAAGGTGAGGGGATCGGCGCCCATGGCGACGCCCAGACGGGCCATCTCGGCGAGGCCGCGCGTGATGAGCGCGGCTTTCGCGTTGTCGCCGAGTCCGAAGCCGTCACAGGCGCCGGCGGCGATGGCGATGACGTTCTTGAGTGCGCCGCCGAGTTCCACGCCGACAATATCATTACTCGTGTAGACGCGAAACCTATCGGAGATAAATGCGGCCTGCGCGATCTCACAAGCCGTTGCGTCCGTACCCGCGACGACGACGGACGCGGGCAGGTCGCGCGACACTTCTTCCGCGTGGCTCGGCCCGGAGAGGGCGAGAACGGGGCCGGGGCCGGATTCTTCCGTAATGACTTCATGCATGCACCGCAGCGTGTCGTTCTCGATGCCTTTCGCGACGCTGACTCGAATGGTGTCTTTGGATAAGGAGAATTCGCGCAGGACCGGGCGCATGGCGTGGGAAGGGACGGCCAAGACGGCGATCTCTGCGCCGCTATCGATCTCCGTGGAGACATCCACCTCGTCGGGCAAGCGCATGTCGCGGAGGAAGAACGGGCTCTTGCGCGTGGAGCGTAACTCGTCCGGTTTGTCTTCCTCGCGGCACCAGAGGCGCACCTGGTGTCCGTTCAGCGCGAGCAGACGCGTCAACGCCAATCCCCAGCTTCCAGCTCCGATGACTTGAATTCGTTTTGACACGACTATCGTAACTCCAGCTAGCGGTTTGAAGGTTGGGTGTACAATAAACGCGATGCCGAGGGCGGCTTACGCGCCCTCGGCATCTAGTATTCATTCACCTGCTTTCGCAAGTCAATCGTTATGCAATCGCTATGCGACCTCGGCGTCTTTCTTGGAAAGCCCAACCGAGACAATCTCCCGTGCCTTGTCGCCGAGTTCATGAAGCGAATTAATCTTCGGCTCCAGCCGCGCGATGATCGCTTCCTGTTCCTTCTTGATGGCTTCCTCTTCCGCGAGGATCTTGTTGATCTGCTCGTTGAGGCCGGCGTTCGCCTTGTCGAACACGCCTTGAAGCGCGAGGCGGAACGTACCGCGGCGATTGTCCAGCGCCTGGGTCAATTGTTCTTTCGTGGCTTTCTGCAGGACTGCTTCGACGCGTTCGCCGATACGCTGGTTCAACTTCGCCTTGCGCGCTTCGTCGCTGCCGAAGGTGCGGGCGATGAGACCAAGAATCAACCCGAGTACGGCGCCCGCGACGCCACCCGCCGCCAGGAACGTTTGCAACGTGACGGGTATTTCCGGAAGGGAGGTCGTCACCATGTCGACGATGGGCGGACTTTGCAGAGCGGCGTATCCGAGCCCGGCGCCGGCGGCTGCGCCGAGCACGAGCCCGATGAAGCCGAACAACGCGTAGGAGCTTCCCATGCCGGCATCAACCGCAACGATGCTGGCTCTGGTTGCATCGATGGAGCCGCGACCGGCGACATTCGCCGCGTCCGGTACGATCTGCGCCGCACGCGCGCGCGCGCGTCCTTCGACCTCCTCCACTTCCGCATTCACCTTTTGCTGCAGCGAAGTGATGTAGGCGTCGATTCTTGATTCCAGCTCTTTCGTGAGCGGCTGGAAATCTTCCTTCTTGGCGTTCCTCATGTTCTCGCCGGCGTTCAACCAATCGCGCAACGGCTTCAAAATGGCGCCTTCGATGGCGTCCTTGGTCATGTGGTTCTCGACGATTGTCTTGTACCCGGGGAAATCCGTGCCGCCGAGGTTGCCGCCGTTCGACATGGTGTCGAACTCGTCGAGCACGCGCTGTCCCTGCGCCTTGTACCGCTGCAAGGTGAGCGACAATTGCTCGCGATGACGGCGCAGGTCGTCAAGCCGCGGAACGTTGCGGGTCAGTTCCAGTTTCGTCTCCAGCGGGCGCGCGTACCGATACGCCGTGGCATCGATGAAGCTGCAGATCGATTCCACGATCGCGCCTTCACGGTTCTCGGTGTACAGATAATCGACGAGCCGGGCCTGCAACGCATTGAAATTGCTCCGCTCCATCAAGTACCGCGCCGCGTCCTGCGACGGATTCTCGGACTCGTCGATGGCGCGCCGCACCTGGTACGGAATCCGAATCTTCGCGTTCTTGTCCACTTCCTCGAGTCCGACGTGTTCCGCGTCAAGGTGCGTGGCAACCAGCGCGTACAGGCTGGAGATAAAGAAAATCTCGGGATTCTGCACGATGCCTTGAAGGCTGCGGATCAAATCCTTGGCCGGACCGCGCCGTCCCATGGGATCGATTTCGTGCGGGCTGAGCTGGTCGGATTTGTTCAGTACAAAGAAAACCTTCCGGTGCTTGTGCTTTACGACGCCTTCGATGAACTCGCGGTTCTGCTCGTTCCCCGCGTTCTGGCTGTCGAGAAGGCAGATCACGAGATGGCAATTGGGAATGATATCTTGCGTGATCCGCGTGCTCGTATCCGAAATGGTGTGGGCGCCCGGTGAATCGACGAGGGCGATATCTTCGGCGATGTTGTCATTGGGCAGTTGAACGATCAATTCGTCGAACTTGTGCCGCAGCGAATCGAGCTGGGGAAAGTCGTCGGTTGCGTTCATGGTGACAAGGGCGCGAAGCGTGTTTAGCAGGGCGCGGGGGTTGCACTCTTCGTACTCGAGGGCCACCTCGTCATGCCCCTCGCTGCAGGCCACTTCCGCGCCGATGCCGAATGCGGCGAGCAAATCGCGCAGGCCGGCCACTTCTTCGTCACTGCATGGCGTGTGCAGACGGAGCGCGGCGCGCATGCGTTCGCCGCGCATGACGTGCGTAATCTTGGTCGTGCATTCTTCGAGTACCGTGGGCAGGTACTCATCGCCAAGCACTGCGTTGATCATGGTGGACTTGCCCACGTTGAACGCGCCGAGGAACACGACGCGGTATTTGCCGTCGCGAAGTTCGGTGCGTTTCCCCTCGATTCCGGCAAGCTCATGGTCGACCATTCCCTCGAAGTCGGGGTCGTCCGTGAAGTGTTGAAGTGAGTCCAAGGCTTCAAAAGCCCAATTGCGTCGTTCGGCGTGTTGCTCGATGCTCATAAGCGATTCCCCTAATCCTTGCGTTCTCGCGGTCGCGGTAGCGACTTGATCCTGCTGGATTCGACACCAATTTGCAAGTAAATTCGTCGTCGTGCGTGCGCGCAATCGCGGACATGCCGTGATGGGATGGTCAAGTCCGACGGTGGACAGTGGTTACGCGTTGTCTTGCGGGACACAGGATTGTCTCGTTGATTACATCGGGGAACGGGAGTACACTTACCGGAATGCGGCCGGGCCCGCGACATTCCAGGAGTGGATGTTCTCGGCAACGGTTTACCATTGGGGTATAGTGGCAATCAGGGGTAGGCGGCGAGGCGGAAACGCAACGCGCCACCGTTTGAAGGGAAGTGAGTTGGCGCGGTCCATGCGGTCCACGCTGGACAACATCCAAACGCGCCTTGGTCCCTTCGGGTTGCTTTGCCAGGCCTGCGGGCAAAGGAAACCCATACGGGTATCAAGAAACTGAGGTGGACATGAGTCTATTCGGACTTTCCATAGATCCGAGATCCGTTTGCATTTTCTCGCAACCCGTGTCGAAGCACGAGGCCTTGGATCGCCTTGTGGACGCCATTGCCGTGACCGGTACGGTGGACGACGCGGAAGCATTTCGGCGGGCGGTGCGCGAACGCGAGTCCGTAATGAGCACGGGGATCGGGTCTGGGGTGGCGATCCCGCACGTTCGCATCGACGCGATCAACACAGCCTCCGTGGGGGTTGGGATTTCGCACGACGGGATCGATTTCAACACCCTTGATAACAAGCCCGTTCATATTATTGTCCTCTTCGCTATGCCGTCCGGCTCTCAGAAAGAGTACCTCGGGCTTCTCGCGCAGGTCATGACCACCATGAAGGCCCCCGGTTTCCGCGAAAAGCTCGGCGCATGCACATCGCCGGACGAGGTTGTGGGACTCCTGAATACGCCTGCGGTATAATGAAATCAGGGGCCGCGCGTCCGGTGCGGCTGGGCCGAACGGAGGCGGTCCCCCGGGGGTGTTATGAAGCTGTCCAGCGTACTTGTACCCAACCACATCGTTCTCGATTTGAGCGCCCGGACGTTGCGAGACGCGCTCCCAGAACTCCTTGAGCGCATTGCAATCCATCACCTTCGATTGCCGGTTCCACAAATACTGGACGCCTTGCTCAAGCGGGAGGAGATTGCTCCGACCGTAACATCGAAGGGTATCGCGGTGCCTCACGCGCGGATTTCCGAACTGCGCGATTTCTACGTCGCGCTCGGGCGCACGGCGACGCCGTTGGACGATTGCGACACTGCCGGACAGCCTGTTGACCTTCTGTTTCTTACCGTCTGCAACGATCAAAAGAACACGCTTATGCTGCAGACCCTGGCCGCGGTCGGCGTCCTATCCCACGACGAAGCCTTGCTGGCCCGCATACGAGAGGCGCGCAGTCGCGACGAAGTCTGGCACGCCATCGACGAAAGCGGAATCGCGATCAAGACGGGTTTGTACGCCCACGATATCATGCGGCCTGCGAAGATGGTCGCGTCAGAAGGAATGTTGCTTGGCGAACTCCTCGATCGGTGTTCCGCGGCAGGCGTGCATTACGCGCCGGTATGCGACGAGCGAGGAAAACTCGTTGGCTCGGTTACGTCCCGCGAAATTGTGGGCGCCGGATTCCCCGAATACATGTCGGGCCTCCGAGACATCTCGTTTCTGAACGACTCGGAATCTTTTCTCGAATTCTTCCAGCGGGAGGCTACCACTCGGGTTGCGGCCATTATGAATCGGCGGCCCCTCATCGTGCAGGTTGGCGATCCGCTCATTCAGGTTGTCTTTCGCATGCACAAACAGGGGGATCGTTTTGCCTTCGTGGTGGACGATGAACGGTGTGTAGGCGTCGTCGACCGCGACGACATCTGCGAACGTATCCTGCGGCCCTGATATGACGACCACGGCCATCATAGCCTGCGTAATCTTCGGCGCCGCATACGTAGCGATCCTGACCGAAAGGATCCACAAGACCGTGGCTGCCCTCGCCGGTGGTGTGGCCATGGTGATCCTGGGGGTGGTCAGCGAGGAAACCGCTTTTGCCTCCATCGACCTCAGCGTCATCCTGCTGCTTACCGGGATGATGATTTTGACGCACTATCTAGCCGAAAGTGGCTTCTTCGAGTTCGTCGCGATCCACATGGTCAAAGTATCGCAGGGCCGGCCCATTCCGCTAATCATCCTTCTGTCGACGCTCACGGCGGTGCTTTCCGCGCTGGTTGACAACGTGACGACGGTGCTCCTTATCGCGCCGGTGACGTTTCTGGTATGCCAGCAGCTCGAAATCAAGCCGATGCCTTATCTCATCGTGCAGATCCTCGCGTGCAACGAAGGCGGCATGGCGACGCTCATCGGCGATCCGCCCAACATTCTCATCGGTTCCAAGGCGGGATTGTCGTTTAACGAGTTCTTGATGCACCTGGCACCGGTGACGCTTGTGTGTCACGTTGTGCTGATCGTAGTCGCAATCGTGCTCGTGCGTCACGACCGGTTTGTGCCCATGGATGTGCGCGTGCGCGTACGCGAGATGCACGCGCGTCGCGCCATCCGCAATATGCCGCTTCTGGTCAAGAGCGGGTCGGTCCTTCTGGCGGTGTTGTGCGGGTTCCTGCTGCACGGCATCTTCGAAGTTCCACCAGCCTCGATTGCGTTGAGCGGCGCCGCGCTGATTATGATCCTCGCGCATACGGAGCCGGACGAAGCCTTCAAAGTCGTCGAGTGGTCCACGTTGTTCTTCTTCGTGGGGCTGTTCATGCTGGTTTCCGGACTGGTTGAGGTTGGCGTGATTCAGGAACTAGCCGATCTGGCGCTCCGAATGACGGGCGGCGACTTGTTCGTCACGTCTATGGTGCTGCTCTGGTTGTCCGCCCTCGCCGCGATGTTTGTCGGCGCGGTTCCCATCACGGCCACCTTGATTCCCATGGTGCAGGATATGATCCCCGGGGTTGCCGAGGGCGCGGATGCGAGTATTCAAGTGGTGTCTTACGCGCTGTGGTGGTCCCTCGCGCTTGGCGTTTGTCTTGGCAGCAACGGCACCATTCTCGGCGGCGCGGCCAACATCGTCGTCATCGACATTGCACGGCGGAACGGACTGGAGATATCATTTGCCCGATTCATGCGGTATGGGGTCCCGTATACTGTCGTCACGTTGCTGATTGCGAGCGTGTACGTCATCGTCCGCTACGTTTTCTGAACCAACCGGTATATCTCGTTCTTGACAGATTGGAGGGTTTCATTGCGAGTTCTTGTGCTCGGCGGCACCGGACTGATCAGTACGCCTATCGTTCGACGGCTTATCGCAACGGGGCATGAGCCCGTTTTGTTCAACCGCGGCGAATCGCCTTCACGGCTGGAAACCGATGTCGCGCGCATCGTGGGGGACCGTCAGGATTTCGGGGCCTTCCAGCGCGCCATCGCCGGGACCGAGTTCGACGCGGTCATCGATATGATCACCTTCGATCCGCGCACGGCCGCTCACGCCGTGGAGGTATTTCAGGACCGCGTGCAGCACTACGTGTTTTGCAGCACAGTCTGCGTTTACGGCGGTCCCTTGACGTCCATACCGGCCGACGAACACGAGCCGTTGCGGCCCGTGAGCGACTATGGGCGCGGCAAGCGCGACGCGGAACACGTCTTTCTGACGGCATGGCAACAGTCCAGCTTTCCCGTGACCATTTTCCGGCCGGCCCATTGTTATGGTCCCGGCGCGCCGCTGCTGGACATCTGGGGATACAACCCGTCTCTCGTGGCGCGTATCCGTGCGGGATTGCCGATCCTCGTACCCGGAGACGGGCATGGACTCTGGCAGCCGGGGTACATCGACGACGTGGCGGAGGGATTCGTCGGCGCGCTTGGCAGTGAGCGTACACTCGGGCGCGCCTACAATATCGTCGGCGACGAGATCATGGACTGGCGGGCGTTTCACGAACGCATGGCACAGGCGATCGGTTGCGAACCCAACATCGTTTGTCTGACGACCGAGCAGTTGCTCGCGGGCGCTCCACCGGATAAAGCGGCCATGCTGCGTGAGATCTTTCAATATCATGGCGCGTACTCAAACGCCGCGCTCAAGACGGATGTTCCCGAGTTCACCGATCTCGTGTCCTGGGAGGAAGGCGTGCGGCGCACGGTGGAGTGGATGGACGAGACGAACGCGCATGCGCCCGTGGACGCCATGCCGTGGGTGGACGACTTGGCGGATAGGGGGCAGGCCTTTCTGGCGTCGCTGTCGAGGACGCGGGGGTAGGTCGCGGCGCTCAGACCATTGTGACGCGATTGCGGCCGCCTCGTTTGCTTTCGTACATGGCTTCGTCGGCCCGTTCCACAAGCGAAGCCGGTGAGTCTTCGTTCCGAGACAGGGTTGCGCCTACCGAGATGGTAAGTTCAATTTCGTGGCCGCTAGCCCGCTCCGAGGAGTGCGACACGAGCGTACACAGCCGTTTTGCCATGCCTTCCAGCACATGGGGGTCCGCCGTATCGACTACGACGATGAATTCCTCGCCGCCCCATCGTCCGACGAAGTCAAAGGAGCGAAGGTCATTCCGAATTGTCCCCGCGACGATCTTCAGGCACACGTCGCCGACGGCGTGACCATACCGGTCGTTGATCTCCTTGAAACGATCCAAGTCGATAAACGCCACGCCGAATATTCGCCGGTATCGCTTCAGTTCCGCGAACTTTTCTTCCAGCACCATCTCGGCACACCGCCGATTGCCCACCAGCGTTAACGGGCAGATCAGTGCCTGGTGTTCCAGCGCGGCGATCCGCTCGATGGCGGAAATCTGCTGGGTGTTGTCCGTAAAGCTTTCCAGGGCGCCGACGATCGTGCCGGAGGCGTCGCGAATTGGTGACGTCCGGATCATCACCGGGAGACGGTGTCCGTCTTTGTGCAGGAGATAGGCTGCAGTTTGCCGGGGTTGCCCATCCGCCATCGAACGCAGCAACGGACAGGACCCGGTACACATCTTTTCCCCGTCACCGCTTACGTGACTCAGGATATTCGATGCGCAACACCGGCCTGTGACATCCAGGCGGCGATAACCGGTCAACTCTTCCGCGCCACGGTTCCAATACTGAATCGTGCGGAACCGGTCGACGAAATACACCCCTTCCTGGAGATGATCCATGAGGGTTTCAAAGACGCGATCGGTCGGTTGAAAGGCGTCGTGCGGCGTGTTCACCGTTCCCCCAAATCTGCGGCATACGTGGCGCCGCACCCCCGAAAACCCGGCGTTGTGCCGAGTAATCCTGCATAGATAATACCTCATCCCGAGCTGCTGTGCGGCACAATTTGTCACAACGCATGCAGTTCAATGGCGTTAATCAGTGTAACCAGCCGTTTTACAAGGGGTTGCCGATTTCAGGCGGATGCCGTATACTGGTTACAACGCTGCAAGATAGTTTATTGGGGAGCCGGGCTCAACGGGCGATTGCACGCATGCACTGCGTCCCATCCGGCCAATCCCGTTCCGGCTTTTGATATGCGGCACCGGCATGTTCGCCGGGCGCCAAGGTGACGTTTCAGGAGATCCTTTGCCATGTACCGGATTGATGCCAACAAGCGAGTCCACTTCTGTGACGGCATGAGCCGCCGCGATTTCCTCCACGCCGGCGCGCTGGCCACGCTGGGCCTCACGCTGCCCGGGTTCATGGGCCTGAAAGCCGCCGGCGCCGTCTCTCCGGACAAGGACATGAATTGCATCTTCCTCTTTCTCGTGGGTGGACCGAGCCAACTCGACACCTTCGACATGAAGCCCGACGCGCCGGCCGAGATCCGAGGGCCGTACAAGCCCATTCGCACGAACAACCCCGACATTCAGATCTCCGAGATCTTTCCGAAACTCGCGAACCACGCGGACAAGTTCTCCATCGTGCGGACGCTCCACCATAAGGCGGCCGGCGTGCACGACACGGGCCATCAGATGATGCAGACGGGGCGGTTGTTTCAGAACGGTATGGAACATCCGCACGCCGGATGCGTGCTCGGTTACCTGCGCGGCAGTAAGAACGACATGCCGGCTCATGTGCTCATGCCGCGGCCCATCGGACCCACAGGCGGCAACATGCCCCATGGCCAGACGGCGGGGTTCCTCGGAAAGTCGCACGATCCTTTCGTGCTCAACGCGGAACCCGATGCGCCGGATTTCGAAGTCCCAGACCTGTTGCCACCCGACTACATTTCGTCGATGCGCATTGACCGGCGTCGTAAACTCCGCGACATTGTGGACCAATCGGTCGCGCAGCTCGAAGCGAATCCCGATGCGCGGTTGCTCGACGAGAACTTCCAGCAGGCCTACACGCTCATGTCGTCGGAGGCCGCGCGCGAGGCCTTCGATTTGAGCCAGGAACCCGAGGTGTTGCGGGAGGCGTATGGCAACAACAAGTTCGGGCAGAGTTGCCTGCTCGCGCGGCGACTGATCGAACGGGGTGTCCGCTTCTGCACGATCAACATGTTTGAAACGGTGTTCAACGAGATCACTTGGGACATTCACGGGTCCGCGCCGTTCAGCCCGATCGAGTGTTACAGCGACCTGGTCGGACCCATGCTCGATTACGGCCTCAGTTCGCTTCTCGAAGACCTCAAGCAGCGCGGCATGTTGGAAAACACGTTGATCGTGGCCATGGGCGAATTCGGCCGCACGCCGAAGATTAATCCGGCCGGCGGCCGCGATCACTGGCCGCAGGTCTGGTCCATCCTCATGGCCGGGGGCGGAATTCAGGGCGGACGCATCGTTGGCAAGACGGACGACATCGGCGCGTTTCCGGTAGAGCGCCCAACGACGCCCGCGGAAGTCGTGGCAACGGTCTACCATTGCCTCGGCATCGATATCGAAACCGAACTCCCCGGGCCCGGCAAGCGGCCCATTCCCGTTGTGGACTATGGAACGAAACCGATTATGGAACTGGTGTGACGATGCGCGTATTGAAGATTTTTTGCGTGGCGGCGATCTGCGCCTTGCCAATCCTTGCGGACGAGTTTGCGATCATCCCCGGCGAGATCGCGTTGTACAATGCGGGCGCGATTCATTCCCTGGTGGTCGAGCAGAAGGCTGGGAACGACTGGCGCGGCGACGTGACTGAACAAGCCACGTTTCAATCCTCCGATCCCGCGGTCGCCACCGTTGACGAGAACGGTGTGGTGATCGCCGTTGGCAACGGGGAGGCGACCATCACCGCGACGGTTGGTGGCCAGACTGTGACCACGCCGGTGATCGTATCGGGAACGGATGCGCCGTACGTGCAGAGTTTTCGCAACCACGTGCAACCCGTCCTGTTCAAGATGGGCTGCAACACGGGCGCCTGTCACGGCGCGGCTGCGGGCAAGAACGGCTTCCGGCTGTCGCTTCGTGGCTTCGATCATGATTGGGATCATAAGTCCCTTACGCGCCAGGCCAACGGCCGCCGATTGTCGCCCGGCGATCCGGAACAGAGTTTGATGCTGTTGAAACCCGTGATGGATGTTCCGCACTCGGGCGGCGAACGGTTCTCAAAAGATTCCGAGGCGTACCGCATTCTGCTGGAATGGATCGAGGCGGGCGCACCCGCGGCATCCAAGGACGATCCCGTGGTGGACCGGCTCGAGGTGATGCCGAGTTCCGTCACGCTAGCGAATGGCGCAAACCAGCAGATTCTCGTGCAGGCGCACTACAGCGATGGGACCTACGAGGACGTCACGCGCTGGGTCAGCTTCGGCACGACCGATGATTCCGTGGCGACCGTCGACGATTTGGGCAAGGTGGCGATCACCGGCTCGGGCGCCGCGTCTATCACGGTCTATTACGCGAGCAAGGTTTCTTCGGCGCGCATCATCGTTCCGCGCGAGACGCCGGTGGACGCGTCGATCTTCGCCAACGCCGAACGGCGGAACTACATCGATGAACTGGTGCTGCAGCAACTCGAACGCTTGCAAATCGCGCCCTCCACCGTAGCGGCAGATTCGGAGTTCATCCGCCGCGCTACCCTGGACACGATTGGCATGTTGCCGACTCCGGAGGAAGTATCCGCCTTTGTGATGGATCCCGATCCGGCGAAGCGGGACCGGCTGGTCGATCGCTTGCTCGTCCGGCCCGAGTTCGTGGACTATTGGTCCTACAAGTGGTCCGACGTGTTGCTCCTGTCCTCTAAGAATCTCCCACGGCGCGAGGAACTTAACGCGTTCTACCGATACATTCGCGCTAACGTCGAGGCGAATACGCCTTGGGATGTTTTCGTTCGCGATATTCTCACCGCACAAGGCAGCACGCTGGAGAACGGCGCGGCCAACTATTTCACGATGCACAAGGAAACGGTTGACCTGACCGAGACCACGTCGCAGACCTTCCTTGGTTTTTCCATCACCTGTGCGCGGTGTCACAATCATCCGCTGGAGAAGTGGACGCAAGACGATTACTACGGCATGGCGAATCTCTTCTCGCGCGTGAAGTTCAAGAATGGCCGCCGGGGCAATGACACGGAAGTGATCAGCGCGGCTTTTGGCGATGTGATTCATCCGCGCGTCGGAGCGCCGGTCAATCCTCAACCCTTGGATGGCGAGCCTATCGCGCTGAATGCCGATGTGGATCGACGCGACTACCTCGCGGAGTGGCTCACCTCGCCGGACAATCCGTATTTTACGAAGTCCATCGTGAATCGCGTCTGGAAGAACTTCATGGGGCGCGGCCTCGTCGAGCCCGAAGACGATCTGCGCTTGACGAATCCGCCGTCCAACCCCGATCTGTTGGAGGCCTTGGCGCGGGATCTCGTGGAGCACGAATACGACCTCAAACACCTCATGCGGACCATCATGCAGTCCGCGGCGTATCGCCGTTCGTCACAATCGTCGGACCCGGCCCAGCCGGACGACAAGCATTACTCGCAATACATCGTGCGCCGACTCAGCGCCGAGGTGATTCTCGATGCCTATTCGCAGGTGACGGGCGTGCCGACGAAGTTTGACGGCTATCCTGAAGGGTTCCGCGCCTTGCAGTTGCCGGATTCGCAGGTGGGATCGTATTTCCTCGAAGCCTTCGGAAGGCCGGAGCGCAAGCAGGCCTGTTCGTGCGAGCGCACGGAGGACTCCAGCGTCGCGCAGACGCTCCATGTGGCTAATGGCGAAACGCTCAATGGGAAGCTGCGAGACGACCGCTCCATCGTCGCGACATTGATGAATGAACAGGCCAGCGACGAAGAAGCGCTCAACACCATCTATCTTCGCGCCCTGGCGCGCATGCCTCGACCGGAAGAGCGGGAACCGGCATTGACGATACTCGCCGCGGTGCCCAAGGACGGACCCGAATGCGAGGCGGAACGGCGCGCCGCGTTGGAGGACCTCACCTGGGCGGTTCTCTCCGGCAAGGAATTCCTGTTTACCCACTGACGAAGAAAAGGAAGAACGGAATGGCTCGTGTATCTCACCGGATCTGGCGGACGTTGTCGATTGGAATGGCAGGGTATCTTGTCGCATCGATTCCTGCTTTGGCTGACGCGGTCGACTTCTATCGCGATGTTAAGCCCATCTTTCAGAAGAGCTGTTCCGGGTGCCACTTCCCTGAAGCGGAGTCGCTCAAGGCGAAGCTCGATGTTTCGACGCCGGAGACCTTGATCGCCGGCGGTTCGAGCGGTCCGGCCATCGTCGCGGGCAAGGCGGACGAGAGTTTGCTTGTGCGATTGATCGAGTTTGCCGAGGAGCCGCACATGCCGCCCGAAGGCAAGGGCGAACGGTTGGCGCCGGAAGCGGTCGCCATCGTTCGGCAATGGATCAACGAAGGGGCCGTCGTCACGCCGGCGGCGGCGCCCGCTCCCGAGACCAAGCCCGTCGAAACCGCGCCGGCTCCCGCAGTCGAATCGGCGCCGGTATCGTCGCTTGCCTATTCCCCCGCGGGTCCGGATGTGCTGCTCGCGCGCGGTACTCTGGGACGGGTGGACGTGCTCGGAGTCGATGCCGCCACAGGCGCGCCAACGCCCAAGTTCACGTTAGGCGGACATTCGGA
>CAZWDH010000206.1:0-13041 GCA_964632865.1 uncultured Nitrospiraceae bacterium
TGCCGCACGCGCCGCGTCCAGCTCATCTCGCTGACGTGCACCATGCCTTCGATGCCGTCCTCGAGCTGCACGAACGCGCCGTAGTCCGTCATACTGACCACGCGGCCATGGACCACGCTGCCCGGCAGGTACCGCGTCGACGCGGTCTTCCACGGGTTGTCGGACTTCTGCTTGAGGCCGAGGCTGATGCGCTCGGTCTTGGGATCGAAACTCAACACCATCACTTCGATGCGCTGTCCGACCGAGACCACCTGCGACGGGTGCTTCACGCGGCCCCAAGACATGTCGGTCACGTGGAGCAGGCCGTCGATGCCGCCCACGTCCACAAACGCGCCGAAATCGGTAATGTTCTTTACTTCGCCCGGGATGATCTTGCCCACTTCGATAGTGGCCAACAGCTCCCGCTTCTCACCCGCGCGCTGCTCTTCAAGCAACTTGCGGCGGCTGACCACCACGTTGCGGCGCCGCTTGGTGAGCTTGATGATCTTCAATTCCATCGACTGGCCGATGTACCGATCCAAGTCGCTGGTCGGCCGCCAGGTCAACTGGCTCGCCGGCATGAACGCGTCGATGCCGATGTCGACCTTGAGACCGCCCTTCACCCGGCGGACGATACGGCCTTCGATGGTGCCGTCTTCTTCGTAGATCCGCTGGATGTGGGTCCAGTTCTTGATCTTGTCCGCCTTGATCTTGGACAGGATCGGCATGCCTTCTTCATCTTCCGGTTCTTCGATGAAGATGTCATACTCGTCGCCGATGTTGATGTCCGACTTGTCCGGAAACTCGTCGATGGGAATGGCGCCTTCGCTCTTGTAACCGATGTCGACGAGGACATAGTCGTCCGTAATGCCGACCACGGCGCCGCGCACCACTTCCCCTTCCTTGAAGTTCTGCATGGTCTCGTTGTACAGCTCTTCCATGGTCTCCATGGAGAACTCTTCCATGTCAGCTTCCAAGGTACCGTTTGCAGCCGCTCGCGCCGCCACAGGTTGCGAATCCGCTTCGAAGCCGGATTCTGTCGTGTTCTGGGTTTCTTCCGTCATGGGTTTGTTTGGAACCTCCTTAAAAAGATTTGTCTGTCTACCAGACAGACGCGGTAGAATAGCACCATAACCCCGATGGAGTCAAATTCTTACGGCCCGGCGAAGGCCCGCGCCGAACCACCCGCGCCCATACTGCGCAAACTGCGAGAACGTGCCGGAAACCCAGGGATTCCGTTCGGCGTCGGCTAGCGTATGAGGGCAAACAGCAGCATATCCACGGGCACGCCACCCTTGAGTTGGATGTTGCGCAATCGCGTCTCGAAGGCAAACCCGTTCTTCTTCAAGACCCGCATCGATGTCGGGTTCCACGGATACACGCGCGCTTCAAGTCTCCGCAGTTCGAAGGTCTCGAATGCGTAGTCCCGCACAAGACGGACCGCCTCCGACCCGATCCCCCGGCTCCAATGGTCTTCGCCGATCCAGTATCCCAACTCGGCCGCGATCCGCTTTGGTCCCTCGTTCAGAATGACGCCGATCCCTCCCACGGCCTCCCCATCGACATCGATGGCGAACATGGCCGGCGGTGGGCTGTCCGCGGCGCGGGCCCGCAGCCACTCATGCGCGTCCGCGAGCGTATAGGGTGAGGGAAAGAGATCGCCGAGATTGGTGGCCACTCTTGGATTGTCGGCGTGGGCCACAAGCGACTCCGCATCCTCCCAACGCCAAGGCCGAAGCGTAAATGATGAACCCGGCAGTTTCATGACCGGCCTCCCTTCCGACTATCTCCGCGCAGTGGCGAACCGCATTGAAAACCCGCCGCCCGAAATCGCTATCGGGATCGGGATCGCTATCGAAAGTAGTTTTTCCAACTCGATACCGATAGCGATCCCCCTCAATTGAACACGTGCTCCCTTGCCGTTACCCCCGCTTCATGCGCATATGCCCACAAGCCGATTCCCCCGCTTCATGCGCACGCGCGCGCCCGCTTACAATTCCGCCATTGCGCGCGTCAACTGCTCCGCGACCTTGATGGGGTCCTCGCCGCCGTCTTGTTGGAGCTTGATGGTGATCGACGGGTTCTCGGACCACGCGAAGTCCAGCCGCCCGCCGAACTCCTGCGACAAGGTTTCCCGGCGGCCCCGGCTCATGGCCTGGCCGGATTCCAGCTCCACGCTGACCGCACCGCTGGACGCCACGATGCGCTTCACGCCCGCCTCGCCGCCCAGCGCGCGCACGCGCATGATGGCGAGGAGCCGTTTCACCGGCGCGGGCGGTTTTCCGAAACGATCGGCGAGTTCGGCCTCCATCTCGTCGACCTCGTCCTCGTTCTGAATACCGACGATGCGCTTGTAGAGTGTGATCTTCTGCGCCTCAGACGGGACATACTGCTCGGGAATGAAGGCATCCACGGCCACTTCGAACAACGGCAGGGTCCGCCGCCGCACGGGTTCGCCCTTCAACTCCGCTACGGTTTCCGCGATGAGCTGGGTATAGGTTTCGTACCCGACCGTCGCGATCTGGCCGTGCTGTTCGCCGCCAAGAATGTTGCCGCACCCGCGAATCTCCAAGTCGCGCATGGCGATGCGGAACCCCGATCCCAGGGTCGAAAACTCTTCCAAGGCTTTCAACCGCTTCTGCGCATCCTCGCTCAATACGCGGTCGCCCGGCACGAGCAGATAGGCGAACGCGCGGTGCTTGTAGCGGCCCACGCGTCCGCGCAACTGGTACAACTCCGCCAATCCGAAATAGCTCGCGTTGTCGATGATGATGGTGTTCGCGTTGGGTATATCGAGTCCCGACCCGATGATCGTCGTGCACACGAGGATGTCGATCTCCTTGCGCATGAACGAGGTCATCACCTGTTCGAGTTCCTTTTCGGGCATCTGGCCGTGGCCCACGGCGATCTTGGCGCCGGGCGCGAGTTTGCGCACCATCTGCGCCACGGACAGAATGGTCTGCACGCGGTTGTGCACGTAGAACACCTGCCCCTCGCGCGCCAGTTCGCGCTGGATCGCTTCCTGAATCAACTGCTCATCGAAGTGCTCGATGCAGGTGTGAATCGGCAGGCGGTCATTAGGCGCCGTGTTGATGACGCTCATGTCGCGCACACCCAGCAGGCTCATGTTCAAGGTACGCGGGATGGGTGTCGCCGACAAGGTCAACACATCGACGGTCGTGCGGAGTTGCTTAAGCCGCTCCTTGTGCGCCACGCCGAATCGCTGCTCTTCGTCGATGATGACGAGACCGAGGTTCTTGAACTGAACGTCTTTCGACACGAGCCGGTGCGTGCCCACGACCACGTCCACTTCACCCGACTTCATGCGCTCGACGGTACCCTTGAGTTCCTTGGCGCTGCGAAACCGGCTGAGCATCTCGACCTTGATGGGAAAATCGGCAAAGCGTTCGCTGAAGTTCAGATAATGCTGCTCCGCCAGCACGGTCGTCGGCACGAGCACGGCCACCTGCTTGCCGTCCATCACGGCTTTGAAGGCCGCGCGCATGGCGACTTCCGTCTTACCGTAGCCCACGTCGCCGCAGACCAGCCGGTCCATGGGGCGGGGCGATTCCATGTCGCGCTTCACGTCGACGATGGCCCGCGCCTGGTCGGGCGTCTCGTCATACTCGAAAGCCTCCTCAAACTCGACCTGCCACGGTGTGTCCGTGGTGAAGGCATGCCCCTCGCGGCTTTCGCGCGCGGCGTAGAGCTTGAGCAAATCCTCCGTCATGTCGCGGACGGCTTTCTTCACCCGCGCCTTCGTCCGCGCCCAGGTCGCGCCGCCCAACTTGTCCATCTTGGGCGTCGCGCCGTCGCCGCCCGTGTACTTCTGGATCATGTCGATGTGCGTCACGGGCACGTACAGCTTGTCGCCGCCCGTATACTGCACCGCGAGGAAGTCGCCCGCCTTGCCCTCGAACCGTTTCAACCCGAAGTACCGGCCGATGCCGTGTTGCTGATGTACGATATAGTCGCCCGCCTTCAGATCGCTGAAGGCCGTCAGCGCGGTGCCCGCTTCAAAGCGCCGCCGCGTGCGTCGCGTATAGTGGCGGCCAAACATTTCGCGTTCGCTCAACACCGCCACGCGATCGCCGGTCGATGCGAACCCCGCGCGGAGGCGGCCCATCTCGATGCGCACGTCGAATGCGTCGTGACCGATGCGGTACCCCTGCTCTTCCATCAATTCGTGGAGCCGTTTGCGCTCGCCGGAATTCGCGCAGAGCAACACCACCGTGTACCGCTCCCGATCCCAGGCCTGGAGCTGCTTCCAGAACTCTTCGTTGTGTCCCTGCCACCCCGCCAGCGCCCGCATGGAAGCGGACACGCGGCGCACGCCTTCACGCCCCTCGAACGGCACCTGTGCGATCGACAGGCGCGTCCGTTTCGCGACCAACGACTCCAAGTCGTCCGCGCTCATGAAGTACGGGCTGTCCGCCAACTGCGCGTCGAGCTTCCGCGATTCATCGCGCACGTTCACGGGTTCGTCAATGGCGATCAGCGCGTCCTTGGGCAGGTAGTCCAGCAATGACGCGCGCGGCCCGCCGTCTTGCGCCAACGCCGCGAGTTGCGACTTCTCCGATCGCGGCAGCAGCGTGAATGAATCAACCGAATTCACGCTGCGCTGCGTCTCGGGTTCGAAACGGCGGATGGATTCAATTTCGTCGCCGAAGAATTCGAGCCGGTACGGCAATTCGCTCGAGATGGGAAACACGTCGAAGATGCCGCCGCGCAAACTCATCTGGCCGCGCTGTTCGACCATGAGTTCGCGCTCGTAGCCCATCTTCGTCAGTTGCATGACGAGTTCTTCGAGGTCGCGTTCCTCACCCACGGCGAGCGACACGGTTTGTTGCGCGAGGCGGTCGCGCTGGATGACGTACTGCATGAGCGACCGCACGGGCGCCACGACGCGCATGGCTTCCCCGCCATCTCCCGCGGTCAGCAACCGCTTCAGGGTGTTCATGCGTTCCGCGACGATGTCGTCGGCCGGTGCCATCAGGTCGGTGGGCAGGACTTCCCAGGCGGGAAACAAGGCGCAGCGCTCGGGGTCATCAAAGGTGAGCAGGTCCTCGAAGATCCCCTCGGCTTCGATACGGCCGGGGGCTACTATCAGGAGCGGGTGGTCTTCCGCGGCCTGCAAGGCGCAAAGGGTCTTCCCCGAACCCCAGGGGCCGACCACCTCCACGTCGCCGCCTTTCAGGTGGCGCAGGACATGGTCGACGAAATCGAGTCTGGGCAGCGGTCGTGAAAGTGCCATGGATGGTCTGTGGTCCCGTCACGGGGAAAAAGCGCGGTTGCGCAAACAACACGGAAACGGGCGGACCGCAAAAAACACGGCCCGCCCGGAATAAACTTTCGGTACGGAGAAGATTAACGCGAGTAGAAGCCGATCACGCCGGCCGTCTCCGCCTTGAACGGGATTGTCTCCAGGTTCGGCGTCGCGGTCATCTTCCCTTCAAAGGACTTCGGAGCGCGCTCCAGGTACTCCGGCATCACGGCCGGCGGATTCTCTGCGCCGTTGGCGATAGCGGGTACCTTCCGGCTCTTTTCGCGGACGCTCACGGCCATACCCGGCTTCACGCGGAACGAAGGGACATCGACCTTCTTACCGTCCACGAGGATGTGGCCATGGTTCACCAATTGCCGGGCCGCGGGAATGCTCTGCGCCCACCCAAGCCGGTACACGATGCAATCCAGACGCGACTCAAGCAGCATCAGCAGGTTCGTGCCCGTGACGCCACCCATCCGCTGCGCTTCCGCGAAGGTGCGGCGCATCTGCTTTTCCATGAGGCCGTAGTGGGTGCGGATCTTCTGCTTGTCCAGGAGCTGCTGCCCATACACGGACATCTTCCGGCGCATGTTCTGGCCGTGCTGTCCCGGCGCATACGGACGCCGCAACGAAGGGCATTTGGGATCGCCCCAGATGCACGAACCCAAGCGGCGGCAGAGTTTGTGTTTTGGTCCCGTTTTCCTGGCCATAAGCCTCTCTACGTCCTCCTAAACCATTGGAATCAGACACGTTGACGGCGCACATGCCCGTCGTGAGATCCGGTCGTTGTGGCTTGCCCGGCGCCCATCGCCGCGGCAAACAGACAGATGTCGGCCCGTCAACGGGCATAATCCACGCCCGTTCAGCGGCCAACAAGTCCGGTACAATAGCGCATTTCCGACGCGCAAGTCAAGCAAACTCACAGGCGAACAGTCAGACGCGTGGCCAGATCGGACGAATCGGTCTGATCGGACCGATCCGTCCGGCGGGTTCGGCCGCTTCCGCAGGGTGTTGGCTTGTTTACAGTCGTTCCTTCTCATAGTAGAATGACGCACTGAAACAGCCGTTGATCGGCGCTACCCGAAGCAATCATCCTGTCACCAAATCGGCCCCTCGTACGTCATTAAGGGGGAGGAGCTTCATGCCTCCCAGTCAACCGGGGAAGGGATTATGAACGAGAACCTTCGTTTCGTCGCGCTGATTGTGGTGGTCGTAGCGGCCGTCGGCGGCGTCTGGTACTTCCTGAACAGCGGGAAGACGGACGACGCCGTTCCCGAACCCCAGCTTACGGAAGCGGGAGAGCCGGAAACGGTCGACGAGCCGGAAGCTGAAGGCCCCCGGGAAGTCGTTCGCCCCGCAAGCCCCTTCCAGGCAAGCGGCGTTCGTACGCGCTCCGACAACTCCGGTCGGGCGCAGCGGCGCGCGGGCGTGGGCGCGATCAAGGGCACGGTGAAGCTGGCGGACAATGAGGTGCCGCTCTCGGGTGTGGAGATTCGCGCCCTCATGGTCGCGCAACCGCCGAATCGCGAACCCGTCAAGGACGGTCCCGAATGGGATGCCGCGTCGACCGGCGACGGCTCCTTCGAAATCCGCCGGATGCCCTACGGAGACTACGCGGTACTCGCCACCACCGACGGGATGTTGGGCACGGCGTTTGCCGACGTCACCGATGACGAACCGATCGCCTACGCAGACATCGTCATGCGCCCCGCGGGCGCCATCGCCGGCATCGTCATCAATGAATCCGGCGAGCCCATTGCTGACGCGCGCGTGTACCCGGAAAAGACCCGCGATGAGCGTCATCGCATGAGCGGTGCGACGGGCGCCGCCACACAGGCCCGCACGGAAGAGGACGGGACGTTCACGCTTCCCTATCTCTGGGAAGGCGAATGGCAGCTTTCTGTCGAAGCGGACGGTTACGCCATGCTCACGTCGGACTACATTCCCCTCGGCACGACCGACGCCGAACTGGTGCTTACGGTTGGCGGCAGTGTGGCGGGCGAAGTCGTCGCCGCGGAAACGGGCGAGCCCGTTGAAGGCCTTACCATCACCGCCGACGGCGAGCAGTACCGGGCCGAGAACGAAGCCAAGTCCGACGCGGAAGGCCGCTTCGAAATCGCCCATCTCGCGGACGGCAAATACACCGTCACCATTGATGACGATACGCGAATCCTCTCTGGGAAAGCGCCGGAGTTCACCATGGCGGGCGGTGAAGACGTGGAAGGGCTGCGCCTGATCGTGGCCACGGGCGGCGTCATCCTCGGCAAGGTTTTCGACGCCGACTCGGGCGCCCCCATTGAGGCCGTGCGTTTTCAGGCGCGCCCGGATAACCGGACGACCCCCACCCGCGACGCGGAGTCCGACGCGAACGGCCTCTTCAAGCTGGAAGGACTCGGGGAAGGCCCCCATACCATCCGCCGCCGCTGGAAACCCGGCTACCTCCACGGCGAAGATCGGGAAGATCAGAAGGTCAACGTGCAACTCGGGAAGACGGTCGAAGGCATCGAGTTCGCCGTCAAGCGCGGGCTCTACGTGCGCGGCTCCGTCGTTGATGAAGAAGGCAACCCGGTCGAGGGCGTGCAAGTCCACAGCGAACCGATCAATTACAGCGGCGAAGGCGAGTCGACCATTACCCGTGAAGACGGTACCTTCGAACACCGCGGGTACTCGCCGAACCAGAAGATCCGCATCTCCGCCTCAGGCCGCGGCTTCAGCGCGCCCATGGTGGGTCCCCTCGACCTCGGCACCTCCGATCTGAACGGCATCGAGATCGTCATGACCACCGGCGGCAGCATTGCAGGCGTCGTGGTGGACAAGACCGGCCAGCCGATGACCCGCGCCAGCGTCACCGCGCGCCCCGTCAGCGGCGCCATGGATGCGCCACAGCAGGGTTCCGGTCTCGACCGGGACGGAAAGTTCAAGATCCAGGGTCTCGTTGCCGGAACCTACCGCCTGGATGTCCATCCCTACGACTCGTATAGCCGGACTTCGTCTGACACCGGCACCGAGGTAACCTTGGCCGAGGGCGAGAAGGTCACGGATGTCCGTATCGTCTACGAAGAGGCCGGCGGCCTTACCATCGCCGGCCGCGTCACGAACAACTCCGGCGAGCCGCTCCGCAATGCCAACGTCAACGCTCACATGGATCGTGGCGGTTCCTACGGCTACGCCAATACGGACGAAAATGGCAACTACACCATCAAAGGCTTGCAGGAAGGTACCTATCGCGTTTTCGCGCATCACGGCGAATACAGCCGCGAAGAACAACCGTCGGTCCAGGCGGGCTCAACCAACGTTAACTTTGTGCTGTCCGGCCGCGGCACGATTGAAGGCCGCGTCATCAGCGCCAGCAACGGCCAACCCGTCACCAAATTCCAGATCGGCGCTTTTCCCGGACAGATCGATTTGTCCTCCCCCGGCATGTATGGCAACCTGACCGCCTTTGTCGATCCCCAAGGCAACTTTCGCCTCACGAACGTGGAAGTCGGCGACAATTATGTCGCCGTTCTTGCCGAAGGATTCGCGCCAACGCAGCAGCAGGTCGCGGGCGTGCGCGAGGGCGCCACGGTCTCCGGCGTGCTCTTCAAGATGGAGCCCGGCGCGACCATCGAAGGTTTGGTCATCGACAAGAGCGGCCAGCCGGTGTCCGGCGCGCGCATTTACCTCGGAAACGCGCCGTCTGATCAGTGGCGCATCGACCGTGAAATGGTAGCCACGTCGGATGGCAACGGGAACTTCGCGATCACATCGCTCGCACCAGACGTATCGATGGTGTCCGCCGTGCACGGCGACTACGCGCCCGGGTCCGCACCGGTGACCGTCACCCCCGGCGGCATGGCGCAGGTAACCATCAAGCTCGGCGGCGGCGGTACGATCGAAGGGCGCGTCACCATCGCGGGACAACCCGCGGCCAATCAGTCGGTTCACGTGCAGCGGAGCGGCGAAGGCGGCCGCCCCGCAAGCGCGCAGACCGACGGCAACGGCCTGTACTCCATCAAAGGCGTTGCAGAGGGCGAAGTCATCGTCATGGCCAACGTGCGCCAAGGCAACTCCAGCCGCAACTCCCACCAGCAGGCCATCGTGGCCGAAGATCAGGTCACCATCGTCGACTTCGATTTCCCCGGCGGCAACGCCACGGTCGAAGGCTATGTCATGATGAACGGCCAACCGGTCACACAGGGCCACGTGTCCGCATCGGTCACCGGCGCGTCCGGAACGGTGGAGAGCTTCAACGGCCAAGTCGACGGCAACGGCTTCTACCGGCTCGAAGGAATGGTCGCGGGCGACGTCACGCTCCGCGTCAGCTACCAGGCCGGCGAAAACGACTGGCAGACCCGCATGGCCCAAGTCAACGCGCTCGACGGTCGCGTCACACGCCACGATTTCGAAGTCACCGCCGGCGCAACCATCACCGGCACTATCGCCGGGGGCAATCCTGACGGCCGTATCTTCGTCGTCATCATCCAGGGCAACATGCAGATCACCACCATCGACCAGAGTTTCTGGATGGCCAACCAACACCTCATCGCCGGCAACGCCATGGTCCAGCCCGACGGCACCTTCCGCGCCGGCGGCGTCGAACCGGGCGACTACACTATCGTTGCCATCGGCATGACCGGCGAACCGTCCCCCGACATGTCCAACGCGCGAGTCGCGTCCCAGTTCATCCGAATCTCGGGCGAGGGCGAGGTGCCGGTTAACTTGACGTTGCCGTGAGAAAAAATACGAAATTCGAATTTCGAAATACGAAACAAATTCGAATGTTCAAAAAAAAGAAAAGACCGAAATGGAGAAGCGCGCAGGATACAGTTCTTGCGCTACCGCTCGAAATGCACCCTGGGCCAAGGGGCTATCCGGCAAATCTATCTGTGGAGCGTGGAACGAGCTTTCAGCCCTTCATATTCAGGGGTCCCCGTTTCCATGGGGCGTTGCCCCATGCTGGTATAGAGCGCGCCGTTGGCGCAGACCTCATTTTTCTCATGTCAAAAGGAGATTTTCTGGAGGGCCAACGGCCCGTTCGATACCAGCCTGGGCCGCAGGCCCAGGAAAGGGAGCCCCTTTTGTCCATAGGGCTGAAAGCCCGTCCCATTGCGTCTACAGGAATTGGCGAAATCCTTGCAACTATATTGCGGTCTTCGGAATGCGTGACCGGTATTGTTAGAACTGCACCCAACACCCGGTGCTACTCCCCGTCTCAAATTACTTACATCGCCTGCCGTTTTGAGATTTGAGATTTTGAATTTGTTTCGGATTTCGATATTCGAATTTCGGATTTGGCGTTCCAGCTATCTCACCAGTATGTCCAGAACAAATACTCCGTGACCCAGCACTGAAACGCCAGGAATCCCACCGCCACCGCCAGGGGCGCTTCGGATCGGCTCTGTTGCCAGCGGGTAGTCAGGAGGTGCGCGGCGGGGCCGATCAACAGGGGGTACATGTACAACCCCGTCCGCTCCATTTCGCCGCGCGCGGGCACGACGGCGTTTAGAAACACGAACGTGAGCACCATCATCATGAAAGTCGGGTGCTGGATGGCGTCAGGTTTCCACAACCGCTGCACGCAAAGTACGCTCACGGGAATTCCCACGTAGTAGATGACGGATAAGGGGTGGAACAAACGCCACCATAGGTCCGGCCAGCGGTCGGTCTGGTTGCTGAGGTCGTAGCGCTGCTCCTCCCAGCAGGTGAGGAAACAGTCGATCATGTTGAACCCGGACCACAGGTACATCAGAAAGAACGTGCCGATAAATCCGCCAAGCATCAGCACCGCCGTCCGGATGATCGGCAGGCGGCCTTCCCGATCGCGCAGTTCCCACACACCGACCAATCCGAAGTAGAACCCAATGCACAGGAGGTTGAACGAACAGAATCCAGACAGCGCGTAGAACACGCCCGCGCCCGCGGCGGCCGACCACGAACCGTGCCGCACCGCCCGCTCGAAGAGAAACAACGTCATCAGCGTGATCGGCATGAACAGCATATCCGCGCTGGTCGCCGTAAATGCGACGATCCCCGGTGAGAATGCAAGGATCGCGCAGGCCACCAACCCCATGCGCGGCCCGCCCAGTTCCCGCGCCCACAGGTAGCAGGGAATGAACGAAAGCGTCGCGCCCGCCATCGTCGCCAGCGACAGGGACAAGGGATCGGTGCCGACCAGAAAGGATAGCAGCCACAACAGCACCGTCGGTCCCGGCGGATGCACACGCTGGTGGTGGGACAAGGTGGGGTGCAGCTCGATGAACTGCTCCATGAACCCGCGGATGCTGCCGCCCCGCCCGATATCGGCGATGTACTCCTGCGTCAGCCGGTGGTAGGCCTTCGTGATGCCGTCGGTCAAGCCATCCGGGCTCCACCGTAATTCCGCGATTGCGCCCGAGAAAAAGAACAATCCCGTCATAGCGCCCAACAGGAAGATCAGGATGAATGGCAACGAGGGGCTTCGGTCGCCGGTCCGGAGGAAGCGAAAGCCGAGCAGTCCGAGGAAGATCGCAACTTCGGCAACGAACACGGGCTGCAGGTCCCGCGCGATGACCGTTGCGGCGATAATCAACGCGCGCGTCAGCGAGTAATCGTCGCCGCCGGTTTTTGCGAAATATACTTCGGCCACGAAGGCGCAGGGCGCGACAAGGCTCAGGGCGACGACCGCGCCCCAGCCCCAGTCCATCCCCCAACGGCCGCAGAGCACGCGCCGCATCACCAGGGCCGGCAACGTGATGAAGGGCAATAGCGCCAGCACGATCGTCCACGACTCGTGCAGCGGACGCAGAAAGGCGTAGAACGGCGTGGCGTGCCCCGCAATTGCTTGCAGATTCAGCCGGTGCAGCAACAGCACGCCCGCCAGGAAGAGCGCGGTCCACAGCACATACTCCAGCAACATGCGGCCCGCTTCCGAATCAGGGCGTGAGGGCGCAGGCGGTGCAGGCGCGGTCTTGGGGGCGGATTTGGCGACGCGATCAAGCATGGCCGGAATTCTGACGGTTCTACCCCCCTACGTCAACACCGCCGAAGGGGTTCGCGGTGTTGATCCGCTCCGCCCCGCCGTGGCGAAATGGGATTCGGCCAATCAACCAGGATTCGCATCATGTCCAACACGCTTGAAGTTCCCGCCTACTTCTACCAGCAGTTCGACGCCGACTTCGCCCTCGATGTGCCGGAAGAGGGATTCCGCGGCTGGCAGCGCGACAGCGTCGAGATCGCCTTGGACCATACCGCCGTCGCTATCATGCACGCGTGGGACTGCGGCGAAGAGGAACGGTTTCCCGGCTGGCATCGCGCCGCGCCCCATCTCCTGCGCAGCGCCGAGATCATGTGGCGGGTTTTCCCGGGTCTCCTGGCCGCCGTGCGCCAGTCGCCGCTGCCGCTGATACACATCGCCGGAGGCGGCGCGTACTACCAAACCCTTCCCGGCTATGTGAAAGCCCGCGATCTTGCGGGTCCCTCGCCAGACCGGCCCGAAAGCATCGAATCCGATCCCGCGCGCGATGCCCTTGTCGAATTCATGCAGTCACGGGTCTACCCTGGCGCGGACAACCTGTCCGACGTGGAGCGCGGCCGTGGCCGCATCGATTTCGCACCCGAGGCCAGGCCGCTGGCAAACGAGCCGGTTGTCGAGAACAGCCACCAGCTTTTTGCGCTGTGCAAGTCGCTGAACGTCAACCACCTCATCTACGCGGGCTTTGCATTGAACTCCTGCCTCGTGTCGTCGCCGGGCGGCATGGTCGATATGCACCGCCACGGGGTCCTCTGCTCCGTCATCCGCGATGCCACGACCGCCGTTGAGATGGCCGAAACCGCGC
>CAZWDH010000207.1:0-13008 GCA_964632865.1 uncultured Nitrospiraceae bacterium
GGGCGTAGTCAATCGCCGCAGCGAGGATATCCGGCAACCCCTTCGACCCGAATCGGTCCAGCAGCGCGCCCCAGCCGCTCACGCAACCGGGTACGCTCCAAGCCAGCGGCCCCATGGCCGGAATCTTGTCGAGCCCCAAGGATTGCGCGGCTTCGAGCGACCACTCATATGGCGAGCGCCCGCTCGCGTTGAGACCGAAGAGCTTCCGGTCTTTCTCCGACCAGACGATGGCGAAGAGGTCACCGCCAAGGCCGCAGTTGAACGGCTCTACCACGGTGAGGGCCGCATTCGCCGCGATGGCCGCGTCGATGGCGTTGCCGCCCGCTTTGAGAATGTCGATGCCGGCCATACTCGCCAGGGGTTGGCTTGTGCACACCATCCCATGCCGGCTCACAACGGTCGAGCGGTTCTGATTGCGCCCTTGCAAGAGATCTTCATTCAACGGTGAGGTGTCCATCCCCTTCCCTTCCGCATGCTGTGCCGGTGCGGTCGTGGTACACGCACCCAA
Source organism: uncultured Nitrospiraceae bacterium (assembly GCA_964632865.1). Taxonomy (GTDB): domain Bacteria; phylum Hydrogenedentota; class Hydrogenedentia; order Hydrogenedentales; family SLHB01; genus JAHDWY01. Next base: position 509 of record CAZWDH010000207.1, read on the forward strand.
TACGGCCCCGATAGAGGCTGCCCCTGTCATCTGCAAAAAGGTGCGCCGCTTCATACGCCGTCCTCCGTGTGGTTCGGCATTCAGTATCACGGTTCACATGGAGAAGGTGCAAGCCCCTTATGGAGTGCGAAGGCTTGCCTTCGCCGGTACGTGCAGGCTTACAGCCTGGGAGGAGAGCAGACTGGAAGCCTGCACCACAATTAGGCTTCCATTGGCACAGGCCGCGCCTCAATGAAACATTGACTACCCCGGCGAGGGCAAGCCCTCGCACTCCATAGATCGACTCCCCTCATCGATTCCTGTTAGGATCGCACGATATTCATTCATCCAAAGCGAGGTGCGCGCATGCGATATGCCTATCTGGGAAAGACCGGGGTTCAGGTGTCGGAAGTCTGTCTGGGCACGATGACCTTCGGCAAGGAATCGGACGAAAAGACCTCGATCGCGATCATGGATCGCGCCGTGGAAGCCGGCATCAACTTCTTCGACACGGCCAACATCTACAACAAAGGCATCACCGAAGAGATCATCGGACGCTGGATTCGGCCCCATCGCGATGGGATTGTGCTGGCGTCGAAGGTCCATTTTCCGACGGGACCCGGCCCCAACGACCGTGGCAGTTCGCGGCGGCACATCGTCCGCGCAGTGGAGGATTGTCTCGCGCGGTTGCAGACGGACTGGCTCGACATGCTCTACCTCCACCACTGGGACGACAACACCGCCCTGGAAGAAACCTTGTCCGCGCTGACGGCCCTTGTCGATCAGGGCAAGGTGTTGTACTGCGCCGTGTCGAATTTCTCTGCGTGGCAGACCATGAAGGCCGTCGCCATGACGCAGGCGAATGGCTTTGCCTCCATCGTCTGCATTCAGCCCATGTACAACCTCGTCAAACGGCAGGCGGAAGTCGAGATTTTGCCTATGGCCCTGGCAGAAGGGTTGGCGGTCTGTCCTTACAGCCCCATCGCGGCCGGACTCCTTACCGGCAAATACCAGAAGGGCGAGTCCGGCCGCATCAAGGAGAACGCCATGTACGCGGAGCGCTACCGTAACCCGTCCTACATGGAAACCGCCGCCGATTTCGTGGCCTACGCCGGCACCAAGGGCTTCTCCCCCGCCGCCCTCGCCAACGCCTGGGTCATCAGCCACCCCGCCGTAACCGCCGCCATCATCGGCGCCCGCAACCTCGAGCAACTCAACGACGCCCTGGGCTGCGCCGACATCGACCTCACCCCCGAACAACGCGCGGAGATCACCGCATTGTCAATCGACCCGCCCCTGGCCACGGACCGGGAAAATCCCAAGATCGCGCTGGAGATGTTGGGTAAGAAGGGGTGATGTCGGCCGGGGTTGGCTCAGGAATCTCAGTGGAAGCTGCTGATGCCGAGCGCCCAGAAATTGACTTGCCGTTCCTTGCAGAAGTCACCAATTCGTTTCGAAAGTTCGCGGATTTGCACATCGGTCTCGTCGTCAATGGGTGGCGGGATATCGAGATTGACGAAACACTCGGTTCGCGGCGTTGACTTGCCGTTTCCAACCGCGTCGTCGATCAGTTCCTCCAGCTTCTCTTCGGAAACCGCCTCGCCTTCCAGGTACATCAAGCCCTCGGAATCAATATTGATGTCGAATTGTACGTAGACTCGGCCGTCTTCATTTGCTGCGTCAAGATTCTCCTCAACAGGATTGGCGGCGTCGTATTCATCCTGCGCCTCCTGAAACTCCAAGGTATACCAGGGAATAGCGACTTCGCCGGGCCGACACCATATGGCGTAGGCTCCCATTCCGCACGTGCAACTGTCCCACCGTGAGGAAATCACCTCTATGGTCCGTGGAAACCTCTCGTAAACCGCCACGAGCGGCCGCAACTGACTGTCGGTCAGCGTAACCGTCCGCAATCGTTCCACCTCGATAATCTGACTCCGCGCAAGCACAATCGTGTAGTGATCCTGCGTCAGGCTTTTCCGGTCCGGAGAAACGGGAATGCCATCCGCGTAGGCATGCGGCATGCATCCAATCGCGACCAAGACTGCAATTCGCTTCAGAACACGCACCTTCGATGCTCCTGTCTTTCAGGAAACTGCTCTTCCTAATGAATGTCCTGTGGCCAAGAAAAGCTGCATGCCGTCATTGGTCCACCACAGTCCTCAACCTCCGACTGTTGATCGACTTCAATCACGTCCGCATACGCCATTGAACGGGTGCTACGGCGGCGAAGCTAAGCCGCCCAAATGGCCAAACGGGTCCAATGCCGCAGGCGTGATTAGCCGCAACACAGCAAGGCTAGCCGGGATACACCCGCGCACTACTCCCTATCGTGAACGCGTATCACAAAGAGTAGACCCATGCCGATCCGATCGAATCAGCTCACAGTTCTGTACGGTAAAGGGCGGGGAAGTAAACTGCTGGCGTGATCTGTCAGAGCACCTTCCGCAGGTCGGCGCTGGAACCGCCGAAACGGAAGATGCGATCGTAGTAGGCTTGGCTCACGGTGACTTCGACGACTTTGGCGTTGTCGCCGGGGTGTGCTTTGTCGAGAGCCGCTGCGAGGCTTGTCTTGTAGAGATGATTGGCGGCGTGTTTCTTGGCGGCATTGGACGCGTGCACGCCTTTGCAGCTTCGGCGGAAGACGACTACGCCCTTTCCGGTCCTGGGTCGCGGACATCCGAGAGCGGGCAGGAAGCAGACGGCTGCCGTCGTCCCCATGAATGCCCGCCGTGTCAATGTGCGCTTCGCCACTATCCGATAACCTCGTGTTGAGGGCACCTTGCAGTAAAAGAGGCGGAGGGGCCCAGGCTTGCCCCTGTCGGTTCGTCACCTACCGTGACGGCCCGTCCCTGAGGACGACATATTGCCCGGAGTTCAGCGTTCCCTGCTCGTTCTCTACGATGAGTCTCGACCTAACGCGAGTTTTTACGCTATCCCCGTCTCATTTCCTCAGACCGCAGTATCGTTATATCATTAGAATTCTGTTAGCGCAAGTCATATTTGCAATTTATTGGGGTTTTACTGGCGATTTTCAATGAGAGACCATCCATTAAGCGATTGAACTCAAATGTCTTGCAGGTTCAATAAAAAAATCGCGGCCGCGCATCCCCCACTGGTGGAGGCGAAGTCCACAGTACAATTTCTAACACACAGTAAACAGTTGACATCTAAGTGCGAAATCAAGTCTGGTTTGTTAACCGATTTGAAACCGCTTACCCGCCCCGCGTTTCGCAAATCTAACGTGGAACTAACATTAATCCGTTGCCTCTACAGCTCCACGCCATGAAGATTCCGTGATGTCCCGTCACGTCCAAACGCCAGCCACGCGTTTGGCGCCCCGCGCATCGTAGGTGGTGCGCACTTCGCGTTCAGGTTAAGATTGTCGCGAATTGGGGCAGCTTACGATTCAAGATGAAGTTCTCATTGGCTACATACGCATTGCGACGGCCCGTCACCGTATTCATGTTGGTGCTGGCTGTGTTGACCTTGGGGGCGGTGGTCTGGCCGCGCATTCCCCGCGAATTCATGATCGACATGGACTTCCCGGTGTTGCGGTGCTCGATTCCCTACCCCAGCGCGTCGCCGGAACAAGTGGAGCGGGATATCGCGATCCCGGCGGAAGGCCAGTTCCGCACCGTGCCTGGGCTTCGGCACATCCAAAGCCAGTGCTCTTCGAGCGGGTGCAGCGTGGAGATGTTGTTCGATTGGGGCGCCGACATGTCCCAGGCGCTGAGCGACGTGCGGGACCGGGTGGAGCGTCTGCGAGCGGACTTGCCCGGCGATGTCGATCAGATCTACGTCTCCCGGTCGGGATCCGATACCCAACCCTTGCTCTACTTCACCATCTTCTCCGAAGGCGAGGATCGGGATCTGGCGCACTGGGTCCACACCCAACTCAAACCCCGGCTCGCGCGGCTCGAAGGAGTAGCCGAGGTCGACATCTGGGGAGCGGACCCCGGAACCGTGTACGTCGAGTTCGATCAGGATGCGATGAACGCCGCCAAGCTGAGCCTGTATGACGTGATCCAGCGCTTGCGCCGGGATAATGTGGATTTGGTGGCGGGACGGCTCTACGAAGGCAACACCGTGCATCCGGTCCGGGTGTTGAGTGACGTCACCAGCCTGGAGGCGCTGCGCGACACGGTGGTGGGGCCGAACGGATTGCAGTTGAAATACGTCGCGACGGTTTCCTGGGCCGGACCGGTGGTCGGATTTCGGAATACCATCGACGGGCGGAAAGGCGTCTTCGTCCGCATCCTGAAGAATTCCGATGCGAATACCATTGAGACCTGCGCGGCCGTCAAGGCCGAACTCGAACGTCTTCGCACAGACCCGGCGGCGCGCGATGTGGATGTGTTCATCTTTGAAGATCAATCCCGCGACATGTTGACCGCCATCGACATGTTGACAACGGCGGGCCTGAATGGCGGCGCGCTCGCTTTGTTGATCCTGTATGTATTCGTCCGGCGATTGCGCGCGACCTTGGTCGTGGCGGTGTCGGTGCCAATCTCGACGCTGATCGGTTTGATCGCCATGTACTTCACCGGCATGAGTCTGAATGCAGTCACTCTCGCGGCGATGATCATTTGCCTGGGGATGTTGGTCGACAATTCCATCGTGGTGATGGAGAACATTCTGCGCTACCGGGAACTGGGCTATGGTCCGTGGGAAAGCGCGCGACTCGGCGCGAACGAAGTCTCGCTCGCCATCACGACGGCGACTTTGACGACCGGTGTCGTGTTCTTTCCGGTGTTCTACATCGACACGGGCGAGCTTTCGATCTACATGCGCCAGTTCGCATTGCCGGTCACCGTGGCCCTTGGGGCGAGTCTGATCGTATCGCTGACCTTGATCCCCCTTGTCCTGGGAAGGCTTACCACTCGGACCCGGGAACGGGCGGGTCTTGCGAAACCGGTGCCGGATGCGGCGCGGCTGCCGGCCGGCGCCCATGTGTTCCGCCACGTATGGGAGCGCGCGGCGGGATTGCTGCCGCGGATATCCGTCGTGGGCGCGTACCAGCGTGGTTTGAACTGGCTCCTGCACCGCCGCCTCGTCGCGGTAGCCGGTCTGGCGGTGCTGATAGCCGTTACGGCGTGGATTCCCTTCCAGCGCGTCGGTGCGCGCACACTGCCGCGCGTGGATGTGCGCATGGTTCAGGTCAACGTTTCCTTCGATCAGACCTATGACTGGTCGATGGCGGAGACGGTTTTCGACGCCATTGAAAGCGTGCTGGACCGGCAACGAATAGACTTGGGAATCCGCAATGTTCACGTCAGCGCTGGGTCCAGCGGAGGTCGAATTCGCGCGTACCTGGTGGAGCCGGAGCATTCCCAGGGCGGGCGATCGGCACATTACACGACGGAGGATGTGAGGAACATACTTGAAGCGCAACTGCCTCGGCTGATCCCCGGGGGCGAAGTGCGCATCAAGCTTGTGGAAACGGACACCGGCGGCGGCAGCACCGTGACGCTGCAAATGCGCGGCGAAGATGCGACGCTCCTGAAACAATACGCAACGCGGTTCGTCCGCTTGGCGTCGGACTTGCCAAACGTCAACGACGTAATGCTGGATTCCGAGCGCGAGACGGACGAAATTCAATTGGTAGTCGATGACATCATGGCGGCGCGCGCCGGCGTCAGCCCATTCACGATCGCGCAGACGGTGGACTTTGCCCTGCGCGGCACCCGCCTCTTCTACCTGAGAAAGGACGACAAGGAAGTCCCGGTGATGGCCGGGTTCGGGGAGGAGGATCGGCGCACCGTCGGCGATTTGGACAAGGTAGCGGTGCTGAGCGATTCCGGCGATCTTGTACCGCTAGCGGGTTTGGTAACGCGGGTCAAAGCGGATACCCCGCGGACGATTCGGCGTGTCGACGGACGAAACGTAATCGCTATTGTCGCGGATGTGGATACGCCTAATCTGTCGGTCGTGAAGTCGGATCTGGACGAATTGATCGGGGCCTTCCATTTACCCGCCGGATACGACATCGTCGAGGGACAACGGCTCGCCCAACTCGAAGTCAACGCGGAGAACTACACCATCGCGCTCATCCTCGCGATCATCCTGATCTATGTCGTCATGGGCGCCCTGTTCGAGTCGTACCTGTTGCCGTTGTCGATCCTCACCTCCGTACCGCTGGCCTTCGTCGGTGTGTATTGGGCCATGTATCTTGCAGACATTCCGGTGGATGTGATTTCCATGATTGGCGGGATCCTTATGTGCGGTATCGTGGTGAACAACGGCATCGTGCTGGTCGACCACATCAACCGGCAGCGAAAACTCGACGAAAGCCTTGCGTCCGTCGTATCCGCGTGCGGCGACCGGTTCCGCCCGGTCATGATGACCTCCTTGACGACGATCCTCGCGTGTTTCCCGCTCGCGTTGGGCAGTCATGTGGCCGACGTAGGACTCAGCAGCGTGGGGTGGACGCTCATCGGCGGGCTGACCTCGGGCACGGCATTGACGTTATTCGTTGTTCCCGTCTTCTACACGATCGTCGAAGACATGCGGAAGTGGTTCCTGCGGTATTTCGCAAGTATCGCGGTGCTGTTCCAAGGGCCCGTGGCGGGGTAATTGGGCTGCCATCGCTCACTCCCTGGTAGCGTTCAGGGCAGTGATAAAGCGTTCGGTTGCCGGAAACGGTCCGGGGTAGGGGAGCCGCTCAGCATGAAAATCGAGGAACATCACCCACATGTGGTCTCCTCTGGGGTTCTGGATGATTACAGGAAAACGTGAGAGATCGGCAACCTGCCCAGCGACGTCTTCGCCCGAGAGCACCTCCAGAAGATCGTTGTGCAGGCGGTAAAACGTTGAGGAACCGGCACTACCCTCCCCCGCTGTTGCCTTTAGGTTCTTCCCATGAGCGGGTGCGGCCTGCAGGGCTTCGATGAGCGCGAGGCCCTGATCTTCCGAGTCCACGGCGTACCCAAGGTAAAAAAACTCGTCAGAGGAAAGAACGGGTTCAAGCCTTCTCATGTGCTCACGGTTGAGATTTCCGAGGACGTACCCTTTCAGCAAATCGTTGACCGGGCCCTCCGCGTTGCCGCCGAGGGCATAGCTTGCCGGTTCTGTATCCGGCGCGTACGCAAAAGGCGTGGCGGGATCCATACTCGGCCAAGCCCCATCATGCCGCTGCGCATACGCCCAACCGGACAAAGCGACGGCCCCGATGCGGCTGGCCTCTTTGGCATCCGCTTCAAGGTGTCGCCTGTGCACAGTCCCGAATTGAAGCGCGGCAAGATAGGCGATAAGGCCGATGACTACGAAGGGCAAGCGGCGTTTGGAGAATCCGTTCTTCATGCGCGCACGATGATGCCGAGTTTATCGAGAAGCACTGCGATGCTGGATAAGACCACGAGCGGCAGTATCCCTACCAGTATGAGTGCGGCGACAGGCCATTGGACGAGAAAGTCCTTGGGAATCCAATCGAAGTAGATCTCGAGAAAAATGGCGCCAAGCGCAAACATCACGAGCAGGTTCTTTCCCATGGCGCTCAGCAAGGGAAAACGGAGCTTGCTCCGGCCTGCAGCGAAGAACGCCACGACCATGAGGCCCGCCAGACCGACAGACAGTAACTGATGCGCGGCGGTCGCATCGTGCGGTTCCGGGGGCTGGACCCAGTCCATGCAGTATGCGGCAACCAAGGCCACCGCCGTTGCCGGAACGATGCGATCCCGGAAGCCGAGGGTCAGGTCTTCCGAGTCCATGAGCATCCACTGCCCGAAACAAGTACCTGCGATCGCCACCGCGCTCAACCCCAGGACAGCGAATGGGAAGTACGCGAGATGGAAGATGTTGTCGTCGCCGGTATAGTGATCGAAGTAGGGGCTTGCGAATAGCAGCGAGTGAATCACCGTCAACACGATGGCGAAACGAATTCGCCGGTCCGCGTTGGGAAGAAATACAATCGCCGTGAATCCAGCCAGGGATCCCAACGCAAGCAGGGTAAACGTGCTGTCTATGAGGAAGTCGCGCCAGAGCGTTTCTCCATTGAGCAGATAGTGCAACACGACACATTCCAAGAAGGCGAGAGCATATAGCGCCCCCACGCGTCGTGCGGCGTACCCGAACGCGGACCGGGGACCCTGCGATTGACGCCGCCGTGTGAAGGCGAGATAACCCACGAACCCCATGAGGAACAAGAATATCCCCTGCCCTACATCAATGGGCGTGATCAATGGGGGAACTCCGCTGAAATACTGATAGCCATGATTGAGCATCGTCGGGCCAAGGGGAGGGTCACCGCTCAACACATCGCCCGAGTAATAGTAGGTAGACATGGAGACAATCAACATGAGCACAACCAAGCCGCGGGCTTGATCAAGCCAGTCATAGCGTTCGCGCGCGGGATTCCCGGGTAAAGACGTGCGCATTTGGGTCCCCCTGTCCGTAAGCCAAGACGCGGTCAGAATAGTACGCCCATCACTCCAAACCGTCAATAGCGGCATTTCCCGCATAGTGACGCGAACCGCAAATGAACTGCGTTCCTGCGTTGGCGCGTACCGAGGGGTTCACGCAAGGGCGTTCCTTCGGACACCATGACTTTACTCGTCGCGCGAGAACTCGGAGGTGAATTCCAGTCGCCGATTCCGTACGATCCCCGCCGCGCAGTCTTGGCAAGGCAAAACGAGGAGGCAACGTCAATGGGTGGTGATTTTGATTTTGATCCGATCTTCACGTCGAGCGATTTCCTGCTGTGGATAGGAAGGATCATCGAGATTTTGATCGGATTGCTGTTACCGGCGATTCAGCGCATCCGCTAGTCACGAGCAGAACAGATGGATTGCAGGGCGGCGGACCAGCGCTGGTCCGCCGCCCCGCAACATTTTAGAAGATTAGCGGCTGACGGAGACCTGCATCCCGATGACGGCGGGTGTCTCGCCAACGAGGCGGTCGTCGATGTTGAAGAAAAGGTCGGATATGTTGGAGAACACGGGTCCACCACCGCCGAACCCGCCCCCTCCAAACCCGGCGCCGCCTCCGCCAAATCCGCCGGCTTGACCGCCAATGCCGGCATTGCCGCCAGCACCTCCGCCGAAGCCACCGCCCGCAACACCGCCGCCAATACCGCTACCGATTCCACCCGGGTTTCCGGCGACGGCCGCGCTGCGTCCTCCGTCTTCATAAACAACAATATCGGCCGTGCGTGGTGCGCGCACGGCACTAAGCCCTCCGATTCCGGGATGAAGACGTGGTGCGTTCGGGCCGGAACCCAGGACTGGGGGGGCGTTGAATTGCGTGAACGCGTTTCCGTTCGGCGCTCGCGTGCCGGTGTCGGCGTTCTTATTCGTGATGAGTATCGGCTTCTCGTCGCCGGGTGTTGTAGCATCTTCGGCGCGCGTGGAACTCTCCGGCGCAACAGCGTCCTCCTTCTGGACGAAGGGACTGTTCGCTTCCCATTGTTCATGCAGCGCATCCCGCGCCTCGCCGTGCTGAATGACCACCGCGTCCGAACGGACATCGTCTTTGGTCACACTCATCACGGTTCCGTCAGCGGGGATTTCGACGAGATAGCGAGTGGCACTTTCGCGCACGACCACGTTCTCGTAGGTGCGGCCCTCCACCGTGATGGAATCTGCCAACGCGGAACAACTCGCAATGATGGTTACGCCAACGAGGGCGATGACTGGTGTGGAAAATCTGAAAGTGTGTCGGGTACCCATGGTGTGCGACCTCCTGTGGAATCGCGCTGCTGTGACGACGCGCGCAGCACAGCCCATTGCCGTTCTCACTCTAACACGATTCCAGAATTCCGGCAACGGCCTTGATCCGTTTCGCCGCTACCTCGTCATGCTTTCTCGCGGCAGGACGTCGTCAGGCCCGCACGCTTATCGTTACTTGCACCGTAGCAGGCACCCTTGTATCATCACGCTACTCGTGGAAGGGGATGGAATTTGAGCGCATTTCGACAAGCCATCAAGGACATCATCACAAACGTCGAAACGGTGATCCTTGACAAATCGGCCGTCATCAAGACGTCGCTCGCCGCGTTCCTCGCGGGCGGCCACGTGCTCATGGAGGACGTGCCGGGCGTCGCGAAGACCGTGCTTGTGCGCTGCCTCGCTGTTTCCAGCGGCTGTACGTTCAGCCGGATTCAATGCACGCCCGACCTGCTTCCCACGGATGTAAGCGGCGTGTCCATCTACAATCAAAAGACGCAGGAGTTCGAGTTCCGCCGCGGGCCAGTCTTCGCGCAGGTCATCGTCGCTGACGAAATCAACCGCGCCACGCCGCGCACCCAAAGCGCGCTCTTAGAAGCCATGGCCGAAGGACAGGTATCGGTCGACGGAAAAACCTACAAACTTGAACAACCCTTCGTCGTGTTCGCCACACAGAACCCGGTTGAACACGAGGGGACCTTCCCCCTACCGGAAGCGCAGCTCGACCGCTTCATGCTTCGGCTTTCGGTCGGGTACCCCAATATCACGGCGGAGGGGGAAATGCTGGAACGGATGCGCATCAGCCATCCTCTGGAAGACCTCAAGCCGGTGACCGACGCCAAGACCATCCTCCGAATGCAGGCGGGGATCCGCGAGATTCACATCCACGACAAAGTCCGCGAGTACATGCTCCGGCTCGTGCACCGCACGCGCGATTCGACGCACCTGAGCCTGGGCGCCAGCCCGCGCGCCTCCATGGCCCTGTTTCGGGCCTGCCAGGCTTTTGCCGCGGTGCAAGGGCGCAGCTACGTCCTCCCCGACGACGTGAAAACGCTGGCCCACCCCGTGTTGGAGCACCGGCTCATCCTAAACCCGGAGAGCCGGTTACGCCGGGTAACGGCCCATAGCGTCTTACGTGATATAATTTCGGAGGTCCCGGTTCCGGCCGGATCAATGGGTTCCAGGGCGGGTTGATTCCGTCGGGAACACAACTCTTGGGGAACGGTGCGTACCGCAGCCAGGGCGGGAGACGCGCCGGTGCGAGCAATGACAAATTTGTCCGGCAATGTACGTAATCGTTATGGGAATCATGCATGCTTAAAACCAGGTCACTCATGAGATTGTTCGGCCGAAAGAACCAGGGCGAAGACGCCCTTCAGGAAACGGAACCTATCGGCGAAGTGGACGGCGCAGGCTCAACCCTCGAGTTGACCCATGTCGGGCCCTACGAAATCATCGCCCCTATCGGCCGCGGTGGTATGGGTACCGTGTACAAGGCCATCGACCGGAAACGGGACCAGACCGTCGCGATCAAGGTGCTGGACCGCCAGTTCGATCTTGACAAGAAGAAGCGCCGCCGGGATTATCTGGGCCGGGAAATCCTGGTAGCGGCCGAACTGAAGCATGAGTGCATCATCCGCTACGCCAAGGAGATCATCGAGCAGGAAGATGCGGATGGCAATATTCGCCGCTGCCTCCTCATGGAGTTCGTAGACGGCCCGGATTTGCGCAAGCACATTACCGACCGGGATTTGACGCTCCAACAGATGATCGACATCTGTATCCGCCTGTGCCATGGCCTGGACTTCCTGCACCAGCGCGGAATCGTGCATCGCGACATCAAGCCCGGGAACTTTTTGTTCTCCCGCGACTTAAAACAAGTGAAGATTTGCGACTTCGGCTTGTCCAAGGCGAGTTCCAGTTGGCGGACGCGCTGGATTCGGGAGGGCGGCGGTACACGCGCCTATATGTCGCCGGAACAGATCAACAACAAGGGTCGCGGCTTGGACGCGCGTTCGGACATTTTCTCCTTTGGGATCACCATGTACGAACTCTTCGCCGGTCGTCACCCGTGCAACGGCCGGGATTCGCGAGAGATCATGAAACAGATCAAGAGCAGCCGGTACAAGTTTGAGCCGCCGTCCAAATTCAACTCAGAGATACCACCGGCGCTTGATCGGATAGTCCTCAAAGCAATCCGGCGTCAACCGGAGCGGCGGTATCAATCTATGACCGAGTTACTACTGGACCTGACGCGAATCGCGGAATCCCGCATATAGGATTGGCGGGGAATCCACCTGTTTCGCGGTTTTATTGGTAAAGCTATTAATCACATGCTGTTCAATGGGTTGCACCTTCCCATGGTTTGGTGTATTCTGAGGATCGTTAGTCCAACTCACCACAAGATATGGGACACGAGTCCAGCACGTAATGTACAAATCCCGTAAAGATCCCAGCCTGACCAAAATCATCGTTGTCCTCGTTGCGCTGATTGGCGCTGCATTCGGCGTATACCGCGTCACCCAGTGGTTCGGCGGCGGTGGATCGGTGGGCCGCGTCGAAGCCAGCGCCCAAGCGAACATCGAAAACGCCCGCACCCTCCTGAAGGAGGGCCGGTCCTCTGAAGCACGTGAGTTGCTCACCCCCATCGCCGAGAAATCCACGGATGGCGCGTTGGCAGGGCCTGCATTGTTGCTCCTGGCCAAACTCGACTTGACCGATGGCAATCGTGATGCGGCGCGGTCTCGCCTGGAGCGGGCTGTGAACGAATTTCCCGGCAGCCCGGAACAGCCGCGCGCGGCAGCAGCCTACGCAAAGCTATTGGAAGAGGACGGCAAGGTTGACGAAGCCGTGCGGATG
>CAZWDH010000208.1:0-12940 GCA_964632865.1 uncultured Nitrospiraceae bacterium
CGCAAGCTCTTTGCGGATCTTCAAGAAGTCATAGCGGCACTGCCCGGAAATCAGCGCGCCATTACCGAGGCTGATTTGGCGGCCGGTTGCGACGCTGATAACGCGTACTTGGCAGAGACGTTGGGAACCACAAGAAACTCCGTCTATGTCTCGCGCAACAAAGCGCGCGAAAAGATTAGATTCGAGATGAGGAAACGAGGTTACTTCAAATGAAAGGAGAAGCCATGGACCATGATGCCAATGAGTTCTGGGCGCTGGTTTCTCCCGGCCTTCGCCGCCACTTGGATCTTACTCCGCCCACGTATGAGGAAGCGGAGGCCGAGTATCAGTCCGCGCAGGCAATACCCCTTACTGACGAAGAGAAGAAACTAGCGTTTCTCTGCGCCACAACAGGCAGGCAGAAAAAAGGCCGAGCGAAGCGAGTTCTTCCAAATTGGTTGGAGAATGTAGACCTGTCAAGGCTTACGGAAGAGATGGTCCCGGCGCTCGCGCGAAATGCTGGCGCGAGGGACGACGAGGTGGAGGAGCTATTACGGCGGCTCCGGGAAGAAGCGTTGGAAGACGAGGACCAAGTTACTGATGGCGAAAACGACGCTGGGGCTCAAGATAAGGCTGAACCGGGAGAAGAGGGCGGCTGATCTCGCCTGCGACATTCTGGAAGCAGCCGGGCTGATGTCTGCGCCCGTGAATCCTGTAGCGGTCGCATCGCTAGAGTATCCGCGATTAGTGATGAAGTCGGGGGATTTCAAGGATGCTTTCGATGGTCGACTCGAGTATCACGTAGCGTCCGACCGATTCATTTTGTTTTTCAACACCAAGTACGACTCCACGAATAACGACCATCATCCGCGAACACGTTTTTCGATTTCTCACGAACTCGGCCACTACTACCTGGATGATCATCGAGGTTTCTTGATGCGCGGCGGCGGCGCCCACTCTTCGACCAGCGAGTTCGTCGCGGACGACATAGTGGAAAGGGAGGCCGACGCCTTTGCGGCTGGCCTATTGATGCCAAGCAAACTCTTTTGTCCAATCGTGAATGAAAAAGAGCCCACGATCCAGCGAATCAAGAGCATCGCCGACGATTTTCAAACGTCGTGGGTCAGCACAGCCATTAGGAGTGTGTCCGTATCGGATTTCCCGTGCGAAATTGTCGGCCTACGCGAGGCGCGTGTGGCTTGGCGTTTTCCGTCGCCAGCGCTAATAGAAGGTGGATGCTATCCCCTGTCGAAAGGTGCAATACCGTCTTCAACCGCCCGTGAACAGCGGGAGAAGTTCAGCCAGGGAGAATTCACTGAGGGGGAATTCTCCGCCCAGCCAAGCCATTGGTTCCGGAGCTACGGGCCAGCGGAAAAGACATTTACAGTCACGGAACAATACCTGCCCGTACCCACGATGGGTACTCTGCTTGTGCTTCTTACCGTGCCGGAGTCAGACCTCGTCAACTTCTCTGACAAGGACATGGAGTAACAGATAACAGCGGTGCGCCGCTACGTTCGAACCGGAACCTGAGGCATGTCAACGTTGGCACTTGGCAATTCTTGGGCCATAAGCCAAAGGTAGTGAGTTCCGAGTTTCTCGCAACGGGTTGGATCAGTTCCCGTGGACACCCTTGGTTTACCAGATCGAACTGTTCGTATTAGCGCCAGGTTTCACCGAAATGCTTTCCGCCTTAGTTTTACCCGCAATTCGGACAGGCTGTACCGTCAAAGCAAACGGCGTTACACTGACCGCACCGCTGCCGCTGATGCACAATCTGTTTTACGGACCGGTACAATTCTTCGATTCCCGGCCTGTCGTTGGGATCGAACTGCACGCATGTCGCCACCACTCGGGCAAATGTTGGGCCAATCCAGGGCACGAAGCTATCCAGCAAATATTCGGGGCCCTGACCCGTCAATCCCGTGATCAACCATTCCATGGTTCTTCCCCACCCGTAGCATGGCGATGTATCTGATGGAATGCCGCGTTCGATTTCAGGGGCGTTGAAACCGACGGTGGATCCGACCGGTTTCTCACCAGACCGGCGGGCACACCCCAAGTCCACATGAGCCACGCGCCCGGTCGCTGCCTTGAATGCGATATTGGCTGGCTTTACATCATCATCAAACACATCGACCCGGGCCATTTCCACCAGTCCCTTGGCCGTATCCAATGCAATGTTCATAAGCGCTAACGGCGTCATGGCCTGTGGATCGAGATCCAGGAGCGTGGCTTGGAAGTATTCCAACACCAGCCACAGATCATGATTATCTTCGCAGGTGTCCAGCAACCGCATGACGTGCACAGGCCCTCTCGGATTGGCCTTCGCCACGAGTTGGAGCATCTCAACCTCGCGCCACCCCAACCCGTCATTCTGGACCAGCTTCAGTGCGACGGGCCGGTTCCGGCTTTCATCACGTCCTTCAAACACAATCGCCCGGTCGGTACGCGCGATTTCACCACCAATTTCATAGCCCGGTAGTTCGTACAGCCCAGCGCTCATGATTTCTTACCTCGATGTGATCTAACCGATATCGACGGCCGAAGTGCTTTGCGCATGGCTCTTGCGGCTTCTCCACGCTCCTCTTTGTTCAAGACGCGGGTCGCCCTCGTGACGGTTTCGGGAGTGGATTCGTTCGCCACAGTGCGCTTGGACGTACGCCGACGCGCACCTCCACTTCGACGCCTCGTCGTTGTCGGAGTGCTTGGGCGCCGTGCTGATCTTCCCGGGGGACCGCCATTACGAATCCATCCCAGCACCGCGACCATACAAACGCCCCAACCCAGCAAGAAGAAAGGATCGAGCACGGCGATTCTCCTCTTCCTAACCAACCTATAACGTGGACAAATATGCAAGGCTCGCCTGTACTGCCTCTTCGACCTCATCCTTCTTCGTGTCCTCGTCCATGCTTCCGCTCTCGTCAATAAGGAACACGATTAAATCCTCCCCGGTCTGCCGCCTCCGGTTCTGGGTGAGACTTTGTGAAGCATTGACGAACGCCGCCGTGACCGTACCGGCGCGAGCGCGCAACGCCAACGCGGGAGACGATGCGATCTCGCGGAGATGAGCGAAGTCCATGGTCGGTCCTTCAAAACCGATGGTCGCGATTCGTACCCCCTTCGACTTAAGTTCATTTGCTTCGTCCAAGGCCGCCCTGATGTCGCTCCCGAACAAACCGCCCCCGGCCGTGGGCTCGCCATCGCCGAAAAGAATGATGCTCAGGCACGTGTCCGCTCCATAACGTGTTGCCAGATCTCCCGCCAAACGCAGTCCCGCGGTCTCATTAGTCGAACCACAGGGATTGAGGGTAAAGCGGGGGATTTGGCTGGGTGCAGCAGGCTCGGCCCAGACCTTTGCCTTGTCATTGAAAGTGATGATCGCCACTTTGGGCGCCGTTGCCGTTTCGCGGTGTCGTGGTGGGGTAAAGATATCTGCCGTTTTCGTCATCGGACGAGATACCAGTATGGCCGAATCTGCAGGGCGAGGCCCGCCGGTGCGGGTTACCATCCGGCCCGTGGGAATGGTGTTTCCCGCACTTCCGTCAAAGACCTTTCCACATCCCTGGCAACGGAATGCGATCGATGGATTTCGCGTGCCGCATTCGCAAAGGATGTCTCGTTCCACCGAAACGTCGTTCTTATGTGTTTTCATGATCTATTCTCCTTGTTGTACGTTGCCGTATCAGATCAGTCGTTCGCTTGTGTCGCGGGTAATGAGGTGTGTGGAGCCAGCCTCCGCTGTAAAGAACTTCAAGGCCGTTGATTATCCGAGTTCGGTGCCGTAAGCCAGTGCGCCGTGAGGATCACCGCGGCGATCAGTAGCGTTCCCTGAAAGAAGGGGTTGCGAAGCATGGCAAGGTCCGGATTGGAGTACGAAATAGTCTCCAAAAACTGGGGCCCGAAACAGAGGATTAGGATCAACCCGGGAAAACTCAGGAATGCACGCGCCTTTGCCGGAAGCAGTCCTGCGACAACGAT
The DNA here is from genome assembly GCA_964632865.1 of uncultured Nitrospiraceae bacterium. Taxonomy (GTDB): domain Bacteria; phylum Hydrogenedentota; class Hydrogenedentia; order Hydrogenedentales; family SLHB01; genus JAHDWY01. Next base: position 3,961 of record CAZWDH010000208.1, read on the forward strand.
CGCGGCTACGCCCACCGCGCAAGCGAGTGCCGGTTGAAGTTCCCCCTCGATGTCGAAATGCCACGTTCGGTCTGAAAACACGGCCGGCATGAAAGACACGTCCGTTTTCCCGTAGAGAAATACGTCAGCCAACGTGAACGCCAACCAACTGAACGCAAAGATCAGGAGAAACCCTACCACCGCGCCTTGCACTGCTTTTGCCATCGGCACCTTCTGAAACATGACGGCAACGGCCAGCAACGTGACCGCAATGATGGCAATTGCCAACAATGTCTCCTTCCAAAAGAGCAGCGAAAGTACCGGTATCAACAGGACGGTCCCGGCGACCACTGCTGGCCGGACCTGTGGCGACCAGCCTCTTCCGTACCGCACGACGAAGGCTGCGAGAGCGACGGTAACGAGCAAAGTGAAGATGATTGCCCAGACCACGGGTAAACCCTCCAAGTGGGTATTGTCACTTACGTTCATTGTATTATATTTGCAATGCACCGTCAAGCATTCTAATCCCTCCCTCTGGCACCGGGTTCCGTCACCGACGCTCCGTGCAGTTGCATTTCGTTGCACTGAACGGTATAGTCCATTGAAATTACTTGGCTTAGGCTCTACACGAGACGGTTAAAGGGACTCCAGCATGGCGAGACGCGTGCAACTCGGATCGGAATTGAAACGGCGGTTTCGGGAACAACGCCGACCAGTAAGCCGAGTAGCGCAAGACCTCGGATTATCTGTCAATTCACTTCGGAGCTGGATGCGCCGGAACATCTTTCCCAAAGATCAGGTGGTTCGGATTGCAGAAGCGGCCGGGATTCGCGGTGATATAGAGAAACTCACCGAGAACTACGACTTTGAAGTGGCTCGGGGGCGTCGTACTTACGGGCGCCGGTTGGCTGAACTGACCGCTGATGAGCGTCCGGACCGTACGGATGTTGTGGCAGCAATCTGGGATCGCTGGCGAGTCTTCCATGAGGGCGGGCCCGGCGTCACGCACGAGTTGCGTGCCCTCTTCCGCACCTTGCGGACTGACAATATATATATGTGCTGTTTCGGGGATGCACTCCCGGTTGAGTGGACGGGAACCGGCTGGGGTGTCTTGGGGGTCGAGCTGGCCGAGGCCGTGGCTCGGGGCGCGCGCCTGATATACGTGTTTCCCTCGGCGGATGCCGTACACAGATTACAGTCCCTTGGTCTCTATGAGTACCTCGGTCCGGAAGCAGTCTTGGGTGCTATGGCGCAATTTCGGTCCCGCGTGTCCAGCATCGCGTCGGGATTTGGCGAGAGCATCTTGGCGGAACGAATAACGAGTCTTGGTGTTGACGCAGGTTGTTTTTTCGCTCCCCGGCATCAGTACATTCTTGTGGCGGGTCCCAGAGACGAAGCCGCTCGTACTGCCGGGTTCTTGCGCGTCACGGAGTCTGCCTCGGCCGGAGCGCCGGTCTTAATACCCTTGGGCCGTGAGGTCGTTGGAGGCATGCTGAGCATGCTCATGTCCGCTGCAGAACACTCTGGAAACCAATGGTTAACTGCGCAGCTCGGAAGCCTGTCACCGTAAATAGCCACTGCGTGAATGTACTCGTAATTGGCTTGATCCAAGTCAAGTGGTTACCGCAATTCAATCCGTCTCCGTGATATCGCCCATCGAACATCCTCACTTGTGACAGGGCCGACACGCAACCTTTCATAGTGTCCATCACGAGTTCACCTTGATGACGAACGCGCGACTGGTACGGCGCTCCTTTCCAACGATCGTAATAAGGCCCAGTCGTCGGCCTTCATGACACGCTCCTTCCCGAACCGAAAAGCTTAAAAGGTCCGTAGAGTTAAAACGTTCAGTGGAGTTTACGCGAATGGACATTGAACAGTACCTACGGAAAAAGGCCAATGATTTGGCGAAGAATTTCAAACGTATCCGGGATTTGCGCGTATTTGATTTCTCCTATGTACCGGAGCATCCGATTCTCAGAGACGAGATAAAGCCTGTCATCGATGCACTGCTTCGGTACGAGGCGAGCCACATCGGCAACCACCTGCTCATCACGGGGAGCCGCGGGAGCGGTAAAACACTCAGCATGCTTTACCTTCGGAAGGAGTTCGAGGGACGGGGTCTCTCGGTTCTCTACAGTAATTGCCGAATCCACAACACGAGTTACAAGATTCTTGCCGACCTCTTGAACGTTCGGGCTCGGGGCGTTTCATTCAGCGAATTATCGGCACGGTTCTCCGACCGTTATCCGGGACAGACCGTGGTTGTTCTCGACGAGATTGACCTGCTTGCGGACCGGAATTGTGACATCCTGTACTTCTTGAGCCGTTCGCCTTGTGCGTATATGGCGGTGCTGTTGAGCAACAATCCGAGGTGGGACAATGTTCTGGACGATAGCGTCCAAAGCACCCTCCAGCCGGAACGCATCTATTTCCGGCCGTACGCACCGTCTGAACTCGAGAAGATCCTGAATCATCGCGCCAAACAGGGGATGGGGGGCGTATCGAGTGAGGTCATCCGGTACATCGCGGCCTTAACTGCGAAATACGCGAACTCCGACGTCCGGGTCGCACTGAAGACGATGTATTACTGGGCGACCGAACCCGAATCCAGCCTCGATGAGAATTTCCATCGGGCGCGCCGGGATATCGTGTTCGAGGTCTTGAAGAGCCTCAGCGACAAGAATCTTCTCATCCTCAAGTCTTCATGCGGCACGGCACGTCCTGTCAAGGAGGTCTACGAAACGTACCGGCGTCTTTGCCGGCAGCATCACGAGGAACCGTTCAGTTACGTCTATGTGTATAGCTGCCTTGCCTATCTCCAGAGCTTGGGTCTGATTGTGCTAAGCGCTACCAAAATTCACCGGACGTATACCAAGCTCATCGAAACGACCTTCCCGACCGAAATGCTCACAACAATCTGGGACAGCCGCTTCCGATAGCGAGCCGCCAGCGGCGGTCAACCGATCGCGGTCCGCACATACTGTACGGAAATGCGGCAAACAGATTGACTGAAAGGAGGTATGAACACGATGAATGATGAACAATTGGAAAGTCTATCCGAGGAAGAAGTGTCTTTCGAAATCGGGCAATACCAGGAGCTGTTCGACAGAATCCGGCCACTTGCCGACAGCGATATGTGCGCCTGGCTGGTGACGCTGGATTACAAGCGGTTCTTCGATGAGCAAACACGAAGAGTGAGTGAGCAGATTGAACATAAACCTGTATCGCTAAAGAAGTGGAAACGCGAGTAAGTATGAACATCAGTCTCTCGCGAATGTCCATCCTTCGTCTTCCACGTTGAGATCGCGTACAAATACCGCGCGCGCGCCTGCTGACACAAGAAGATCGACGCGGTGTTCCCACGCCCGTACAGTGTCCTTCGGTCTGAACCGCCGTTTGTTGGTCGTGCTTTGCCGCCCGCCGTCGATCTGACAGACAGCTAATAATGCTTTGATGTCAACGTTTAAGCAGGTTTTTGAGTCATCGTCCTTGACTGCGGCCGGATCACCGCAGAATGAGCTCGGCCGTGGTCGTATCCGTGACGAGGTAGTTGATAAATTTGTGCCCCAAAGCAACCTTAATTGCACGCACTTTGTGAACGCCACCCGCGATGGCGACGACCTTTTTCCCGTTTTCGACCAGATACCGCAAGTCCTCAAGCCGAATTCCATCCATGATCGAGGATAGTTTGGGGATTTCGTCAAATCTGTCATTACCATGATCGTCGTACGGGCGGTTGCAAATTTCCCCTACTACACCGCGTTCTCTTAATTCATCGGGGGGTATGCGGTGATGGGCGAGTATTCGGACGAATGTCCCACCGCCTTCTTCAAAGTTGCACGAACTGATCCCGACAAGCGCGACATCAGCCTTCAAAGCCATGGACCGCATTTTCTCCCGTTCGGGACGGTAGGCAGTCGAGACCCCGTTGGTTTCGTCTAGAAGCGTGCCGGGTAGCGGTTGGAGGGCATGAACATCCGGATCATCATTCGGCACAGCGGACGGCTCGCTTTCTACGTCGTTCCATTTCCCACGCAACATTCCGACCAGCGTAAAGGGCGAGCTTTCAATGAGCCATTGGACTTCAGTTTCTACTGTCAGCTGTGAGATTTTCATGCCCGTATACCAATTCGGCGTAAGGGCATCAATAACTTCACGGATGGTCCTCCCACAGCTTATCGCGACACGTTGCCCATGCTTGAGTGGGGAACCTTCCCCTTCCAGGTAGTGAACTGCGGCTTGGGCCAGCTGACGTCGAAAGTGCCCATGTTCCTTTTTGGAGCGGGGTCGCATCACTGGAAGGACGCGTGCTTCCGTCAGGCCGAACTTCCTGATCAAACTCAGTTCAAGACTCTGTTCGCGCGGGAGATTCAATGAGACTTTTATAAGTTCTCGTTCTCTGGCGAAATGGTACAAACGACTTACGGTCGCCTTGTCGATCTTGAGTTGCTTGGCGATGGACTGCTGCGTCATCGGCGGGTCGGAGAGCAGATAGAGTTGTGCAATCTCGGCGGCGAGCAGGGTCTTGTCTTTCGGCAACTTCTTCATTCTGGCGCAACCTCGAGGAGCACACGCATAACGATAATACGAGTTCGTACCTCCGAAACGAACAATCCTTATATTAAGTTAAGCACAAAATTTCTAAATATGCAACAGCTTCTCGGTCCAAATTCTCAGCGACGGCATCTGTTAAATATCGTTACACAGAAGTTGTGCGGTTTCATCGCCACAAGTTCGTTCAGAAACTGAACAAAGGCAAGAGCTGGTGTTGTTGCGGAAAGGCATTGATTACGCGTTGACGTATTCACTGTTTTGGAATAGAATAACAACGTTTGGAGGTGTGGGCTGCACCTCGAACAACCCTCCGATTTGCGGAAGGCGACCACTGGAGGGTCGCTGAAAGCGTTCTACAATGGCAAATGATCGAACTGTAATCGTAAAGGCCGACGTGGCGCGGCAACGCCACCGTCGGCCGAACCCAAGTTTGGACCACAGTCACCGTTGCGAATACGAGAAAACCGTGCCTCCATTCTTGAGTGAGTGGCGATCGTACGCTCCACTCTTCGGAGTTGTCAATCCACGGGCACGGCCACCTCGTACGTTACTTCGGGGAACGGCCTTGTGCACTACGCGACCACATACTTTGCTCTGAAGCTGTTTCGCAAGAGTTCGTTGTCAGCCGAACTTGGGTGTTCTGAGTCAGACACCCGCTCCTTCTGTCCGGGTAATAACCGATGTATTTGCCTTCGCACCGGCTGTTGCCACAATTCGCCAGAGCCAAACTGGGCGCTCCTATCCTTCTCGACGCGTTGTTTCGCTACCAAGCATCGCCCGCGGATTTCGCATATGGGTTGCTTCTCGTTCCTCCGCCTTGACTCCATGCGACTGGTTCTTGTCGTCCTGTTGAGCCCATTCGAAAACGCCGGGGGTAACGAATGAGACGCAAGGCTACAGATTTGCTTCCGCTCAACGCGATTGCGGAAGTCATTTCGCCTCGGTCACGCGATGGCGTCAAGACTGACCGAGGTGGGGGTTAGATCGATGCCCTGGATGGACGACATTCCGTTCTGTATGTCTCTCATCGAGGACCTTCCTCAGCCTCTGCGGTATTCACTGGTTTCCCAACTACGTGAAGAAGGCCAGGATATCTCGGCGGAAGAGATCATCGGCGTGTGTGTTATCCACAAGCGACGCGGAAGTAAGAGCCAGATAACGGAATCCCAACAAAGCCTCCCCCATGAGGAATGTTTTGGCACGCGATACAATGTAAGGCTTCAACTCCTGCCTCTAAGCCCGACCCATGGTTTCAGGAAACGGACCGCTTGGCTTCACGTAGTTCGATCAGACGACGTCCAAAAGAGCGTGCCTCTCACCCTCAATCGAGCCCTTGTGATTTACCCCGTTGCTCTCGCTTGCGCGAATCTTCACTTGGATCCCAATATCCGGCCCGACCTAACGGAGAGAATTTGCAGTCCCAATGCGAGCCGGAATGCCATTGCCATTATGGCTCCGTATTTTGGCGAGGAACGGAAAGATGATTTCGACAAAGGTGACGAGCGCCTTCGCGAGTATTTCGATCGGATGGGTGACGCACTCGAAGGAAAGGGTGTAACAGGACTTCTGAGAACGAACGCTGGCGGCGACCGGTATATGGATACTCACCCGAGCCGGGTGAACGTCTCCGGCGCGGAATACCTGCCATGGTCGCTGCTCAAAGGAGGCCCGCAAAACTGGAGCAAAGAAATGTAGTTTTTGCTGGAAATCTGCAGCGACAAGGACGCCATCGTCCGATACGGTATCCATGGGAATCAATAGAGCATTGACGTCAGACCACTGGTCCGAGACGAGAGGATCGAACAGAGAAGAAACGGTAGATGCAAGATGAATGCAAAAACTTCAGGACAAGGCGCCGTGACGTGTCGGGAGTTGATGAATTGAACGGCCCGAGTAGGTCGAATCAGTGCGGACCATGAGGACTTGCCGGAAACACGTGACAGCGCACATAAACAAGGTAACAATGAGGAACTCCTTTCAGAACCATCGCGAACCGATTAACGACGCCCTCGCCGAGCATCAGGGCAAGCTCGACCGTGAGGACTGGTGCCTCAGTGGAGTTGCGGCCGATTTGCAGCGGTGGGCGGGGCGCATGGTTCTGGATTTTAAACTCGAAATCGGGACCCCGGCGCTATTCCTGGACAAACTGGGCCGTCGCTACGGGCATTACGTAAACGGACGAAATGGCTTTGGCATTTCCGACGAAATCGGGATTGATGTCAGTCACATCAAAGGCGATCCGTATTGGGACGTTCTCGGGACCCTATTGCATGAACTGCTCCACGCTTGGCAATACCATCACGGCCGTAGCGCAGCCCCTGGCAGTCGCAATTACCACAACAAGGAATTTCGTCGAAAGGCCGGCGAATTGGGCCTCGTTGTCGATGAGCGAGGACGCCAGACATTGGCCCCACCGAAAACACCGTTCTTAACGCTATTGGAGAACTACGGGATCGAGGTTCCCGATATCGTTGAGACTCAGAAAGCCACGAGAAAGGCAGTGTCTTCCGTGCTCAGGCTCTATCAATGTCAATGTCCGCGCTACAACAAGATTCGAGCGGGCCACACTCACATCGATGCGGTATGTCGGCGTTGTCAAAGTCCATTCAAACTCTTGGATGGCTGAGAATGCGTTTGGCGCTTCGTGATGTCTTGCAGGCTTCACGTTGCCTTTCAATATTGCGTAGCCAAATGGGGAGGAGGTCGAACATGAAGCTCGACGAAGTCCGAGCCGCTGTAATACGGACGCTTAACGCGCCCGGGGAGAATCCCGCCATAACTCTCGTAGTTCCCAATGAAATCAGGAGGATTCTGGACCGGTGGCTGGTTGGCAATTACCGAGATACAGCAGTGCTGCTGATTCGTTTGGCCGACTACATATTGCTTGAGCAATACAAAAGCGGCATGGAAATCACGGATATAGTCGATCGTCTCTCAAACGACTTAAGACGGCAATGAATGGCGGCAGTCGCGAAGGACGTTGTCGGAAGCGGAAGGGAAAATCAGGATAGTCGGTTGCGCCCGGCACTACGCAGACCCCGGACGAGCTGGCCGGGCGCGCGTGGCAGTGGCGCGCCCAACGTAACGCTGCGCTAACGAGATAGGAGGAGCACGAGATGACCGGAAACATTGGAAAGGATTTACTGGCGCAGGCGCGAGCCGCAGAGTCCGAGATCCGCGGCGCGACCATAAAGGTAGACGCCGAGACTCTACGAATACTCGAACGGTGGCCCCTGGGTCGAACGCTTAAGGAACGCGCCGGGCGGCTCATAGCCGCCGGCGACGAGTACCTGAGTGTCCTCTTGAGGCAGGAAAAGGGGCAGTAACCCATGAAGCTCTGGACAACGGACATATTCTCCGTGTTCCGCAACCTTATTAGGTTTCTGTTGTGGACGTGCCTGGTCCTCGATTTGTTCATTGTGGCCGTGTTCACCGTTTTCTTCACCTACGAATTCACCGTACATCTTTGGCAATGGTGCCAGCGGACACTCTTTACGAGTCCGTGGTGACAAAGGAGGGGTAACGTGGACCGGATTCGCACAGAGGACTCCAGCCAGGAAGCACGGAACCCGTGGACGGGCAGGCAGGAATCGGCTCAAAAGAAATCTACCGATCACAGCCTGACGAACTCCGACGGTATTGAATCTCATGTCGTAGACGTCTTGCCGGCATCGTCGTGCGGATGCTGTTCACTACCGGCCGGGTTTTGTGCCGAATGCACCGCCCGTGGATTGTCAGGCACCGCCTGCGCGCGATGCCTCGGCTGGTGTACGACATGCCATAAGCCAATCTGTCCCAAACACAGCGTCTTCCCCGAGGACAATCCGGAAGGCCGACGTTGGTGCCGGAGTTGCTACGACGAAAAGAGGCGGCGAAGCTTCGCCCGAGGTGTGCTGCGATCTCTGCTTTCACCTCTAGTCCAATTCGAGAACAGCAATGAGTGAAGAACCATTCTCCAAAATAGTCGAAGCACAACTATACGCCAAGAAACACCGGCTGATGGAAGACAAAGTGGGAAGCGCCATCAGGAAATGTCTCGTCCACGGAGTCCAAGATTCGCTCGTCCTCGACGAGTTGTTCACACGTGTGAACCGTCACCGGTTGAGCGAAGCGTACGCGGGTCCTTTCCGTGTGCCGCAACTTCACTGCGGAGCGGAAACGCGCGGATACGATCAACGTGGAAACGAGATTCTGACACCCCCCGAGTGGCGAAAGGCGCACACGCTCCGATGCGCGTCGTCCGGCGCCGGGAAAACCACCGCCGCGATATTTACTGCAGTACAAATGGCATCACGGGTAACCGGGCTCTTAGCCATCGACATGAAGAAGCGAGAATTCAGAGGACTTACAGCTCTGCTACGTTGTCGGGGCATCTGGATGCCAACTCTGCGTATAAATGAGATGCCCTGGAACTGGTTGCAAGTCCCGAACAAGGTGAATCCCG
>CAZWDH010000209.1:0-12255 GCA_964632865.1 uncultured Nitrospiraceae bacterium
CTATGAGGGGTCGGCGCGCGTGCCCATGATCCTTCGCTGGCCGGAGTCGATGCCTTCGATGGCCGGAGCGCGCAGGGGAGCGGTGTCCAGCCATCTTGTCGAACTTCGAGACGTTTTGCCGACCTTTCTCGATGCAGCGGGTATCGAGCGCCCGGCTCATATGGAAGGCCGGAGCATGTTGGAACTGGCCCGCGGCGACACGAAGAACTGGCGCGAGACGCTCGACCTGGAACATAGCCGCGGCTACTGGGACGGAAGCGCGTGGGTGGCGCTCACGGATGAGCGGCACAAGTACATCTACTTCACGACCACCGGCGAGCAACAACTCTTTGATGTGGTAGAGGATCCCTATGAGATCCGGGATCTGGCAAATGATGGGGGGCACGCGGGCGTACTCGCGGAATGGCGCGCGCGCATGGTCGATCATCTGGCGATTCGCGGTGAACCGTGGGTTGTGGACGGCGATCTGGCGGTGCAACAGGAAACGGTCAAATACGGACCCAACCATCCCCACGCGGGCGCGTCTCCGGCTTAGGATTCGACTTTGCAGACAACCGATTGCATTCCGGATTCGAAGCTTTTCTGAAGAACATCCCCCTTTGTCCCCCTTCGAAGGGGGAATGGGCCCGCTGTGGTTTCGTGTCGATAGTCCCACGTCGTCGGGATCGGGATCGGGATCATGGAGAATGAGTAGAAGAAAGGGACAGCCACCATTTTCCATCGTGGCGCTTGCAGTCTTGTCTTAGCGGTGCAGAAGGAAAATGGTAGCAGTCCCGAGCTTTCCCGTGTCGGTCGCCGCAACTCTTGTTTCGATCCCGATAGCGATAGCGATTTTGGGTGTAGTTCGACGCATGGGTTTCTCCTTTTGTGTCGGTTGGTATTGAGCATCTGACGTTGACTCCCGCTCGTGCATGTGCGACGCTATCGATTCGACGAATCTGTTGGAGGGAGAGTTGCCATGTTTCGCACAATTTTGACTTGCACCGTTCTGACTTCGCTGCTTCTGGTTGGCGCCGTTTCTGCCACAGCCGAGCCTACGTTCGAGGAGGTGTATCCCAAGAAAGACGACCCGTTCCTGGGGAATTATGTGGGGCGCTGGTCTGAGGCGGAAGAAGTAAATCCGGACATCGCGGCTCAGGTGTATCCGCTGGGCAACGACATGTATCGCATCAAGATTGTGAACAAGCTCGACATGCGGTGCCCGGTGTTGCTGGATGTTGAAGTACAGCCGAAACGGGGCAAACTGGAGTTCGACGTGGACGGCTTTACCGGCAAGACCGATGGCGAGACGTTCACCGGGACGCGCGGCGAGTTGACGTACAGCATGCAGAAGACCAACTTGACGTCTCCTACCATGTACGCGCGGCCTCCGGAGCGCGGGGTCATCCTCTTCGATGGCACGAACCTGGATGCGTGGACGGGGACGGAGGGGTGGCAGATCCTGGACGACGGCACGCTGCTTGTCACGCCCGACGGCGATTACCTGGTGACCAAGGATACCTACACGGATGTCCAGTTGCATGTGGAGTTCCGGTTGCCGCTCTTGCCATTGGCGCGAGGCCAGGGGCGTGGCAACAGCGGGGTCTTCCTGCAGGACGAGTACGAAGTGCAGGTGCTGGATTCGTTCGGGCTGGAGGGCGTGTACGACGAGTGCGGAGCGCTCTACAAGCTATCCGCACCGCACGTGAACGCATGCCGTCCCCCGCTCCAGTGGCAGACTTATGACATTTACTACCGCGCTGCCCGTTTCGATGCGTCAGGCAACCTGCAAGAGTATGGCCGGATCAGCGTGTACCACAACGGGGTCCTCATTCACAGCAACCAGGAGCTTTCATGGCGTACTGGCTGGAAAGAGATCGACCGGCTCGTGCCGCCGCCGAGCGAACCGGGGCACATCAAGTTGCAGGGACACGACAACTTCGTCCAGTTCCGCAACATATGGGTCGTCGATCAGTCTTGATAAAACTCCTGCGTCCAAACCAACCGGTATGCTGAGGCACTCAACATGACTCGAAAGGACCGACGTACGTGAATGCTATTCGTGTGTCTTGGAGAACCAAGGTACGCTGTGTCACGCTGCTTCTGACTTGCGGTCTCGCGGCGGAAGCACAAATTACCGTGCAGTCGTGGTCCACGACGGCCGACTTGGCGCAGACGCTGACCCCGTGCGAACCCCTGGTTTTCGAACGAGGCGCCGGCACCGCGGACATCGAACTCGATCCCCAACGAACTTACCAGACCATGCTGGGGATGGGCTCTTCGCTGGAGCATACGACTTGCGCGAACCTGTGGAGGCTGGACCCGGCAACGCGGGCCGAGGTGGTCGAGAAGTTAGTTTCTCCGGAAATAGGCATCGGCATGAGCACGATGCGGATATGTATCGGAACGCCGGACTTCACCGGGGAGGAGTGGTACACCTATGACGACATGCCTCCCGGGCAAACCGATCCGGAACTCGCGCATTTCTCCATTGAGAAGGACCGAGCCTACATTATCCCGGTACTGAAGCTGGCGCTGGAGAAGAATCCGAATCTCTTGTTCTACGCATCGCCGTGGAGCCCGCCCGGCTGGATGAAGACCTGCGGCGACCTGATTGGCGGCCACCTCTATCCGCGATACTACGGCGTATATGCCCAATATTTTGTGAAGTTTATTGAGGCCTACCGGGCCGAAGGCATCCCGATTCACGCGGTCACGGTGCAAAATGAACCGGGCGTCAACAAGCGCGATGACGTGTTGAGCTGGTGGTATCCATCATGCCAATGGTCGCTCGTAGTGGACGAGGACACGTGGTGGCCGGTACCGCTCGAGGTCATGGGACACGCGGAACGTGACTTCATTCGCGACCATCTTGGCCCCACGTTTCGGGATGCGAACATTGCCACGGAAATCTGGTGTTTCGATCACAACCTGAACAATCTCTGGTACCCGCGAAACATCCTCAGCGATCCCGAGGCAGCGCGGTACGTGAGCGGCACGGCCTTCCATCCCTATGCCGGCAAGGCATCGGATATGGGCGCATTCAAGGCGGAGTTTCCCGACAAGGACGTGTATCTCTCCGAAGGGTCCATGTTCGGCGTGCGGGGCGCTGTGCGGATCATCGACTTCCTGCGCAATTGGGCGCGGTCTTACAACGCGTGGGTGACCGTCGCCGATTCGAACGGAGAGCCGAACAATGGTCCTTTTGAAGCCGACAAACCTTGCGTGACGATCGGAGCCGCGGACGGAAGTGTGACCTATAACTTCGAATACTACATGTACGGCCAGTTCATGAAGTTTGTCCCACGTGGTTCGGTCCGAATCGAGTCCGGCGGATCCGCGCCGGACTTCGGCCATGTGGCCTTTCACCGGCCGGACGGCCAATATGTGTTGATCGTGGCCAATCCCGGCACAAGCTCGCGCGACTTCCGGGTGAAGTGGAATGGGCAGTTCCTGGGCGCAACCATCCCTGGCGAATCGGTCGTGACCTACACTTGGTCACCCGAGGTGTGAATCAGACTCCAAACTGCGAGTGAGCGGCAGGTTTCTCCACCAAAACACATACAAGTAGACTGCTGCGGCGACGACCACGGTCGCGAAGATTGCGGCGCGGCTCCAATTGTGAAGCACCAAATCCATGACCAGGATATACAGCGCAATAAAAAACACCGTCGCAATGATGGCCACGGGGATGTCGTGTCGATCGCTGGCGGGGCGCGCTGGATCTTCCCCATCGCGACGGAGCATTGCGCGCACCGGCCCCCAGACTCCGAAAGGCCGCACTTTTCGGTAGAAGTTCTTTAGCGTCTCGTCCGGCGGCGGACCCAACAGGTACGCGCCGAGCACAGTCGTGACGAGACTTACCCCGGCCAAGACGGGGAAGTACTGCAATTCCCGCCAGTCGGTGAAGACCTTGACGTACAGCGCGGCGGGGAGCGTGCAGGCCCCACTCATGACGACCGCCCACCCGCCGATGCGCCACCAGTAGGCCGCGAGCAATCCGGGCGCGATGAGTGCCGCGCCGAGCGCAAAGTTGATGGGATTCCAGATTTTCGCGATGCTGTCCGTATACATGCTGATGAGAATGCCTAGCAAGACTACGACTGCCGTAGCAACATAGCCGGTACGAACCAGGGCGCGCGGACTTGCGGTCTTCCAGACGGGTTTGACGAGATCGTTGACGACGAAAGACGCCGCGACGTTCACGGTGGAATCGAAGGTCGACATGAAGGCGGCCAGCAGACCGGCGATGACGATGCCCTTGATTCCCACCGGCAGGACGCGGTTGATCATCATGGGCAACACACTTTCGCTGTCGACGGCTTCGCCTTGTCCGGCCAGGATGGAAAGGCCGAACGCCGTGAAACCCATGACCATGCCCCAGCGGACGCTGATCGCGACACCCCAGGCGAGTCCAATCTTGCTGGCTTCGGCCTCGTTACGCGCCGCCCGGAATCGCTGGAAGTCAGCGCCGCCGCCCGCTGCCGCCAACAAGCTGATCACCCCCCGGCTCACCCAGAGCACGATCAGCAGTCCAAAGAGGTCGGGATAGGCTTCGGACGGCGCCGGCAGGTGCATGACCGGGCGCAGGCTGAACCAGTCGTCTCCCACCGTTTCCCGGAATGCGACGGGGTCAATCCCGAGGAATGCCACGATGGCGATATAGATCGCGGCGAAGGACAACAGGACGGTCTGAATGAAATCGCTGTACACCACACTGAAGAATCCGCCGAGGAGCACGTACAGCCCCGTGAAGCCGAACAGGATCGGAACCACGACTCGCCGGTCAAGGGGCAGGAACTCGGCGACGAACTTGCTCACGCCCGTTCCGGCGTAGCCAAGCAATAGGACCAGCGCGATTAACTGGATAATGACACTCACAAGTCGGGCAGTCTGCCCGGCCCGTCCCGTCCCATAGCGGAAGATCATCCACTCCATTCCGGTGAGGACGCCGCTCCGGTAGGCCCACTTCGCTTTGTAAGCCAGAACGAAGCCCGCGAAGGGAAAGCACCAGAAGGCATGCTGCCACATGCCGCGCATGCCGAGGTCGTAGAAGACGGAGACCATCCACATGGTGCCGGCGATGTCGAAGTAGGTACTGCTCCCGCTCATGCCGAGCATCCACCAGGAGATACTGCGGCCGCCGAGAAAGTACGACTCCATGTCCGTCTTCGCCCGGCGCTCCATGTATACACCAACGACGAAGACGAGAAGAAGGTAACCTACGACAATCGCGGCGTCGATGGGACTCAGTGCCACGGCCCGCTCCCCCTAAGAATTTCTCCCAGGACTATATCGGCGGCAGCGAGGTCCTGTCTAGTCTAACGAGAAGGGTGCACTCCCCCGTGAGGCGAACGCCTCACGGGGGAGTCTGGCACGAAGAGTTCGTGGTGGTGTGATATTACGGAACTAATCCGTTCTGAACGGCGGAGATTACGTCGCCCCAACCCTGATTGACGGGGAACTCGCCGGCGGGCTCGTACTTGATGAACGAGACGTGGCCGTCCATGTAGAGGACGTTTGAACCGCCCGGAATGTGGTTCATCGTGGTACCCGTGCCGTCCGTGGGGGTCGTATTGATCTGATCCCACATTACGGCGATCTCGGACTGAGCCTTCGCGCTTCCTGCGGGGTTGTTGATATCGGTGATCAGGAAACGCTCAAGACCTTCTCTCAAACGGAAGACCGTGTCACCACCCGCGTTGCCGAGGGGAGCGCCAACGTCCAGGTTGCCCTCCATTGCGCTGCGATAGTTCGCGGCAGCGCTGGCGGACAGTTCGGTGGTCGTGGTCAGTCCTTGCACCGCAAGCACGCCCAAGGCCGCCAGAAGCTGATTCGGCATCTTGAAATCGTGATAGCCGGTCAGCGCGGCCGGCAGCAACGTGAACGAATCATCGCCGTTAGCCTGATCGATCATCCAACCAAGGTATTGGTAGCTGTCGCTGTGCCCGCTGCCCTGCCCCGCACCAATGCAGGGAGTGCCGTTCGTGCTTTCCTGGGCAACGATCTCAAGGTGTTCTTCGACGCTCTCAGACGAGTCCGGGTCAGACGGGCACCGGAATACGTTCCAGTCCGTCAGGTACTCCGGATAGATGGTTTGGGACAGTGGCGCGATATCCGGACCGGGCTGGTAGTTGCAGCCCGCATAGTTCGCGTTACCGATCGGATTGATTCCGTCGCCATCGGTCCAGAAGAAGTCCGCGCCTTGCATGGGCGGGAAATCACCGCCGGACTCGTTGGAGTACATCTTGTATACGAGCCCCATCTGTTTCAGGTTGTTTTGGCAACTTGCGCGGCGGGCGGCTTCGCGGGCCCGGGCGAGGGCGGGCAACAGGATTGCCGCGAGGATTCCGATAATGGCGATGACGACGAGCAATTCAATTAGCGTAAAACCCCTTTTCTTCGTAAACATGCGCGTAGTACTCCATGTGGAGGGCGGACCCTCTTACCTCAGGTTACTTCAGAAACCGCAGCCGGACGGTTCTGGACAATCGCGATTATTCACGTTGCAAGTACAGAACATATGAGGCGATGATTAGAAAATCGTTAGGGATGCGACAGGCGTTACGAACCGTGGGTGACCGAGGACGAAAGAGCCGTAACGCTTCGCCACCTGGAATCCTCCACTGCCGGTATTCCCCTGACTCATCAGAACTCCGGAAAAGGCGTCATCGCCCGCATTGGAGACGCTTCCCGTGGCTCCAATCACCAACCGGACTATACACGACTCCCCCAGCCTTGGCTACTCGGCGGCGCAGACGCTGTTAGCTACGCGCTCAATGTGGCGGTGCCGACCGCAGCCCGTGGTTTGATAATGGTATGGCAAGCAATTATACTTTCGCGGAAGTATCTTGGCGGGGCAAGCACTCCGCCAACGGATTCCATGAGTATCAACTGCCTCACACAATCGCAACCACCATCCACAACCTGAAGGGGGTGTCGAACAAAAATGAATGAGCGTATCACTGGCGACATGGTCCCGAAGCGCGCGTTTTTCGTCCGCGGCGTGGGCGTCCACAAGGAAAAGCTTGCTTCCTTCGAAAGCGCGTTGCGCGATGCCGGCATTGAGAAATTCAACCTGGTGTATGTCTCCAGTATTTTCCCTCCCAATTGCAAGATCGTTCCAAAACGCGTCGGCTTGAAGTTCCTTGAGCCGGGGCAGATCGTCTTTTGCGTCATGTCGCGCGCCGAAACCTGCGAGCCGAACCGGCTCATTGCGGCGTCGGTGGGGTTGGCCGTACCGCAGAAGAAAGAGCAGCAGTACGGGTACATTTCCGAGCATCATGCGTACGGCCAGAAGAGCGCCATCGCCGGCGAGTACGCCGAAGACCTCGCGGCCACCATGCTCGCAACGACGTTGGACGTCGAGTTTGATCCCGACAAGGCCTGGGACGAGCGCAAGCAGATTTACAAGGCGAGCGGCCACATCTTCAAGACGCGAAACATCTGCCAATCCGCGGAAGGCAACAAGGATGGCCTTTGGACGACCGTTCTGACGGCGGTCGTATTCGTTTTGGAATAGGGCGGGATTCAACTGCGCGATAATCGGCGCTCTCCCCGACCGGTTTGCTGTGACCACCCTGCTATCACGTAGACCATTCCAAACATAGCGCCTCCATTGGCTAAAGATGTATCCCAAAGGTCGCTTCACCCCGAACTCCCTGAGACAAAAACTCGATTTGCCCTATTGTCGGCGCAAAACATTGACTTGACCGATGATCGATGGTACTCTTCATGCGGACACTTAAGTCGAGATTCGCAGTAATCGCGCTATTTGCCACGCATCGCGTGAACAAGCTGTAGAAGATGGCGAACCCTGTGGAGTCTCTTATCTTATGTAGGCTTCACTCGGTGTAGTGGGTCCATACGACTGGGGGTAATCGAAGTGGGGATCGGAATGGGCGGGACGGATATTCTGTCTACTCTGAATGCGTTATCCGAGGGCGTGGTATTGGCGGACCCTTCGGACCTGCAGTCTTTTGCAACGATCCATACCCACCTTCAGGAGACCGGGAAGTGGGCCGAAGCCCAAGGTTTGGAAGTTGCGCCCCGCCACATCGAGCACGCCGCAAACCTGGTCGAAGCCATTATTCTCAATGAGGTCGCTGATGTCGGCCAAGCGCTGCAGACGGTAACGCGAACAATCGAGGCTCTGCAAGGGATCGCGCGGGATGGAAGGCTGGAAAAGGATGTGTCGTTTCCGGCGGCGCCCGGCGGCGGTCTCGCAAACGATCCACAGGGGGTGGCTGAGTCGTCAGCCTCACCCGCTGAGCCGACCCGGGAATCATCCCCGGCAGAGGCTATCGGCGGGAAACCGAGGACCCTGGAAGGCGATCCGGATTTGCTCGCGGAGTTTATTTCCGAGGCACGGGAGCATTTGGAGAATGCGGACGTCAACTTGCTCACGATCGAATCGGACCCCCATGAAGCTGAAGCGTTGAACGCCGTATTCCGCGCCTTTCACACCATCAAGGGCGTAGCTGGATTTCTCGCACTGGACGACGTCCAAACCTTGGCTCATCAGGCGGAAAACCTTTTGGATAAGGCGCGGAAACAGGATCTGAACCTTGAAGGGGGAAACATCGACCTGACTTTCGAAGCGGTCGATTTCATGAAACGGTTGGTTGACCACGTATCACATTCGCTCACCACGGGGGACCCCCTGCCGGCCGAGCCTGCGTTGCCCGGCCTGGTCGACCGTCTTGTGGCGGCATCGAGCGGAAAACAACCGCCGGAATCCCCCCTGCCCCAGGTAGCGCCTGGTAAGCGAATTGGCGAGATCCTGGTGGAGTCCGGCCTCGCCGATGAGTCTGCGGTGGAGTCGGCACTGGATAAGCAGCAGTTTCTTCAGGAGAGTCTGCTCCTGGGCGAGATACTGATTCGTGATGCGGTAATCGGGCGGGCTCAGTTGGAGCAGGCGCTCGAGCACCAGGAACAGGAAGGGTTCATTCGCCGGTTGGGCGCCATTCTCGTAGAAATGGGCGCCGCGCGGATGGAAGATATCGAGCGGGCGCTTGAGAAGCAGACAAGTCCGGTGGAACCCCCGCTTGGAGAAATCCTGGTTCGAGCCGGCGAAGTGGAAGCCAGGGACGCCGCCTTGGCGCTGCGCGCGCAGAAGCAAAGACAACAGGGTACCGCGGTCGACGTAAAAGAGGCGATCAAAGTGGACGCGGACCGGCTGGACCGAATGATCGATTTGATCGGGGAATTGGTCATCGCGGAAGCCATGGTGTGCCAGACAGTGGAGATGACGCACACGGGCGACGCCCAACTGAATCGCCAGCTCAGCCAGCTCGACAAGATCACGCGCGAATTGCAGGAGATGGGGATGTCGCTGCGAATGGTGCCCGTTCGGGCCACCTTCCAGAAGATGGCCCGTCTGGTGCGCGACCTGGCCAAGAAATCCGGCAAGAATATCGAGTTCAGCATGGAAGGCGAAGACACCGAACTCGACAAGACGGTGGTGGACAAGATTGGCGATCCGCTGGTTCATATGATTCGGAATTCGTGCGACCACGGACTGGAGGCGACAGTTGAGGAGCGGCGGCAGGCCGGGAAACCGGATGTAGGCCGGGTGACGCTCCGCGCCTTCCACAAGGGCGGGAGCATTTACATCGAGATTGAGGATGACGGCCGCGGTCTGAACCGGGATGCGATCCTGTCAAAGGCGCGCGAGCGGGGCCTCGTCAGGGAAGGGGAAAGCCTCAGCGACCGCGAGGTCTGGAACCTGATATTCGAAGCGGGCTTTTCCACCGCAAAAGTGGTCACGGACGTCTCGGGCCGGGGCGTGGGGATGGACGTGGTCCGCAGGAACATCGAATCCCTTCGGGGGCAGGTTGAAATTCAGAGCGAGGCCGGGAAAGGGAGCACGTTCAGTATCCGGCTTCCGCTCACGCTTGCCATCATCGAGGGCATGGTCATTCGCGTCGGGAAAGAGCGCTATATCGTGCCGACGCTTTCGGTCGTGCGTTCGATACAGCCGGAGCCCGAGCAGGTTTCGACTGTGGCGGCGCGGGGTGAAGTGCTGGCCCTCCAAGGCGACCTGATCCCGTTGGTCCGGGTCCACCAGTTGTTCAGCATTGCCGGCGCAAAGACCGATCCATCAGAGGCCTTGGTTATGATCGTCGAAAACGAAGGGCGAAAGGTTGGCTTGATCATCGATGAGCTGCTGGGACAACAGCAGATCGTCATCAAGTCCTTGGGGCAGGCGATGCAGAATATGCTGGGTATCGCCGGGGGCGCCATTATGTCGGACGGAACCGTCGGTTTGATCCTCGACGTGGGTGGGATCGTGGCCATTGCGAATACGCAAAACGGAACACGACGCGAACCTGCGGAAGCACTCGGCGAACATTTCAGCACGGCATAGTACTCGGCGAACGCGCGACGATCGTTCGCGGCGCAGATTGAGAAGAAGCCTTGAATCCTTGGGAGGCAGAGCGATGACAGATAGTGCAACGGTCACGAAAGATGCGGCGACCTCCGCGGCTCATGCCGGCGGGGCGGGACAGTACCTGACGTTTGTCCTGGGCAACGAGGTTTACGGACTGGAAATCCTTAAGGTCCAGGAAATCATCGGTATGACGACGGTGACGAAAGTGCCACGAACGCCGGAGTTTCTTCGTGGCGTAATCAACCTTCGCGGCAAGGTCATTCCCGTGGTCGATTTGCGCGCGAAATTCGGCATGGAAACGCAAGAAGACACGAATCTGACCTGCATCATCGTGGTGCAGATCGTCCGCGACGGCCAGCAAGTCATCATGGGCGTAATCGTCGATGCGGTTGCGGAGGTCGTCGACATCCGGTCCGAGCAGATCGAGCCTCCCCCTTCCTTGGGCGGGACCTCCCAGACCCGCTTCATCTCGGCGATGGGGAAAGTGGGCAACAAGGTTATTATTCTTCTGGATAGCGACAAGGTTTTATCCTGGAACGAGTTGGAAGAACTTGCGAAAGCGGCCGATTCGGCCTGATGCCGTGTTGGGCGGCAGGCCAAGCCATGCGGAAGAACGGGATCGCGTGACCCCGTTGGAGGACGACTCGTGGGGCGTGGTCTAACGTATGACCGATGAGCGGGCGCTTAAGATCGACATTAGCCCGGACCGTCTCGTGGCGGTTGCGATGTGTCGTGCCGCCGATTTCGCGCCCGAAAACTTCGCGCGTGCGGTGCTCGAGGAAGCAATGGGGTTAGGGATCGGCGAAGTCGTTTCCGGGGAGGAGTTAATCCAGCGCTATTCGGAAGTCCTGAAATCCGAAGACGAGGTCGTTGAGGTCAAGATTGCGGAAGGCGCTCCCCCGCGCCCGCCGAAGGAAGCGCTGCTCGAGTGGGCGCAGGATTTCTTCAGTCATCAGTTCGTCCAGGACGATACCACCGGGGCCGTCGACTATCGTCAGTACAAGTCGAATCCATCCGTGGCCGAAGGGCAGCACTTACTCAGGATCATCCCTGCGGAACCCGGCGAAGACGGGAAGGATGTGTTTGGAAAACGCATACCCACGCAGCGCCCGCGGCCGGTGCGCCTTCGCGCAGGCAAGAACGTCCGGTACGTTGATGAGACGAACAGCTATGAAGCGGAACGGAATGGCCGGATACGGCTCGTCGGCACGGTATTGTCGGTGGACGAGGTGTATACGGTGTCCGGGGACGTGGGGCTGGCAACGGGCAACATCGATCACCCCGGGGCTTTGGAAGTTCAAGGAAACATCGAGGCGGACTCACAGGTTCGGTGTCTGGGCCATATCAAGGTCAGCGGATACATCGAGGCGGCGGACGTGGATGCGGGCGGCGACCTGGAGGTGACGTCGGGCTTGACCGGCTTGCGCAAGAACCCTATTCGGGCGGCCGGTTCCATTCGCTCGAAGTTCATCATCGATTCGCAGGTGATTGCCGGCGAGGATGTGTGGGTCGACCGTGAGATCGTCCATTCCGTGGTGACTGCGGGCGCCCGCGTGATGGCCACGGAAGGCCGGGTGGTTGGCGGCCGGGTGTACGGCAGAATGCTAATCGACGTTCGCGACGCGGGAAGCCCAGCTATCGTGCCGACCATCTTGAGCGCCGGCAAGTCCGAATCGGACGAAGACGAAGAACGCGCGATGGAACGGCGAATTGACAAGCTTCATAAGGAATCGGAGCGCATTCATGAGGCGGTCGTACCGTTGGCTCCGCACCTGGAGTCGCTTCCGGCCGAGAAGCGTGAGGCGGTGAACAAACTCATGGAGATGGAACAGTCCATCAAGGAGGAGATGAGCCAGTTACGTCACGAGCTTGATGTGCGCAAA
>CAZWDH010000209.1:12265-12882 GCA_964632865.1 uncultured Nitrospiraceae bacterium
TTACGGTTCGCGGTGTTGTGTATCCTGAGACAACGATGTGCATCGATCAGATCCGGCTGGATATCCGGGAGGCACTGACTGGTCCGCTGGTTGCGCGGAGAGTGGGAGATCGCGTTCGATTGGAGCAGGCTTAGGGGCTGGCCCATGACCGCGGCCCAAATCGATGCGATAGACCGTAAGTTATGTAGCGAGGAACTCTTATGCTTGCAATGAAAGTCGAACACATAAACCCGTTTATTGAAGCTGTTTACGACCTGTTTCAGACCATGCTGGAAGGGAAGGTATCTCGAGGAGAAATCGGCGTGTGCGCCGGGTCCAAGAATCCGCGGGATATCATGGCGATCATCGGCATGAGCGGGCCGACGCGTGGCACGGTTGCCTTGTCGTTTCCGACGACGACCGCGCTCGCGATGGTCGGCAAGCTATTGGGGCAGAACGTAACCATCATTGACGAAACGGTTTCGGACGGAATCGCGGAACTCGTGAACATTGTGGCGGGAAGTGCCAAAGCCAAGCTGGTGAAGGACGACGAGGCCCCCATGGATCTCAGCCTGCCGACGGTGGTTCGTGGCAACAACTATAGCGTAGAGTATCCGTCGCAGGCGGTCTGGCTGGAG
>CAZWDH010000210.1:0-12803 GCA_964632865.1 uncultured Nitrospiraceae bacterium
GAAACAACGCCACCCGTGAACCCGAGGGCATCAGGCGCGAGAGTTACGCGTCCGGGCATGTCCCTCGCACCGTTCACTCATCAACCGGACTGCGCGAAATCCATTTCGCCGTCCGGAAAGCTGGAGGAAGGCTCGAATGCCCACCGAAAACAACCAGGTTTATTGTGGCACCTGCCGCAAGCGCGTCTCCTATCACTTGGTCCCGGTCGACCATAAACGGGAGTTAATCCGGTCGGTTATTACCGTTGGTCTGTGGTTGCCGATCTGGCTTGCCATGTCGTTGACGAAGACCAAGCACTGCGATACGTGCAGCAATCCGATTATCGAGTAACGCTCCAATAGGGCTGCCACGGCGTTCGGAAGACGCCGTGGCGGTCCTTCGGTTGAAGGCCCGAATCCGCTACCATGGACGCATGCCCCAACATTTGCGCCATCGCGGGAAACATCCGGAAGACGAACGCCAATTTGCGGCGTCGCAAGTTCCCGCATTGCGCGACGCGGTGGCCGATCTCTCGCACCTCCTGTCGCGCAGCTACGCGGAACGCGCCGCGCTGAAGCTTGTTGGCGATCATTACCAGCTCACCAGCCGCCAGCGTCGCGCGGTCCTGGGCGCTTCCTGTTCCGACG
This sequence comes from uncultured Nitrospiraceae bacterium, assembly GCA_964632865.1. Lineage (GTDB taxonomy): Bacteria > Hydrogenedentota > Hydrogenedentia > Hydrogenedentales > SLHB01 > JAHDWY01. The sequence goes on from CAZWDH010000210.1 coordinate 628, forward strand.
CCGCGTGGGATTCCAGAAACGCGCGTCGTCTTGAAAGCGAACAACTTCGCGGGCGAGCGTTGGTCCTGGACGGCTACAACCAACTGATACTTGCGGAGAGCATCCTTTCTGGCGGCGTGCTTCTGCGCGGGCGCGACGGCTGCATCCGCGATCTCGCCAGCGTTCACGGATCGTACCGTCGCGTCGAGGAAACTAATGACGCGGTCGCGCTGATGGGCGAATGCCTGCAATCCCTGGATGTGAAATCGATCGCATGGTTGTTCGATGCGCCCGTGTCGAACAGTGGCCGGCTGCGCACCCTGATGCTAGAGATCGCCGGGGCCCACGACTGGCCGTGGGAGATCACGCTGGGCTCGCAAGTGGACAAGTCGCTGGCCCAAAGCTCCGCCGTGGTCGTAACCTCTGACGGTTGGATCCTCGATCGTGCCGCGCGCTGGACCTCCATCGGCGATCTGCTCCAGCGCCGCACTGGAGCGGAAGACCGCGTGATTGACTTGTCCTTCTAAAAGCTCTGTGATGTCCCTGAGCGTTCGCCGGTTGCTTCTTGCCATGGTTTAGTGTTACCTCAAGCATCACTGCAAGGGAGTCGATCCGTATGTCCAACACCCCGGTCACGCATCGTGAAGCCGCGCTCAATGGTGCTCGCCCCGGTGAGGTGACCTTCCGGTTGTCTCAGGTCCTGTTGGTACTCGCAGTGGTAGCTGTTGCATACGGCGGCTATCGACTCTACTGGCTTTCACAGGTGCACTCAGAATTGGACGCGATCCGCGACGCCGGGTGCCCCGCTACTTTTGACGAGTTCAACGATGCGTTACCATCGCTTGATGGTCCGAACGTTGCCGATCTTGTGTCGCGCGCGGCGGACGCTTCGTACGACGGAGGCGATTCGGGGTGGTGGCCCCTATTTCGCGGGCCCGCGTGGCCGCAGTCCGCCTTTGAGAGCGGTTTGACCGAGCCACTGGAGCACTACCTCGAAAGAAACCGTCAAGCCATCGAATTGTTTTATGAAGCGGCATCCGTGGGCGACGCTCGCTACGACACCTCCCAGGCGGATGTCCCCGGTCGCAGCAGACCCGCTTATCTCATGCACGTGGTGCGAGGCGCGAATCTACTCGCCATGGAGGCCGTCGCCCATGCCTATCGCAACCGGCCCCAAGCGGCAGCCGACGCCTTGCTCGCGTCCATCGCCATCGGACAAACCCTGCGGCACGAGCCTTCCATCATCGCTCAACAGGTCCGCTGCGCCGCGATACAGCAAAGCGTGATGGCCTTCGAGTGGGTCCTGCCTCTCGTGGATCTGGACACGGCCACTGCAGGCGCGATCCAGAAGGCACTCGTCGAAGTCGAGAATCCCGAACCCATTCAACTCGCCTACGTGGGTACGCGTTGTCTCGGAGCCTGGTTCTACAACCTGTCCTTTGAACGGCAACTTGTTATTCTCGGATCCGACGACGCCTATCCCATGATACGTCACGCGTACTACCGATACGGCGGCGTCATCGAAAGGGACCTACTTCGCTTCTATGAAACCATGGGCGAATACGTTTCCCTTGCGGCACTTCCACCGGCCGAACGTTACGTCGCGTTTGAGCGCGCCTTCGCCAAGTCTACGGAGATCCCATCGCGTTATCCTGCGTCCAGCGCCTACTTTCGCGCCATGCCGCACCTCATCCCCGAAGCGACCGACCTGATCGCACGCGCCCGCGCGGCACGCGTGCTCCTGGCGATCGACCGTTATTTCACCGAGACGGGTTCGGCGCCCGATTCCCTGGATCCGCTCGTGCCCGAATACCTCGATGGCATACCCCGTGACCCTTTTGACGGCGGACCGTTCCGATACACTCGCGATGAAACGCGAGTTCGCGTATTCAGCGCCGGCCCCGGTGGATTTGAAAACCGATCGTCGCCACTTCCAATCTCGTACCTCGACCTCGCCATGCGCCAAGCACAACCCGGCCCCCGGATTCACTACGAACGCCACCCCAACCCTGGTCTCCTCCTGGAACTACGTCCCGTCACATCGCGCGACCAGTAATGGCGCAGCCATCCCCAGTGGCCTGCGTGTCCCCGCGCGAGGCCGTCAGGACGTGGGTCGACGTCCAGGAAGACAGGTAGTTTGCCATTGGCTACGGCAACGAGGTGTTCCCCACCAGCACCATGTCTTTCTTGTAGCCGTACGGCCCGGCGACGATCTTGGCTTCGGGGATCTCGCCGCCGCTGAGTAGGTTCAACTGATAATCCTTCTCGCGGATGAGGTAGTAGTAGGGCGTGGGGGATTCGAGTTTCGCGCGGACGTCGGCGGGGTTGAGGTTGGTGGGGATGATGGTTTCGGCGTAGAAGGCGAACGCGGGGTAGATCTTGGCGGCTTCGACGGTGTGCCCGTCGCGGACGAGGGCACCGCAGAGTTGGGCCAACTCTCGCGGGGAGTCTTCGCGGGTAGTAATGTCATCGCGCGCGACGAGGGCGATAAGGATGGCGCAGAGCGCGGCGGAGAAGATGGTGATGGTCTTGCCGCGCGGCGTCACGAACGCAAGCGCGCCGGCAGTCGCGCCTAGCAAGGCCAGCGGCCAGATCAGGATGAGCAGCGCCGCACGCGGCTCTGTCACGGAGAGGTAGATCGCCCCGGCGACACAGATTACCGGTAGACCGAAGGCGAACGCCGCGCGCCAGACGCCCAGCCATCGCGCGATCCAATGTTCCTTGTTCGTTTCCATATCGTCTGCGAGATGAAAACCCACCGGCAACAGGAGAAACGGTACGCAGGGGAGGATGTACTCATACTCCTTGCCGGCGATGAGGGAAAACACGAGGATGCTCAACCAGCCCATCACGGCGCCGAACCGGTATGCTTCCGGCCGCTGGTTCCACTGGGAGCGCGAGAAGTGGAAGGGGAGCAACAATCCCCAGGGCGCGAGCATCGCCGGGATGGCGACAAGGTAATAGAAGGGCGTGCCGCTGTTGATGCGGCTGGCGACGTAGGTGCGTTCCACGACCTGGTTGTGAAGCATGGCGCTGATATACGGCCACCCCTTGGTCGCCAGCACGGTCACCGCCCACGGCGCCGCGAGCAGAACGCCGATTCCAATAGCGCTCAGCCACAGCCCGATCGTTCGCGCGCGATTCGCGCCGCCATAACGCCACGCGAGATAGGTCCACACGAGAAGGACCGCCGTCAGCTCGACGGGAGTCCCGAGGAACTTCTCGTAGCTGGGCAGCAATCCCGCTGTGGTCTTTGCGACGGTTTCCACGGCGAGCGCGATTAGACTCGCAACAAGCCCCACGCGAACGACGCGATTGGAATCGTCGCCATAGACGGTCAAGACGGCCACGCCCGCCACCCAGAAAAAGAGAAACGGCACCGGGCCTTTCAACAGGATGGCTGCCCCGAACGCGACGCCCGACCCAATGATGAGGAGCAGCCGCCGCTGGCCGTCCTTCGCGCGCGCGGCTTTCAGAAACGCGACCACGCTGAGAAACACGGCGAAGGTCAGCGGAATATCCAGTTCGGCCCAGCGCATGCGTTCCAACACGTAGGGCGAAGCGAGCAGCGCGAGTGCTGTCCAACGGGCGGGTGCTTCGCCGGCCGTCCGGCGGAAGGCGAGGTACGCGCACAGCACCAGCAGTGCGCCGCAGAGTGCCGTCGGAACGCGCGCCACGAAGGGGTCGAAGGACCCCGTGATTTTGTAGAGTCCGGCGATGACCCAATACAGCAACGGCGGCTTCACGAGATAGTCCACGCCGTTGATCGTCGGGATCAGGTAGTTGCCGCTGCGCACCATCTCTGCGGGCGGCGTGGTGCGTTGCCCCTCGTTGTCGGTGATCACATCGCCGAGACCGAGGGCGTAAAACGCGGCTACCAACGCCACGCCTGTGAGTATCAGGGCGAATCGATTGCTTGTTTCGTTCGTCAAAAGGTGTGCCCAATTCGATAGGGGGAAATCGGCCAATCCCCCGTGTCAGCCGTGTGAGCGGATCCTGCGCATCAATTCCGTTCAGGAACCATCAAACAAACACGCCCGGCATGAAACCGGGCGTGTGGAAAAACTCGTTCATTCCTCGAAGCTTACTCGTCCGCGATGCGACCCCGGCGGGCTTTGGCGATCATGTCTCCAGAATAGGGTGTGTTGAGATACACGCTTTCTTGTTCCGCCTTCTTCGCCTCGGCCTCTTCCTTGATCTTGCCGCCGTACTTCAACCCGTGTGGACGCTGGTCGTTTCGCGATACCGGGTCGGAAGGCCAATTCTGCGCGCGCGTACGCTGCGCGGCGGCGATATTCGCTTCCAACTGTTCCGGCCCCATCGCGCGCCGATCCACTTCGCTCTGCGCGACGGTGACCGCGGCGGAACCGAACATCATGACCAGCGCGTTGCTGCCGCTCACCAGGGCGAACACGCCGACGGTCGTCGGCAGATCGCACAACGCGGCCAGGCGGCGGTCCGATTCGATCCATTGGTTGGTACTGCTGAAGTCTTCGACCGGCGGCGGATAGGTGCCCGCCATGCCCCACCACGTGCTGTGGCCGAGTTCCACGACCCCGCGGCGAACGCCCCGGAATCCTTCGACCCGGCCCCACTTGGCGTCGGCCTTGGCTTCGCCGGAATCCTTCGAAATACCGATCTGGTAGGGTACCGCCTTGAGCCCGCGCCAGAATGCCTTGTACGGGCGCGTCGCCGGTTCCTCGGGATTGCCGTATTTGCCCCAGTGGCTTGGCTCGATGGCCATTGCGCTGCCGCAGCACATGACGGCCAGGACCACCGCGAGAGTAGTGCTCATCGCTTTCATGAATAGGCCTCTCCATCCGAAGTTGTATCCAGCGGCGCGCTTTGGACATACGCGTCCGCCAGCCCCTCACTCTGACGGTATTCAGTTTACAATATCCCGGCCAGGGTTGCAAAGGGAAATGTCAGCGGCGTTTCGAGTACCCTTCGACATGGTTTTCGAGGCCGGATGAATCCATTCGCGGCGTCCGGATCGTACCGGAATGTAACAGGTTGGGTGGATGCCGCAGCGTATGTGCGGAAAGGGAAGGGGATTGACCATGAACCGTTGGGGATGGGGAATCGTGTGCGTTGTTGTTTCGTGTGGACTTGTATCATGCAGCCAGCCCTCCGCGTCCGGTGACCCCTCAGGCGTCGCACCAGCCGCCGACCTTGCTCCGGCCGGCCCGACTTTTGCCAACGATATCGCCCCCATGTTTGAAACCTCCTGCGCGAACTGTCACTCCGACAGCAACCGGAAGGGGAACCTGTCCCTGGCTACTTTCGCATCCGCCATGGAGGGCGGCGAGTCCGGCGCGGTGATCGTCGCCGGGGATCCCGACGGCAGCCTCCTCTTCCGCATGGTCACCAAGCAGGAAGAACCCTTCATGCCCCGCAAAGGCGACCCCCTCACGGACGCGCAGATTGCCACGCTCCGCGCCTGGATTCAGAACGGCGCTACAGAAAGTTGAGCCTGACAAGGAGCACGGGCGTCCCCCCCGTGAAGTGGCTACCGCGAAAAGGATGGCACGTCCGGGAGATCCGCAGCGATACATCACCGGACTAGATTGGCGTAGTGACGACCTCAATATCTTCCGTCACATAGTCTGTCCAGCCGCCGCACTTTCCGGATTCGCTTATGAGCTCGTCCCGAAGAAGAACGCCCAACTCGCGGTCGTAGTGGCGGACTTCTCGAACCACATCGATGGTCATTCCACGGTCTTTCCACGTGAGATCCTTCATCGGGGTCTTGTCGCATTCGACCACAATACGATCCCTTTCGGCGCGGCATGTAACGTTCGTTCGCGCTTTCTTGATGCAGCTCAGGTGGACACCTGTTGGGATAGGAAGTATCGTGCCCGAATTAAGAAGATCCATTTTTCCCGTCTTGTGGCTTTTTCTGTCAGGTGCGGAATTGTTCATATGGAACGTGCGACCGTTTGAGAACGTCTGTGTTTTCGTGGAAGATAAGAATACTTTGCCGGTCTCGGCATGCAAGACTTGGGCTGCCTTCGTGTCCACATATCGCACCGTTCGATTTAGGCGAAGGAACTCTATCGTACCCTCGAAAACGTCTCTCGCCACAAACTCGTTCGCGCCGAAGCGCATCATCGCGTCACTTTGCCCGGTGTAACGGGCCCGCCATGAAACGATTCGCTCCCACTTCTTGAGAAGATGCTCCTCAGCCTCTTTGAAATCCATGGATTCCAATCCCTCCACGAACATGGTACGTCCGGACGCAACAGAGTGGAAGCTGGCTATGTCAACGCATGAAACGACTGGCAAGGACGCTCGGATTCAGCCTCCCGCGTCCGCGGTCTGCTTTAAGACCGGTTCGCCCGTGTACGGCAAAGACGCCTGACCCTGCCGGGCGTAGTCGAGCGACTGGAACAGGATGCGCGCGGCTTCCTGCGGTGCGTGGAACCCGGTCGAGTTCTCGGCTTCGACGAAGTCGAGGAGGAACGTCGCTTTCCGCTGGAAATCCTTGGCCGCCGCCAGTTGCTCGTCGGTCGCACCGGCGTTCTTCGCGGCGACGATGCCGTCGATGAGTTCCATCAAGGCGTCCATGGCCGTGTCACGCATTTCGAATGTCTTCTCTTGAATTGTTTCGACCCGCGCCTTCAGCTCTTCTTCAGGCACCTTGTGACAGGTCTGGCACGCGTTGTTGATGTTCAGGATGGGACTCCGCACGTGGTGGTCGCTCACCTTCATGGCGCCCACGCGCACGTAGGGCATGTGGCAGTCCGCGCACGAGACGCCCGACCGCGCGTGGATGCCCTGGTTCCACATCTCGAACTCCGGGTGCTGCGCCTTCAGCTGCGGCGTGCCCGTCTCCGCGTGCGTCCAGTCCTTGAACCCGATCTCCTCGTAGTAGTCCGCGATCTGCTCGACCTTGAGCCCCTTCGCCCAAGGGTCCGTGAGCCTCTTCCCGTCCCCCTTGAAATAGTACTCGACGTGGCACTGGCCGCAAACGAAGCTCCGCATCTCCTGGCGCGTGGCCATCGTGTTGGGGTCGTAGTTCTCAATGCCTTCGGCCGCCTTTTTCGCGCGGATGCCCTCCAGAAACCCCGGCCGTGTCACGCGCAGGGCCATCGTTTCCGGGTCGTGACAATCGATGCAGGAGACCGGGTGCTCGACCAGTTCGCGGGCTTCCATGTACTTCATCTGGTTCATCTTCTCGAACCCTCTGATGAGGTCGCCGTCGCCGAGTTTCTTGTAGGGCACATAGACCGACGCGTGGCAGTGCATGCACGTGCCCGGTTGGCCGACCGACTGGCGCTCTGTCAGGGTCTGGTCTTCGAGCATGTAGGCGTGGCCCCGCTCCTCGCGGAAGTCGATGGCGAAGGCATACCCCGCCCACATGCGCTTTAGGCGCGGGTCCTCTTCAATTTTGGACTGTGCCACGATGGAGCGCGGGTCGGCTTCCGACGGTACCCGCGGCAGCGCTTCGCTACCGCCGAATTTGGTTCGAACCATGTCGACCGTTCGTTTATAGCCGTCATACTGAATGGGAAAGTTCTTGCCCCAAATCTCCGGATCCTCGGTTTCGTCATCCAGTTCGACCACCCGGAAGAACGGATTCCGCGCTTCCTGTTGACGCTCGAAGATGTTGATAAGCAAACCCGTCACGCCAAAGGTCACGCCGCCCGTAACGATGGCCGTGATCAGTACGATCGTGAAGATGCGTTTCAAACTGCGGGGACGCGCCCCCGATTCTTCGTGACTCATGACTCCTCCTTCACGTGCTCATCGAATTCCTATGGTCTGATGCCCAACGGAGCTGTGGCAGCGGATGCACGACATCTCGTTCGTTGCGGATGAATGGCTGTCGATCGCTTCGACAACTTCGGCATGGCAATACCGGCAAGATTCCTCCGTAACGCTCCGGTTCGCCGGGGTGATGCGGATGGGCTCTGGAAAGTTCCCGGTGGTGAATGCCAGCGAGTGGTTGTACCCGTTACGCGCTTTGGTCAAATACTTCCCAACCAAATCGTGGGGCGCATGGCAGTCGTTGCAGACTGCCACGTGGTGGTGGCTGGACTTCGCCCACGCGTCGAAGTGGTCGGTCATGACGTGGCAGTTGGCGCAGGCCGCCGGATCGTTGGTCATGTACGAACTGCCTTTTGCGTACACGAAAGTAAACGCTCCAACCCCCGCGCCCGCTCCCGCCGCGATGCCCAGGATGATTCCTGCGATATAAAGACTCTTGGGAATGGGCATGGAATTGCCTCTTGTCTTCGTCCTGCCTGATTGACGCTCACCTCTGAAGTTCAGTATAGCGACGATTCAGCGCGGATTAAACCCGCTCACAGTGGGAGGCAGGATCGTGTGGAGATACTTCCGTAGAAGAAGGCGAGCCGTCGCAACGGAACCAACTACGAAACGCGAAGCAGAGAGGGAATATCCACGTTTCGCCCGGCGCGTTCCTGCGTGAACATGTTCCAGGTTTGTTCAAAAGCAGCTTCAAACGAGCGGCCTTCCGCATAGCGGCGAGCCGCGTTCGCCATCGTTTTCCGGCGCGCCGGTTGGGTGAGCAGCGATTGTATTGCCTCGCACAGGGCCGCTTCGTTGTTGCCGGGAACGACGAGACCGGTTTCGCCGGGGATGACATTCTCGTGGGGGCCGCCCATATCGGTAACGATGACTGGTAGCCCCGATGCCTGTGCTTCGAGCACGACGTTTCCAAACGTATCAGTCGTGCTGGGAAACACGAAGACATCCGACGACGCATATACGCCGGTCAGGTCCTCGCCGGAAAGATACCCCGTGAAGACTGCCGGCAGGCCGTTCAGCGTCGCCTTCATTTCTTCCAGATAAGGCCCATCGCCCACGATAAGCAGTTGCGCCTCGGGGTGCGCCGCCGACAATTGGCGGAACGCGCCAGCGAGGAGATGCAAGTTCTTCTCGCGTGAGACCCGGCCCACGTACAGAAATACCGGTGAAGTGTTCACGCCGTATTTCGACGCCAGAATGCCGTTGCGCTTGGACGGATGAAACTTCTCGATGTCGATGCCGCGCGGATACACGCACACCTTCGACGCGGAGATTCCCTTGGCGATCAATTCGTCGCCGGTGCTCCTGGAGGGCACGTACACGACGTCCATTTGCTCGTAGTACCACACCATGAACCGCCACATGAACTCTTCGACGAACCCGTCGTTGTCGGTCAGGTACAGGGCGTATTGCGGCAGTGCCGTGTGGTAGGTGCCGGAGATGGGCAGTTTCAAGATGCGCGCGATCGCGAGCGCGGCCAGCCCCACCGGACCCGGTGTCGCGGAATGAAGGTGTGTGTAGCCCGCCTCGTGACAGTGGGCCAGCATTTCGAGGAAGGGCGGATACACGAGGGTCTGCTCTGGGTACTCCGGAAGCGCGTAGGTGCCCACGGGCCGGAAATGGCGCAACCCGGGTTCCATCTCAGGGCGATTCGGGTCGCACGTGATAATCGTGTAGTCCTTGCCGGTGGCCTGTCCAAGATGCACGTGCTGTTGAAGAGTCTTCGCCACACCGTTTACTTCGTAGTACGTGTCGGTGAAGTGGGCGATCTTCGCGGGCAACTCGGGCGGTTCCGCTGGCGTGTCTCCGGCGAAGTGCGCAAAGGCTTCCTGCGCGAAGCGGCGCGTCTTCGTGTGCAGTGCGTACGACACGAAGTAGGGCGCAAGCACGGTGTACAGCGCGCCGGCCGATCCCAGCGACGCGAAGATGTCGAACAACTGCGCCCGTAGAAATCGATCGAGCAGACTGTTGCCGAAGTGAAAAAGCACCTTGTTGGACACCTGGTTCGTGAACTCGAACCAGCGGGTCTCCAGGTCGGCTTCCGCGCTCTTGCCGTTCCGCACGATCCCCATCAGACGCGGGTCTTCCGCGATCAACTTCTCGGCTTCCTTTCGCACGAGGTTGATGATGCTCGTCTCGTCCACAGTCCCGTTCACCGAACGCCGCTGCCGCGCGATGTAATGCTGCATGCGCTCGAAGAGTCCCGCATCGGTGCTTGGCCTGGTTTGCAGCGAACGGTCGAGGAACTTGAGGAAGGTGTCCTTGTTCACATAGCGTTCCAGGCCGAGCTTCGATTTGTAGAATTGATACGCGATCCCGTAGATGTTGTGCGCCATGAGTTCCGGTGTCGCGCATGTGCCGCGCACCTTCGACCGCCCCTGCTCGATACCGCGCCAGAATTGCGTCAAGGTTTCCGCGCCCTCCACCTCCGTATAGGTCGACGCAAGGTGCAGCGAGCTATGGTCGTCCGAGCCACCGGTCCAGTACTTGATCCACGGTTCCGGGAATCGCGGTTCGATGCCGTGCTTGTCCGCGAGCCGGCTCACGGTCTCGGGCGTGAGGCTCGCGACGGTCTGCTCCAGGAGCCGGTTGGACTCGGCATTCTGGTCGCCATTGAGTTCGAAGTTCTTGAAGAGGAGCATAAGCTGCTCCACGTGTTCGATTGTAAGGCGGTCGTTCACCCCGAAAAAGGGATGGGCCAGCACATGCATGATCTGCCGGCGATCGAGGTACTCGACCAACTCGAAGATATTCGGCCGCAGTTCCTGGATGTCCTGGAATTGAGACTCGGAAATGTCGTAGACGAGCACGTGGATCTTGCATCGATCTTCAGGAAAGTACGTGGTCACTTCATCGCTGATGAAGGTGTTGGGAAGATGGGCGATTTCCAGACAGCCGTCGATCACGTTGTGGTCCGTGATGGTAACCGCCGTCATGCCTTTCTCGGTCATGATGCGGTACAGTTCGAACGGGTGGGTGAAGCTCTCGGGACACCCGATCTTCTGCATGATCCACAGCGACGGCCGTTTGGAATGCATGGAGTGGCAATGGAGATCGATCTTCATGACCCGTCCTTCCGGCGCAATGAGCGCCTTTGAGACCCCTTTCTCTCTCGCCCCAATTATCCACCGCCCACGTTTCGCTTCGGATAGTATTGGGTTAGATTACAGTTAGCCGGGTGGGAACCTTAACAAGGCCGCGGGCAACCAGTGGTGGTGTTCGATTCAAGGGCGGATCATGCGGTATGCTCGAACGGTGCTTGTGTCAGGAGATCGCATTATGTCTCAGAGATTTTGTAGAACGCTCGCGGTTACTTGCTTGTGTACATTGCCGGTTTTCTGCGCTTTCGCCGAAGTCGCGGCCACTATGGTTGGCGAATCTGTCGAGGTCCGTGTGGATGACGCGCTATTCACCGCCTATAAGTTCGGCGGCGGCCAGAAGTATCCCTACTTCTGGCCCGTGAACGGTCCCGCGTCGGGCGAGTCGATTACGACGGAAACTTCGGAACCGTATCCGCACCACCATTCCCTGTTCTTCGGGTGCGACCATGTCAATGACGGTAACTATTGGCAGGATACGAACGAGCGCGGCCAGATCTTGTCGCAGGGACCGGCCATCGTGGAGAGCGGGGGAGAGCGTGTCGTGTTCACAGACATGTGTCTGTGGAAGAAGCCCGGCGAAGACCCGGTGATCCGCGACGCGCGCACGATTACCATCACGGCTCCGGACGAGGCAACCCGGTATATCGATTTTGAGATCGCGTTGGAACCGCTGGTGGATGTGACCATCACGAAGACGAATCATTCCCTGTTTTCCGCGCGGGTGGTCCCCGAACTCAGCGTCGAAAGCGGCGGCACGCTCGTCAATGCGCAGGGCGACATAAGCGAGGCCGGCACCTACGGCGTCGAATCGCCCTGGTGCGACTACTCCGGCGCGCGCGACGGCGTGACGGAAGGCATCGCCATCTTCCAGTACCCGGGCAACCGCTGGTACCCGTCCAAATGGTTCACCCGCGACTACGGCTTCTTTTCACCGACGCCTATGTACTGGCTCGAAAACGATCGCCTGGAACTACCCAAAGGCGAGACGCTGACGCTCCGCTACCGCGTCGTCGTCCACACCGGCAACGCGGAAGCAGCCAACATCGCCGCACATTTTTCGAAGTATGAAGAAGAATAACTGGAGGGGCACCTACGTTTACCAAAGAACATCCCCCTTGATCCCCCTTCAAAGGAGGAATTTCCTGAACCGAGGCAGCGAGGTATCTCAGTACCCTTGGCCCCAAGAGTTCCACGGGTCGCACTTGCGCAACGCGGAGCGTTGCAGCCATTCCCCCTTTGAAGGGGGATCAAGGGGGATGTTCTTCAGCATAATGGAGGTCGTTCCGATTTGCGGCATGCGGCCGTTGAGAAAAGAAACTACAC
>CAZWDH010000211.1:0-12735 GCA_964632865.1 uncultured Nitrospiraceae bacterium
CAGCGCATTTAAAGCGCTGTTACCAATTAGCTTAAAGAGTTATTGAATTGTCACTGCTTCTTATGGCATTGTTGACTATGGAAGGAACATTGTCAGATTTGACAACTTTTTGATGAAACTTGAATAATCTTCGCGATTGAGGATTGGGAACATTCTTGACAAGTTCTCTCTTGATCTATACGATAATAGCGGAGTGCGCTAACGCGCATTAGTGCGTAAACTGTTCGCGAGTGCCAACTCTTGGAAAAGGTCATTGTAGAGGCGTCCCCCCGTTTCCTGATCGTCGAGGACGAACAGGCCCAACGTAACCTTCTTCGGGAAGTGTTGCGCCGCGAGGGGTACGAGTGTGATTGCGCTTCAACGTGCGCCGAAGGACGGGACCTCTTCTCGAAGGGGAAATACGCCTGCGCGCTAATCGATCTCGGTCTACCGGATGGGAACGGATTAACCCTGTTGTCCGATTTCTCGAGTGAGGATCCGTGCACGGTGCTTGTGATCCTGACGGGCGACACGTCGGCGGAGACGATCATCGACACGATGCGCGGCGGGGCGTTCGACTACCTGCGAAAGCCGGTCGATTTGATGACCCTTCGCGCAGCCGTGAGCCGTGCCATGGCCCACCACGCCATGGCGATGGAACGGGCCGAGTTGTTCCGCTTGCTTTTGGAAGAACGCGAGCAACTACGCGCCAGAGTCGAAGCGGCCACTGCGGACATTCGGCAGTATGCGTCGGCATGCGAGGTAAGCAATTCACGCCTGCGGGCACTTCTTCGCCTGGCCCAAATGTCCACCGAATACTACACGGATGAGCATTTGTTCCGTCAGGTCTTTGCGGAACTTGCGAGCCACCTCCCCCTGCGTGGGCTGGCGCTCTGCAATGCCACGCGCCGCAAGCTGCTGATGGCAATCCAACCGGAGGGCTCCCTGGAAATCGAGTTCCTGGGATCCGAGTCGATGTCTCTATCGGGCTACGACTCCGTTCTTGCCGAGGCGGACCCCGGACTCCTGGTCCGGGAAGCGACGGTCCGTATCGGTGGAATCGACGCGGACGCCCTGGACATTCTGGTTTATCCGCAGGTTTCGAGATCCGGGACGACCAGCACGGTGGCATTCATGCTGGCGAAGGGGCGCGAACCGGACGTATCGGACTCGGAGTTTCTGGACACCTGCGCCTATTTCCTTGCCTTCGAATGGGAGCGCGGGCAGTTGCTTTACCACGTGGCACACCACGCGAGCCTGGGAAACATTGGCATCGAGCTTGCCCGGAATTTCATCCAACCGCTTACCGCGATCCAGACGGCCGTGGAGTTCGTATCCGAGACCATCGACAACAAGGAGGCAGAGCAGGGGTTGGCTATCGTCGCGGAGAACGCGGACCGCTTGCGCCGGCAGACGCAGGAGTTTCGAAAGCTATCGACGTTGCGGGAGAACGCGGTCGAGACGGTGACGCTCGCGGATTACGTGGAGCAGGCCCTCGACATGCTCACCGTGGCGATACAGAATCGGGGTGTGACCATCAAGCGCGAATTCCGGTCTGAATGCGAGTGCGTATTGCTGAATGGGACCACCCTCGCGCGTACCATCCTTGACGTAATCCTGGGAAGCCTGCGCTCTGTGGAAATGGGAGGCAGTATCACGCTTCGATTGCAAGAATCAGACGACCAACACGTCGCCTTCGAGGTCAGCTACAATGCAACAGGGAGTGCCGTCGCCTCCGCTCAAGCCCTTGACGAATTGTCCGGTTCCGCTGCGGTAAACCCCGTGCTTCAACTTGCCGAACGCACGGTTCATGCTTGTGGCGGAAGTCTTTCCGTCGAGATCGCGGACCAGGTGCGGACCACGGTTCGCATTCAGTTGCCGCGCAACGCGACGAATCCTGCGCGCCGGTGGGAGCCCGTCTTGTGAACGCGCAGAGTGGAATGGCCGCACCGGAAGAGTCGCCCTCGGGCCGGCGCATTGTCGTCGTACTAGACACCGATCCCGGCGTACGGTGGGCACTGGAAAAGGGGCTGGCACGGTCGGGGTTTGAGGTCCGGGCCGTCGGTTCCGTTAGCGATGCGTTGAGCATTGCCAGCGACATCAACATCTCGGCAATCATCATGGAAGTGTTGCCCGAGGCCGGATTGACGCAAGAAGTACTGACCATGATGGTCGACGTGCCGGGCGCGCCGCGCGTGATTTGTGTGGCGGTGGATTCACCACCGAACCTCGTCATCGATTGCATCCGGCGTGGGGCGGCGGATTTCTTGCCGAAACCCTTCAGTTTGGCCGAGGTTCGCAGCGCCCTGAATCGCGCCTTGGACTCGCCGGCTCAGGGTGCGTCGTTGCGGCAGCAGACTTCGGCGCAACGCCCCGGGTCAGACGACACGCTGCTCATCGGTATCAGTCCCGCCATGCAGGAACTGCGCACGGTGATTAAACAGATCGCGCAGACGGATCTGAATTGTTTGCTTCGCGGTGAAAGCGGCACGGGAAAAGATATGGTGGCGCGGGAAATCCACCGGCTTTCCCGCCGGTCCAGCAGGCCGTTCGTGAAGGTGAACTGCACGGCCCTCCCCGAGCAATTACTGGAGAGTGAGTTATTCGGCTATGAGAAGGGCGCGTTCACTGGGGCGGTGACCGCGAAGCCGGGGCGGTTTGAATTGGCTCACCGGGGGATCATCTTTCTCGATGAGATCGGCGACATGCACCCCAACCTTCAGGCGAAACTGCTCCAGGTCATCGAGCATAAGGAATTCACCAAGCTTGGCGGACGCCGCCAGATTACGGTTGATGTCCAGATTATTGCGGCGACGAATGCCGACCTGGAAGCCAAGACTAAAGACGGCTCGTTTCGCGGTGACCTGTATTTTAGGCTCAACGAAGTCTGCGTCTGGGTTCCGCCGTTGTCCGCGAGAAAAGAAGACGTTCCGCTGCTGGTCCGACACTTTATGCAGAAGCACGGCCGGTTTTCCACAGACGCGGAAACGCGGGTGAGTGTGGAAGACCTGGCGGAATTAGCCAACCACCACTGGCCCGGCAACGTCCGCGAGCTGGAGAGCACGATCAAGCGTTGGCTCGCCTTGGGGAAGCAGCCACTCACTCCGCCCAATCCCCGCACGCTGCGATCGTCTGGCGCGACGATGCCAGCGACGGAACCTGCGACTGTCCCGGCCGATACCGCGCACGATGATCGACCGGAGCCAGAGCGGATCCTGGATGCCCTCGATCGTTTCCAGTGGAATCGTCGTAAAGCGGCGGACCACTTGGGTATGAGCTACCAGACCTTGCGTCGGCGAATCACTCAATACGGTCTGGATGAGGGCGCCTGATTCGTTTCGGCTAGGCTTCTAGGGTGTCGGAATGGCATCACTTAGTTATCTGGTCAGGCTAATGATTGTTCTCTCCTGATAAACTCTCGAATCGTAAATGCGCATTTGGAGAGTGAAAATCATTCGGTGTTTTACGTACAAGCTGTTTATTTTCAATTAATTACGTAGTGATGCTCAGGCTTGGCATGGAATCTGCTCTACTATTCACCGACGCAAGAGTTGACCAAGGCCTCTAAAAATGAGGTTTTGGACTGGTGACTGGTACGGGTCATCGATTGTTGAATTGAGATTGAAATGGCGTGTGTGGCTAGGCTGCGACTAGGAACTAAAGGAGAAACCGAGCAATGAAACTGAGGAGAGCGTTGATCGCGTTGGCGCTCGTGGCGTTCGTGTCTACTACGGCGTTCGCAGCGACCATCGTTCCGGGGACGCCAAACCCGGTTGGTGAAAAAGAGTTGTACGAAATCTTCAACGAGTTGTATGGGACCGCATACACCGGTAACAATGACGCCGCGTTCCTGGCGTTGCAGGTCATGGATTTTCAAACCTTCGTTCTAGATCCAGATGTGGAATCCATTACGTTTGAGGCGGTGTATCGCCAGTCCTACCTGGAAGACGACATCTTCTTGTACAGCGATGTAGACAATATCGGGAAGCCGGCCCCGCTTACGCACATCGTGGGTCCGATTGACAACACCGGCCCGAACAGCGGCCAGGGTGCGCTCTCGGAACCGGCCGTGAACGTAAACGTTTCCGGCCTGGGTGAGATTGGTTTCCTGGATAAGGCAAAGGATCCGAATTCCGCGTTTACCTTCGAGTGGTACTCCCAGAAAGAGCAGAACAACGGCCAGTTTTCGACGGGTACGGACGAAGTGCACGTCCTGTTGTGGGCCGTTCCTGGCATGACCGACACTTACGTGCTGACTTGGGAAGACCTTCCCTTCACGTACTTCGCCGGCAGCGAAGACATCGGCGACCAGGATTACAACGACATTCTGATTCAGTTCACGCTGAACCGGACCGTGATCCCCGAACCTTCCTCCATGGCGCTGCTTGGCCTCGGCCTTGCTGGTCTCGCCGTGCGGAAGTTCCGGAAGCGCGCGGTTAACTAACGGCCTAGCCCCTCGCAAGAGGGTCCTATGTAGACCGACTCGTTCAACTGGGCGATGGCAGGTTCCGAAAGGAACCTGCCATCGTCCTTTTTTTGTGCCCGGGCGACGCGGGGCTCGACTAATCCGGGGATGGAAACTACTTCGGCGACTGGCCCTTCAGGACTTCGTTGGCAGCCGTCAGGAGCACTTTCCAGTCCTCCATGGTCGTGTCGTGACCACCCGGCCGGAAATGGGCGCGGTTCCGTTCCGGGACGCCGAGAAAGTCGAATACCGGTTGCGCCGCGTCCCGCATGGCGCGCGTTCCGGCGGGGTTGGCCCACTGGTCCTCGAGGCCGTCAACGCTCAACACAAACCTGGGCGCTACGAGTGCGCGTAGAAAATGCTGATCAAAGGGCAATTCCTCCACTCGTTCCGCGAATTTCGCGAGATTGGGATGGAACCAGTAGTGGAATCGTTCCGGGTCGGTGATAAGTTCGAGCGTTTCGACGCCTTTCTCGGTAATGCGAAAAGATCCCGCGCCCCCCGCGCCGGAAGCGTGGGGGACGGTCAAGGCGATCCGCGTGTCGAGCGCGCCGACAAGCAGGGCGACCTTTCCCGCACGGGAGTGCCCCGTAACTACGAGGCGGTTCACGTCCGCGGAATCGACTTGTTCCAGGTAATCTACGACCCGCATGGCGCCCCAGGCCCAGACCGCGAGGGATGCCCAGTCGTAGTCAGGGTACTTGGGGTGAATTCCGTCAGACCGGTCGGCGTTGTCCTGGTCCAGGTCATGGCGTTGATAGCCTGCGAAGATATAACCCGCGTCGGCGAAGAGCTTGGCGACTGGATGCAGATGGGCTTCCCAAACGGGCTCGACCGCGAGCACAACCGGGAACGGCGCCTTGCCGCGCTCCGGCAGGTAGTACCCTACCTGCATCGGCACATCCAGGTCCGGACCCAGCATGAGGTTGACTTGATGCAAGGTCGCGCCAACCTCCTCGACGCGCTCCGCCGACTCCGATTCCGCATGAACCGAGTCAGGCGCGAGCGGCATGTGGCCATACTCGATCGTCAACAGGAGATCGATAATCTCTTCGCGCCGCTTCTCCCACTGTTGCGGTGTTTCAACCGGGGTGCCATCTCCGAAGCGTAGCGGGTCGGGCAGGTTCGCTGATTGTGGCGATTGCGCCGTCACCGAAATCGCGGTTATCGCTATCAAGAAGGTCAGTGGTACCTTGGTCTGCATCTTCTACTCCTGAGTTGAGGAAATTCGATGGCGAAAAACCCAGGCTTCTATGGCCGGAGCGTGTACGGCACACCGGCCCTTGCTTCGAAGACCGCAATGCCGGGCTCCAAGACGGCTACTTCCCGCTCTTCTTGAAACACACGCAATGGGTAGTCGAGCCGAACCGCGCAAGGCCCATCGCGATCGGCAACGACGGTCGCTTCAGTCAATTGTCCTCCATTCCAGCCAACGTCGACCGTGAACCCACCGCGCGCGCGAAGGCCGTTGACGCTGCCTTGAGACCATGCGGCGGGTATGGCGGGGAGTAATTCGATGGCACCGTCGTGGCTTTGCAGGAGCATTTCCGCGACGCCGGCGGTGCCGCCGAAGTTGCCGTCGATCTGGAAGGGGGCGTGGTTGTCGAAGAGGTTCGGCAGGGTGGACTTCGCGAGCAGGGCGTTCAGGTTTTCGCGGGCTTCATCGCCGTTGCCGAGGCGCGCCCAGAAGCTGACGATCCACGCGCGGCTCCAGCCCGTGTGGCCGCCGCCGCTTTCGAGTCGGCGACGCAGCGAGGTTTCGGCGGCCCGCGCAAGTTCGGGGGTACCGTTGCGGGTGATCTGGCTGCCGGGGTGCAACGCGAAAAGATGGGACATGTGACGGTGGCCCGGTTCGGGTTCATCGAAGTCGTAGAGCCATTCCTGAAGCTGGCCATGTTTGCCGATCTGTAGCGGCGCAAGGCGCGAGCGTGTGTCGATTAGCGTCGCGCGGAAGTCCGCATCGGTATCGAGAATCTCGCTGGCTTCGATGCAGTTCGAGAAGAGGTCGTGCAGGATTTCCATATCCATGGAAGGCCCCATGCAGACGTTCGCTTCTACGCCATCGGCGGTGCGGAACTTGTTCTCCGGCGAGTTGGACGGCGCGGTGACGAGCCAGCCGTGCTCCGGCCCTTCGATCAGCGTGTCCACGTAGAACTGGGCCGCGCCTTTCATGACGGGATACACGGACGCGAGGTAATCGCGGTCGCCGTTGTAGGCGTAATGCTCCCAGAGGTGTTGGCAGAGCCAGCCGCTCGCGGCCATGAACTGTCCCCACGACGGATGTTCGCCGGGGGAGGTGAATCCCCAGATGTTGGAGATGGTGTGGACCACCCAACCGCCGGCGTCGTAGTGAATGCGTGCGGTGCGGCTGCCGGGTGTCTGTAGCGATGCGATGTATTTCAGGAACGGTTCGTGGCATTCCGCGAGGTTCGTGACCTCCGCGGGCCAGTAGTTCATCTGGTCGTTGATGTTGTGATGGTAGTCGGCGTTCCACGGCGCCTGGAAATGGTCGCACCAGATCCCTTGGAGGTTTGCGGGCAGGTCGCCGGGCCGCGAACTGGAGATGAGCAGGTAGCGGCCGTACTGAAAATAGAGTGCGGCCAGCGCCGGATCGTCGGCGCCGGATTGGACGGCGGCGATGCGCGCGTCGGTGGGTTGCGCTGAGGCGGCTGCCCCGCCGAGATCAATGCTGACGCGCCGGTACAGGTGTTGGTAATCGCGCAGGTGGGCGGCGCGAAGGCTCGCGTAATCTTTGTTCGAGACCTGAGCCAGCTGCCGTTCGCAGGAGGTCGTGGGGTCGTTGCCGGCGTAGTCCGTCGCGGCGACGAGGAGCATCGTGACCGCATCCGCGTCGCGCACGGTGACGATGCCATCGCTCGATTCGAGGTGGCCGCCCTCGGGACGAATCAAGAGGCGCGCTTCGTACCGCATTCCGTTGCCCATCCAGGCACGGCCCGTCAGGACGAGGGTCGTACCGTTTTCGACACGCGCTACGTTGGCTGGTTCGGTTTCTTCGGATTGATCAAAGGGCTCGATGCCCGAGTCATTCTTCCAACGGCGTGAACTGCGACGCGGATCACGGTCGAGACTGGCGCGGAAGAAGATGGCTCCGGGACGGTCGGCCGTCAAGCGCACTACGATCGCCTGATCCGGCGCGCTGCTGAAGATCTCGCGGGTGTAGGTCGTCTCGCCGAGTTGGTGCTGGACCGAGGCGATGGCGGTGTCGAGGTCCAGCGTACGCACATACGAGGTGACCGCAGTCGGATCGGCACCGAAGTCGAGCAGAATATCGCCGAGCGTCTGGTACGAACCGAAGGGTACATACGCGCCGTTTCCCCTACCCGAGCCGGCGCCCTGGCACACGAGGGTCTCGTACGTGAGCGCTTCCGCTTCTGCGTACTTGCCTTCCAGCAACAGCGCACGCACCTCGTCGAGATGCTTCAGCGCCTCCGGATTGTCGGCAAACTGCGGTCCGCCGGACCACAGGCTGTCTTCGTTGAGTTGAATGCGTTCGCGCGCCACCCCGCCGAAGACCATCGCACCGAGGCGGCCGTTGCCGACGGGCAGGGCCTCGGTCCAGACCGCTGCAGGTTGGGTGTACCAGAGGGAGTCCGAACGGGTTTCCGCTTGCGGGATTTCCTGTGCGGCCAATACCCCTGTTGCGAATAGCGCCATGATCCATCGTCTCATCTGAACGAGTCCTCCCATTTTCTTCGGCCGGTCCGTGTTGGCATAATGCAATGATTGATAGCCCGTTCTTGCGGGGGAACATCGGGGAGTAAGAATACCATGACTACGCGCGTGCCGTACTTGTTCGTTATTGGTGTTGCGGTGTTTGCGGCCGGAAGTGTTGCGTCGGCGCAGGACGCCGCGGAGATTCACGTCTCCACATCCGGCAACGATGCCTGGTCGGGCTCCTTGGCGGCGCCGAATGCGGAGGGGACGGATGGGCCGTTTGCGACGCTGGTTCGCGCGCGGGATGAAGTGCGGCGGATGAAGGCGGGGGCAGGCCTGCCGGAGGACGGCGTACGGGTCGTCGTGCATGGGGGGCGGTATGAGTTTGGTGAAGCACTCGCCATCACCGCAGAGGATTCCGGTACGGAGCAGGCGCGGGTGACGTATGTGGCGGCGGACGGCGAGGAGGTCCGGATCAGCGGCGGGCGCGTGGTGAACGGGTTCGCGCCGGTGACCGATGCGGCGGAACTGGAACGGCTCGATCCGTCGGCGCGAGAGCATGTGGTCAAGGCGGACCTGCGCGCGATGGGAATCGAAGACTTTGGTTCGCCCGCAGGCGGCGGGATGGAGGTGTTCTTCCGCGATCGGCCGATGATGTTGTCCCGTTGGCCGAACGACGAGTTCACGCACATCGCCGATCTCGTCGTGGACGATGGACACAAGATTCACGGCATTCCCGGGAGCAAAGTCGGGAAGTTCATCTATGAGGGCGACCGGCCGGAACGGTGGGTCGGCGAGAAGGACCCGTGGGTGCACGGGTACTGGTTCTGGGACTGGTCCGCGGAGCGGCAGCAGATCGCCAACATCGACGTGGAGAAGCACGAGATCGACGTGGCCGAGCCGTACCACGGATATGGCTACCGCAAGGGCCAATGGTTCTACGGGTATAACCTGCTCATCGAATTGGATTCGCCGGGCGAATGGTATCTCGATCGGGAGACCGGGGTGTTGTACTTCTGGCCGCCGGAACCGATCGCCGACGGCGACGTGGTGATTACGATTGTGCCGACGCTGTTCCAGTTGGAAGGCGCCTCGTATGTGACGCTGCGCGGATTCACCTTGGAGACAGGACGCGGAACGGCGATTCGCATCTCGGACGGTACGAAGAACCGCGTCGAGGCCTGTACGATCCGAAATCTCGGCGGTTGGGCGGTGAGCGTTGGCGGCGGTACCGAACACGGGGTCGTCGGCTGCGACATCTACCAGACGGGCGGCGGCGGGATCTCGTTGAGCGGCGGCGACCGGAACACCCTGGCACGCGGCGACCACTACGCCGACAACAACCACATCTACGAGTACAGCCGGATCAACCGCATGTACAACCCCGGCATTACGCTGCAGGGCGTGGGCAACAAGGCGACGCACAACCTCATTCACGACGCGCCGCACATGGGGATGGGCTTTGGCGGAAACGATCATCTCATCGAGTTCAACGAGATCTTCAACGTGTGTTACGAGTCCAACGACGCGGGCGCGATCTATACGGGCCGCAACTGGACCATGCGCGGCAATCTCATCCAAAACAACTATCTCCACCACATCAGCGGGTTCCAGGATAAGGGCTGTGTGGGCGTCTACCTCGACGACATGTTTTCTTCCGCCGATATCGTGAGCAACGTGTTCTACAAGGTGACGCGCGCGGCGTTCATCGGCGGTGGACGCGATTGCACGGTGGCGAACAACATCTTCGTGGACTGCAAACCGGCCTTGCACATCGATGCGCGCGCGTTGGGTTGGGCGCACGGCCATGCGGACGAATGGATCGCGGAAGAGAAGGAGAAGGGGACCATCTCCGGAATCGATTACAAGAATCCGCCGTACAGCACGCGGTATCCCGCCTTGCTGCGCATCATGGAAGGCGAGCCGAAAGCGCCGGAAGGCAACATCATCACGCGCAACATCTGCTGGGGCGGCACCTGGGACGAGGTCGAGGACAAGGCACGGCCGTACCAGACCATCGAAAGCAATCTCGTCCAGGAAGACCCGCACTTCGTGAACGCGGCGCAGCAGGATTTCCGCTTGAAAGAGGATTCACCCGCCTTCGCGATGGGGTTCGAGCCGATTCCCGTGGAGAAAATTGGGCTGTATGAATCCCCCGATCGCGCAAACTGGCCGGTGGACGTGGAGCGCGGGGAATAGAGAAGCATTTGATGCTGTTGGGCTTGGCGTAGACAGTTCCAGCGGATTCCTGTACAATAACGGTTGTGATGGCTTTCATCGGTCAAAATAGTGGATGGCGAACCCTGTGCCTCGCGGCGCTTGCTTGCGTGATGTTTCTCACGGGCGGGCCGGCTTGGGCGGGGGGACTTATCTTGTGCGTGTGCCACGACGGACACGTGAGTCTGGAGACGACCTGCCAACCGCTGGATTGCTGTCCCGATGATTTCGCCGTGGATGCTGCCGACACCGGTGGCGTGATGGTTTGTGCGGACGCGAGCGAGGAGCATCCTTGTGTGGATGTTCCGTTGCTGCTCTATTCCGGCAAGCCGGTGCTGGTGCCCGCCAAGTCAACGGTGTCTTCACCTTCTTTCAGTGTGACGGCCGAACTTCCCTTCGAGTCGACAGGAGTTCTACCCACCACCACCGCGGCACGCTTCGCGGTGGGCGATGCCCGGGTTCTGCCTTTCGAAACCGTTCTCTCCCGTTCCACCGTTCTTCTCATCTGATCAAAACTTCTCGACGTTCCCATTAAGTCCATTACGGGTGTTCTGCACCTTCGGGTGCATTCGAGGAGTTTCGATCATGTCTTTCCAACCCCTTCGGGGGGTACTCGGCTTCCTTCTCGCGGCCCTGATCGCGCAGGGGCAGGAAGCATTCACGGAGCCCAGCGGTACGCTCACGCTTGAGCGTGCCATTCACGCGGCGCTGCAGGGCAGTCCCAAACTCGCGGCATTCGATTGGGATCTGCGGGCGGCGGACGCGCGCGTATTGCAGGCAAGCCTGCGGCCTAACCCGGAACTCGAATTCGAGATCGAGGACATTCGGCTCAACTCGGGCCCCGGCGCCACGTCACGGACGCGTTCCCTCGGCGGGAGTCTCGGCGAGCGCACGGTAACGGTCCCGACGAACGGGCAGGCGGGACCGCTGGAACTCACATTCCCGCGGGTCGAACCCGTGTTCGGTGGCGAACTGGAACGGGAGTCGGGCGCACCGGCGGGCTTCGCGGAGTCCGAAATCACGCTGAGCATTTCGCAGGTGATCGAGCTGGGTGGGAAACGCGCGAAACGCGTTGCCCTCGCCGAAGAAGAGAAGCAGCTCGTGCAATGGGACTACGAAGCCGCGCGGGCCGACGTGATCGCGGAAACGGCCCGGGCCTTTGTTGAGGTACTCGTCGCGCAGGAGCGCGTTTCGCAGGAACGGGATCTCGTCGCGCTGGCGGAAGACGTGGCACGCACCATGGCGGCCCGCGTCGATGCGGGCCAGGTGTCGCCGCTGGAGAACAACCGGGCTCAAATTGCGGAATCGACGACGGCCATCGCGCTCGCCAACGCGGAACGTGAGCTGCGTATCGCGCAGGCCAAACTCGCGGCCCAATGGGGCGGAACGCAGGTCTTGTACACCGAGGTTGCAGGTGACCTCGATGGCGTGTCCCCCGTGGCGCCGATAGAACACTTGATCGAACGACTTGAGCAAAACCCGGACATGGCGCGCTGGGCGACGGAACTCGCAGTCCGTGACGCGCGGTTTCACCTGGAACGCGCCAAGCGCATTCCCGATCCGGAAGTCGTGTTCGGGGTGAAGCGCCAGGGGATCGCGGGACGATCGGTTTCGCAAATCGGCAGCGACACGGACGGCGCCCTTTCGTTGTCGCAGACGGACATCGATTCGGATCGCGACGCGGAGTATGGCGTTCTGCTCGGCGTTTCCGTGGCGCTCCCTATCTTTGACCGGAATCAAGGGAACATCGCGGAAGCGGAAGCGCTGGCGTCGGAGGCGTCAGAAGAGCGCCGGGGGGCCGCAGTGGCGGTTCACGTAGCGCTGGTGGAGTCCTGGGAAACCGCGGAGGCCGCGTACGACGAATTGCAGTCTCTGGAGAACGAGATTCTCGCGAAGGCGCGGGCGACCGTGGAGAAAACGCGCGAAGGGTATGAGCTGGGCAAGTTCAGCTACCTCGACGTGCTGGATGCGCAACGAACGCTGTTCGATGCGCAGGTTGCGCGTCTGGACGCGTTGACGCGGTATCACACGGCCAACGTGGATATAGAACGACTCACCGGTCAAGCGCCGGTTACGGAGGAGATTTCCGATGAGCAGAAATAGAAACGACTTTGTGCGGCGATACCGCCTACGTGGACCGGCGGCGGTCTGGGTGTTGCCGCTATTGATCGCAGTTGTCGGTTCGACCGTTTCTGGCTGTGGCGTTCAGAGTCCGGAGGAGTTTCAAGCCTCTCCAAATGAACAAGGCGGGCAGGATGATCACGGCCACGATCATGATGCCGCGGATGCAAGCACACAAGATGAACGCGATCCGAACCGACTGTGGTGCAACGAGCATGGCGTTTACGAAGACGAGTGCGTGATCTGTCATCCGGAGATTGCAGAGAAGACCGCCGAAG
>CAZWDH010000212.1:0-12688 GCA_964632865.1 uncultured Nitrospiraceae bacterium
AGAAGAAAAACAGGGACAGCCACCATTTTCCTGTTCGATCGCTGAGTAAATAGCGCAGGCGCGCAGTAGGAAAATGGTGGCTGTCCCTATTTTTCTGCGCGGGACCCTCGTTTCGTTGCTTGTATCGGGGAGGGGGGGACTGAGGGGATGTTCACAGCGCGTCTTGCTCTGGTCCGCCGCTCACGCTCGCCGCGAACTTTGCGATTTCCCGCTCGACCTGGTCGTGGTCGTAGTCCCAGTAGATGTGGTGATTGGAATTGGGCAGCCACACGAGTTCTTTATCGGTAGTCGCCATTTCCTCGAACGCGCGTTCGGCCGCTTCTGGAGATGCCGCCACGTCGCCATGGGAGTGCAGCATCAGCATGGGGCAGGTCACATTGTCCAACACGTCCGAGGCGCGCACGCGACGTCCCAATTCGTTCAACGTGATACCCGATTGGGTCGGCAACCACGTGTAGCAGACGATGTCATTTTTGACGCTGCGGTCGTCGACTTGCAGGAACAGGTCGCCTTTGTAGACCCAGCGGAGGAGGTGACTGCCGATGACGGTCCACATCTCCGGACGAAGTCCGTAGTACCAGCGGTGGGTCACGCCGAAGTAGGCCCCGCCGAGGACGAGGCCGTCGATCTTGGTCTTCGACGCGGCGATGGTGCTCAGCGCGCCGCCCATGGAATGTCCAATCAGGATCACCTTGCCGTGCTTTTCGCGGAGCGCTTCCGCTTCCGCCACCACCGTGTCGATGAGGGTATCCGCCGAGACGTGCTCGAGATTCTTGGGACTTGTGCCGTGGCCCGGCAGCAGGAGCACGCGTACGCGCCAGCCTTTCGCGGCCAGGTGATCGGGCACTTCGCGGAAGTTGTTGCCGCAACCGGCGTAGCCATGGACGAAGAGCGCGGCCTTCGTTGCATCCTCTGGACCCAGGTCGCGTGGTTCCGCTCCGGCCATGATGCCGGTCTCCGCATCGCGCGGCGTGCGCTCGTCCTCGCGGTCCACGAGCCAACCGGACAGGCCCCGGTAACTTCCCCAGAAACACAGCATGAGGATGAGCGCCAGAACGCCGGCGCGGACACTACGATTCGCGCGGGAGGTGCTGCGTGCGGTTTCTCTGATCTCGATCGGTTTCGATTCGGCGATTGTATCGTTCATAGCCAAATCTCCCAGGAAGCCGCTGACGTGGCGGGAGTCGCGATCACGCCGTGTTACTCGCCAACATCCATTTCCTTCGCGAGACTCTTGATCTTTTTGAGATCCATCTTGCCGGTGCCGAGGACGGGGATCTCTGCGATTCGATAGAACGATGTCGCCTTGGGCCGCCACAGATTGGGCAGGTCGCAGTCTTTCAGCTTGTCGACAAGCACTTCCAACTCGCCATCCATGAGCGTGTGCAACACGACCAGGCGTTCGCCCTTTTGCTCGTCGGGCACGCTGGTAACGGCGAAGGTCTGCTCGTGGATATCCAGCAGGTGATGCAGCGTCTCCTCAACCTTGTTGTG
Source organism: uncultured Nitrospiraceae bacterium (assembly GCA_964632865.1). Taxonomy (GTDB): domain Bacteria; phylum Hydrogenedentota; class Hydrogenedentia; order Hydrogenedentales; family SLHB01; genus JAHDWY01. The sequence goes on from CAZWDH010000212.1 coordinate 1,495, forward strand.
CGGCACCATTTCACCGCCGATCTTGCTGAACCGCGCGAGGCGGTCGGTGATGGTGATGAAGCCCTCTTCATCGATGGATGCGATGTCGCCGGTGTTATACCAGCCGTCCTGGAGTACCTCGGCCGTCTTTTCGGGCTGGCCGAGATAACCTCTCATGATGTTGGGGCCTTTGACCCAGAGCACGCCCGCTTCGCCGATGTTCAGGCGCTCGCCGGTGTCGGGATCGGTGACTTTGACGGACACGCCGGGCATAGCCTGGCCGATGGTGCCGTGCTTCGTGCCTTTCTGAAAGAAACCGGGCACGCGGTAATCGGGCACGTTCACGGAAACGGCCGGCGCGCACTCGGTCGTGCCGTAGCCCTCGAGTGGTTCCACGCCGAACTTGGCGCGGAAGGCCTCGCGCACGCGGGTCGGAAGTTTTTCCGCGCCGGTCACCACGTATTCAAGGCTGCTGAACTCTTCCGGCAGGCACCGTCGGATGAAACCCTGCAAGAAGGTGGGCGTGGCGATTAGGAAGCGGGGCTGATACTTGTAGACCAACTGGCCGATGATCTTCGCATCGAGCGGGTTCGGATGATAGGCCGCGAAGAATCCGCGCCACATGGGCAACCACAGCGTCCCCATGAATCCGAAGGAGTGGAAGAAAGGCAGAATGCCCATGATCCCGTCGCCGGTTTCGTGGGGGAACACCTGCGCGATGCTTTCCACGTTGGACAACACGTTCTTGTGCGTCAGCATCACGCCCTTGGGCTCGCCTTCGCTGCCGCTCGAGAAGATGACCGTGCAGAGGTCTTCTTCCGTGCGGGGCTTGGCGCAACCGCATATTCGCTCGACGACACGAACGGGGCACAACAGCGCGATGAGCGTCGCCGCGATCCGGTCGCCTGCGGTGATCGACTTTTTGATGTCGTCCAGGAAGATAGGCGTGCCCGGGACATCGACAGGGAACCGCTCCAGGAATTCCTTCGCGGTCAAGACTTGCGTGATGCCGCATTGCCGCGCCGCGGATGCTATGGACTGCGCGGACGCGGTGTAGTTGAGATTCACGGCGACTTTGCCCATGAACTGAACGGCGATGTTGGTGAGCGCTCCGCCGACAGATTGGGGCAGCAGCAGACCGATCATTTCTTCCGGCCCGAGAACGTTCTTGAGCTTGCGGGCAAGCGCGATGGAACCCACGTAGGTCTTGAAGTACGTCAACTTCGGTGTGCGGCCGTCGCCGATGGCCATCATGAAGGGGTGCTTGCGTGCGGTTCGCACGAAGGCGCGGTGCAGCAGGGGACACTCCAGCTCGCGCATCATGTAGGCTTCGGTGCCCAACTCCTGTACCGAGGTGCGCACGTGTGCCGAGTCGCTATCGTGGGGCAAGGGCTTGCCGATGCATACGCCGATGGGGTAGGGGATTCGGCGCGGCATTTTGAAGAAGAACTTGCCGTTCGCAAAGCTGAAGATGCTGCCCCAAAGCTGGTCCAGGTAGACGGGAATGATCGGCGCTTCGACGCCCTTCATAATCCGCTCGAAGCCCTTGCGGAACGGCAGCATCTGACCCGTGCGCGAGATTTGGCCTTCGGCGAAGATGCAGACCAATTCGCCGTTCTGGATGGCATCGGTGGCTGTGCGCAAGGATTGGACGAGTTCGCGCGGTCCGCCCATGGCCGAGATGGGGATGGCGTTCATCATCTTCGCGATGGGCCGAATCCACCGCACCTGGTAGATCTCGTCCGCCATGATGAATCGGATGGGCCGGTCGATAGCGGCCGTGATCACCAGCGCGTCGATAAAGGACACATGGTTGGCGACCAGCAGCGCGCCACCCTGTTCGGGGATGTTCTGACGTCCCGCAACTTTGAGACGATAGATCGTGTTGGACAACACCCACAGTACCGAGCGGACGAGCATGACGGGAAGAATTAAACTGGAGATTCCTAGCGCGGCGAAGGTCGCGAGGCCGGTGAAAACGAAGGCAACGTTACTGCTGATCCCCAGCAGACCCATTCCAAGATACAGGCCGCCGCCCAGCAAGATACCGATCCAGGTGAGCATGTTGACCGCCGCAATAATGCCGCCGCGCGATCCACGTGGACTGAGATACTGAAGCCCGGACACGAGTGGTACATCGAATAATCCCGCGCCCATTCCAATCACGAGAAGCATTACCGAGGCCGTGACGAATGACGCTCCGAGCCACGGCATGAGAAGGCAACCTGCAGCGAGAAGAAGCGCTCCGACGGGAACCAACCCCACTTCAATTTTGCCGCGGGATACATAGCCGGCAGTCATCGCGCCAAGACCGATCCCGAGAGAAAGCACGGCGGTCAGAATACTGGTTCTTGTCTCGCCAAGGCCCAGTTGGATCTCGGAATAGTCGATAATGGCCACGAGCATCAACGACCCGGCAAACCAGAAATAGGTGTAGCCAAACGCAATCATGCGCAACCAACGGTCACTTAAAATGGTCCGGAAGTCGCGCGCCATTCCCGCCCATGGATTAAGCGATAGCTGGCGGTCAGGGTTTGCTGGTGGGGGGGTGCTGATCCCGAAGGATGCGATCAATCCAATCGTCGACAGACCCATGAGGACTCCGCCTGCCATGAAGATCCGTTCGAGCCCCACCGATTCGAAGAGATACCCGGCTACCGCTGTACCTGCGATGGCGGCGATCATCGTGGTCATCTGAATAATTCCATTCGCCCACGACAGCCGTTCCTCAGGCACTATCTCAGGGAGGATTCCATACTTGGCCGGGCCGAACATGGCAGATTGGCTTGCCATTAGGAACATAACGGTCCAAAGAATGGCGGGTTGTTGAAGGAAGAAGCCTATCGTACCGAATGTCATGATCCCGACTTCAAGATACTTGGTCCAAACCGCCACTCGTTTCTTACTGAACCGATCGGAAAGGGAACCAAACAGGCCGGGAAAGAGGATGAACGGAACGGCCAGTACGATGGAAGCGATGGCGGCCACCGTACCAGCCTGGGAATCTTGGCTGTCGGACGCGGCGTACGCAGCCAACGTGAACACCATGACCAGTTTGTACAAGTTGTCGTTGAATGCGCCCTGGAACTGGGTCACCACCAGCGACCAGAAGCCGCGTGCGTGGTAACGCTTGGGGGGCGTATCGAAATCAGGCACCGATGCATTCATGAGGAAACCCTCTGTTGAGGTCCACCGCAGCGTAGGACCTTCGCCTTCATCCCTTCAGTATAGTACCTTGCAGTGTCCAGCGGCTACGAGGAACGCGCGCCGGACAACGTTTCCTGAATCGCGCCAACCTGCGTACGAATCTTCTCCAGGAGCCGAATCAACTGACGGCAGTCCTTCTCGCCAAGTCCTTCCATGGCCTTATAGATGTTCTCCCGGTACAACGGCTCGACTTCGTCCACCAGCGCGAGCCCTTTGGCGGTCAGGACCACGTGATAACTCCGCCGATTGTTCGGGACATCGCGACGTTCGACGAGCCCTTTGCTTTCCAGCTTGTCGAGTACCGAGGTGATGCTGGCCCGGGTCACCACCAGGCGCTTGCCCAAGTCGGTCTGCGTCACGTTGTGTGGGTTGTACTTCAGCGAGAACAAGACGTTAAACTGTGCTTCCGTGAGGTCGAACTGCCGGAAGAGGTGGTCGCCGGCGTTGGATAGCACGCTGGCGGTCCGGATAATACTCAGGACTGATTCGTGGCAGACGTCCTTGAAGGGGGCCTCGAGATTCAATTCGCGGTCGAGCGGCATTGGAATCCTTTCTTGTGTTGATAATCGAATTGTATCACGCAAAATCGTTTGATGTCAAACAAATAATTCACACATGCTCACTTTTTTGTGTAACGCCTTTGTATTAAATGTCTTGCGGCGGAAGTGCGGCATCCCGGATTAGAGGCAACTTAAGGGACTGACACACTTCCTTATAGCTAATCCGCGTGAATCGGTAATCGCTGCATCGATGAATTCAACCGTCGTTCCCGGTGTTTATCATTACAGCCAGACGATCAAGCTCATCACAACACCCTTGGAGACCGTACTTGTCATGAAAATCCTTATCAGCGGTGCCTCCGGATTTCTCGGTTCAGCACTCGTGGATGACCTCAGTGGACGATCCCATCGCGTTGTACGGCTCGTCCGTTCGGAGCCTACGAGTGAAGACGAGGCGAGGTGGAAACCTTACGAGGGGGAGTTACAGGCTGGCGCTTTCGATGGCGTGGACACACTGATCCACCTCTCGGGCGAGAACATCTTCAGCATTCGGTGGACCGAGAAAAAGAAGAAAGCGATTCGCGACAGCCGGATTAAGACGACGCGGTTTTTGTGCGAGCGTCTTTGTGAGATGGAGCATCCGCCCAAGACGTGGCTGTGCGCGTCTGCCATTGGTTTTTATGGAGATCGCGGCGATGAGCGTTGCGACGAAGACAGTGAACCCGGCGGGGGATTCTTTGGCACGCTCTGTCGAGACTGGGAAGCGGAAACTGTGCCTGCTCAAGAGCGCGGAATCCGTGTCGTCAACCTACGGTTCGGGCTGGTGATGAGTTCGGAAGGGGGCATGCTGCCCATGCTGCTCAAGCAATTCAAGTTCGGACTGGGAGGCGTTGTTGGTTCGGGTGATCAGTTCATGAGCTGGGTGGCGATACAGGATGTGCTCGGGGCCGTGAACCATGTCTTGGTCTGCGAGAACGTGGAGGGGCCGGTCAATATTGTGTCACCCAACCCGGTCACCAATCGTGAATTTACCAAGACGCTCGGCCGTATTGTGTCACGGCCGACGATCATGCATGCGCCTGCGTTTGCCATGCGACTGGTGTCAGGGGAGTTCGCGGACGAGGCACTTCTGGCAAGCACGCGCGTCTATCCGAAACGCCTGCTGGATTCCGGTTACACCTTTGCGATGCCCGAACTCGAAGGAGCACTTCGGGCCGCAACGGCGCGGTAGTGTGGAGTATGCAGATGTACCGCACCGACATTTGTAACTAGCCGTCTCAAGGCTCTGGGACCGTATTAGCCGGTGATCCAACCTTAAAACAAGCATTTCCAATATGTTGACAGATTGCTGATTCAGTGCTATTTTCTGTGCGCTTTGGGGCGTTGCGAGGGCCACATGCAGTGGGGGAAGTGGTGTATGTGGCGCTTTGCATTTCTTGCTGCGATCACGCCGTTTTTCGCAGCTCCGGTCTTGGCTGGTTCCAGCCAGTTGGATTTCACGAGCGATCCAGGAAGTTGGGTTGGCCAGGGGGAAACAGTTTCAGCAAGTCTCGCGTCTGGATTCTCGTTTGTCGCGAGCGAACCAATCACCGGCGGGATCCAGGTGGTGGTCGAGAATGCGGTTCCCGTCTTCGAACTAGAGTACCGGTATTGGATCCTCATGATCGAGGGTCCTGACGGTAACCCGCTTGCGGTGGGCAGTTATCTTGATGCGGAACGGTATGCCTTTGCTTCGCCCGGACATCCCGGCCTCGATTTTACCGGAAACTTTCGCGGGTCAAATACGCTGACGGGAAACTTCACGGTCGAAGAACTCGAATACGACGGTGGAGGCGCTTTATCCCGCTTGGTGGTGGAGTTCACGCAGTACGAGGATGGGGATACGAGCAAAGGCGTCTATGGCCGATTGGTCTATGATGCCTCCGCCGACGAACCGGCGGACCTACCGGGTCTGTCGCGCCTGGGGCTCGGGGCTCTATTTGCGGCGCTTGCATGCTTGGGTGTAACAGTTGTCCGTCTTCGGAAGAGACCCGAGTTCGCCTAACGACTCCGGAGCGCGAAAACGCGACACGGGCCCGGCCTTGGCGGCCGGGCCCGTGTTGGGAAGATGGTGTATACCGGTTTTCGGCGTCTTTACCCGATGGACACGGCAATTCCCCGTGCCGAATTGCCATTGATCGGCGCTTCGCCGTTTTCGTTGTAGCGCAGGAACGACACGTGCCCATCCATGTAAAGCACATTGCCGCCGCCAGGGATGTGATTGTAATCTACCCGATCGAGGCTGACAGTGACTGTCACGATGTCGAAATAGATCCAGATTTCGGACTGGGCTTTCGCGCTGCCGGCGGGGTTGTTGATATCCGTAATCATGAACCGCTCGACCCCTTCGCGGTAGCGATACAGGGTGTTGCTACCGCCGTTGCCGTAATCTCCGGTGGCGGGCTGTCCAAGAGCCGCCGCCGCATCTTCCAGATCGATGCTGTCGAGAACGGCGTCTTCCGTTGCCGCACTAGGCCATCCCGTGAGCGTCCGCGCAGCGACGTCCCAGAGTGTCGCCTGAAGGCAGAGGTTTCCGGTTCCGGCTGGGAATCCGATAAGCGCACCATCAATGACGCGGTCGCTCGCTTCACACTGATCGAGAATATGGCCAAAGTAGAGATAGCTATCCTGTCCGGCGCGGCTGCCGCGATCGTCTGTTCCCTGGCAAACTCTGTGGAAATAGGTCGCGCCGCCACCCGCGGTCCAAGCCTCCGTTGTGAGGGTGGCGTCGGAGGGACATACCATGATTGCCGGATCCGTCAAGTACTCTGGATAAATCGCCCTTGGGTCGGGCATGGGTTCATACACGTTCTCGGTACCTGACGGCACCGCGCTTTCGATCGATGCGCTGTCCGTGAAGAGGTCGCAATTGTAGGCGTCAGCCTGGTAATCGGCATAGAGGGGCGGGAACAATTCCCCCCGCGATTCGTTGGCGTACATTTTGAATACGATACCCATCTGCTTCAGGTTGTTTTGGCAACTGGCCCTGCGGGCAGCTTCCCGCGCCCGAGCCAAGGCTGGGAGTAGGATCGCGGCCAGGATGCCAATAATGGCAATGACCACCAACAGCTCGATCAACGTGAACCCGGAACGATAACGCAACTTCATGAATGCCCCTCCTGCGAGTTGTGCTGCACAATGCTACATCAGGATCTAATTGGTGCTTTACCGGGCCGGTGGAATTATCCGAGGGAGGGGTCTCGCGAACGCGAGTACCGCATAGAGTATGGAGCACACGAACCGCCTTGAAACGTCCAAAGGAGGACGAATCTTACAGTGATAGAACCCCTGTCTACCGTCCCTGCCTTACCAGCCTTGCGGTTCGCAGTCTATCCCAAACCCCCCGATTTGTCCAGATGTTTTAACGATTCAACGGTTGTGGTCCGCGGGAATATGGTGGTAGTGGGTCAAGCGCCGGGCGGCAAGGCGTGCAAGTTGCGCGAAACGGGTAACTTAGATACCATATCGGGGTAGTCTAACCGGGGGAACACGGTGGTGCGCGTTGCGTGACGATACCGCAGGTATTGGTGAACGCCGCGGCGGCCACCTCCATCGAATACAGGGGGAAGCATCATGGCGAAAGTCGATTTCGGGGGAGTCAAAGAGGACGTCATTACGCGCAAGGAGTTTTCCTTGGCCAAGGCGCGCCGCGTTCTCAAGAACGAAACCATTGCGATCATCGGGTATGGCGTGCAGGGGCCGGCGCAGTCGCTCAACATGCGCGACAATGGGTTCGACGTCATTATCGGCCAATCCAGGGCGTTCAAGCGCGATTGGGACCGGGCGGTCAAGGATGGGTGGAAGCCCGGTAAGACGCTGTTTGACATCGAGGAAGCGGTGCAGCGGGCGACCGTAGTGCAATACCTGGTGTCGGACGCTGCCCAAAAGGCGCTGTGGCCGCTCGTCAAGAAGAATCTGAATCCCGGTGACGCACTCTATTTCTCGCACGGCTTCTCGATCGTGTACCGGGAACAGACCAAGGTGATTCCGCCGGACTTCGTCGATGTGTTACTCGTTGCGCCAAAAGGTTCGGGTACTTCCGTTCGCCGGAATTTCCTGTCGGGCGCGGGCATCAATTCGAGTTTCGCCGTTCACCAGGATGCGACGGGACATGCGCGCGAGCGCTGCATCGCGATCGGGATCGGCATCGGCTCGGGGTATCTGTTCCCGACGACGTTTGAGCACGAGGTTTGGAGCGATCTCACCGGCGAGCGCGGCGTGCTGATGGGCGCGCTGGCGGGAATCATGGAAGCGCAATACGACACCTTGCGCAAGCACGGTCACAGTCCGAGCGAAGCCTTCAACGAGACCGTTGAAGAGTTGACGCAAAGCCTCATTCGTCTCGTCGATGAGAACGGCATGGACTGGATGTACGCGAACTGCTCGGCCACGGCGCAACGTGGCGCACTCGACTGGAAACCGAAGTTCAAGAAGGCGGTTCTGCCGCTGTTCGAGGAACTTTACACGCGGGTGAAGACTGGCAAGGAAACGGCGCGCGTGCTGCAATCCTGCGGAAAGAAGGATTACCAGAAGCAGTTGGCCAAGGAACTCGGCGAGATCGGGAACAGCGAGATGTGGCGCGCCGGCGCTGCGACGCGCGCGCTTCGCCCGAAAGAGGCTGCGAAGAAGATCACGAAATCGACCAAGGGCGTTGCCGGCCGAAAGGCCAATTAACACGGCCGAGGCGAGTTTGGGTAAACGAATGTAGCGCAGGCGTCCCACCTGCAATCTTGAGGCAAGACGGGAGACCGTCCCGCAAGATTGCTGGTGGGGCGCCTGTTTTGTTCTCTTGTTCGAATGCATGCGATACTGACGCGGTACGGAGTATCAGCTTTCGAGAGGATTTTGCCATGAAAGACATGAAGTCCATATCCCGCCGCCAGTTTCTTTCCACGAGCGCACGCATCGGATCGAGCGCCGTAGTGGCACCGTTGATTCTGAGCGGCTTCGCGTCCGGCGCTCCCGGGCCGAACGATCGCATCAACGTGGCCTATATCGGCGTGGGGCGTCGGGCCAATCAATTGATGGGATTGCCGAAGGAGGGGCAGATCGTCGCTTACGCTGACGTGAACATGAAGCGCTTGGAGGAAATGAAATCCAAGAACAAGGATGCCCGCATCTTTCAGGATTATCGCGAGATGCTCCAGGAGCCGGACATCGACGCGGTTGTGATTGCGACGCCCGATCACTGGCATGCGCTTCACAGCATTCACGCCTGCGAAGCCGGCAAGGACGTCTATGTCGAGAAACCGATGACCTTGACGATCCGCGAGGGCCGCGCGATGGTCGACGCGGCGCGCAAGCACGAGCGCATCGTTCAGTGCGGATCGCAACAGCGCTCCATGGCGAAATGCCGGTTCGGGTGCGAACTGATCCGCAATGGCCGGATTGGAACGGTCCGCACGATTCACGGCGCCAACTATCCGAGTCCGTGGGCGTGCGACCTCCCTGAAGAGGATCCGCCCGAGTATATCGACTGGGACATGTGGTGCGGGCAAACCGAACCCCGTGGTTATCACGCGGATTTGTACGAGCCGCGCGGTGACGGACACAAGTATCCCGATGGCCGGCCGTATGGATGGATTTCCTATACGCCCTATTCAGGTGGTGAGATGACGGGATGGGGCGCGCACGGTCTCGACATCATTCAATGGGCGATGGGCACCGATTCGACGGGTCCGGTCGAAGTATGGGCTGACCTCAACGGCGAATCGGGACCGGTTTCCGTCTTCGGAAAAGAGATCGATGCCTTTGGCGACTGGCCCGAGGCGCGCACGCTCACCTGCCCGGTATCCATGCGGTACGCAAGCGGCGCGGTGGTGCATCTGGACGGCAAAGGCCCAGACGGCGGCGGAGTCTTTGAAGGCGACGAAGGCAAGATTCTGGTGGACCGTGACAAGTACGACGCGAAACCGAGAGTCGACGAAGTGAAGCTCAAGGAGTCGGTGCGTTCGGACAGTCCGGGCGAATTCACGGATTCGGATGGGTATACGCACCTCTACCGCAGCGACAATCACCTTCAGAACTGGTTCGATTGCATTCGTTCGCGGAATTTGCCTATTGCGGACGTGGAGATTGGCCATCGATCCGCGACCATGTGCCATCTCGGCAATATCGCCCGCTGGACCGGACGCCGCCTTCAGTGGGATCCGGAGACCGAGCATTTCGTGGACGACGACGCTGCAAACGGCTATCTCGAACGCCCCATGCGTGCGCCCTGGCAGATCGCGTAAGGAAAGAAAGGGACAGTCACCATTTTGCTACTCGATCATCGAGTTAGAAAATAGCGATCGAAAAGCAAAATGGTGACTGTCCCTATTTTTCCCCCGCCACGTCTATAGCATGGCGGGGGATGTTGTGTTTAGCGCATTACCGCGAACGGCACTTTTGCGACGGCCGTGTTGTCCACGTACTTGCCGCGTTTCGGGTCGGTGCCGACGACGTGGGATTCAAACAACTCTGCGCCCGCGCCTTTGACGTACAGGGGAATCAGGCTGTTCGTGTGACTGCCCTTGTGCCACTCCACGCCGGGCATGTTGCCCTTGCCGTTGTTCACGATGGGTTTCCACTCCGGATCGGAACCCGGGCCGCAGAGGTACCCGCACTCGTGATCGCCGGTGACGATAACGAGCGTTTCATCCCAACTGCTATTCTTCTCGACCCAACTCACGACGGCCTCAATGGCCTCGTTGTAAGAAATCATCTCTTCAATCATTCGCGGCGCATAGTTTTCGTGGCTGGCCCAGTCCACCGCGCCGCCTTCGATCATCAGGTAAAACCCGTCGGGATCGTTGTCCAACACATTGATCGCGCCCAACGTCATCTCTGCGAGCGTCGGAGACGTCTCCACGTAGGGCACTTTGCCCGGCGCGTCATCGGCAGTGAGCTTGTCCATGTGACGCTCCACCTGAAGAGAGGTCTGCACGGGCACCACTCCGATCACGCGCTTGGGCGTCTCCCCGTCTGCTAGGGCTTGAAACGCGTCGCGGGATTGAATGAAATTCCACGTATCGGCTTCGCCATCACCGTCGCAATCGCCACCGGCTTCGCCGGCGATGACGCGTTTCCACGTGTCCTCGCCGCCTACATACTTGTACGATTTGTCCGCGTCCGCCGGCAGCGCTTCGCCGTTCTTGTCGTAGTCGGGATGCCCGCAGCCCATGATTACTTCGAGGCCGCTTTCTTCAATCATCTCCTTGGAGATGACCTCATAGTTGCCGCGGCTGCGATCGTGGGCGGAAAACCCGGCCGGCGTCGCGTGGCTCAGCAAAACGGACGTGATGACGCCGGTTGACTTGCCCAGCTTCTCGGCGCGGTCTACCGCGTGTTCCAAGGGTTCACTGTTCTCGTCGACACCGATGGCGCCATTGAGCGTCTTGACGCCGGTCGACATGGCGGTCGCGGACGCCGCCGAATCCGTGGCCTGTTCCGCCACCCAACCGAAATCGGCCCAGGCCTTTTCCGGATCG